>NZ_JBEXNO010000103.1:0-1015 GCF_040611175.1 Streptomyces sp. NPDC003036 | reverse complement strand
GCCACCGGATCCGGGGGTCACCGTCCCCGGGTCACCCGACCTGGGGGTCGCCCTTCGTGTACGACAGCCGCTCGACCTGCCCGGTCTCGGGCCCCGGTACGAAGCGGCGGGTGTCGATGCAGGTGCGACCCCGCCGACTCGAGTTGACGCAGCGCGGCCCCGGCGCGCGGCGACACCGTACGGCGACCTTGGCCGACGGCCTTGCGACGAGCGGCGGATCGCAGCGGGCAGTCGGCGGGCCGCGGCCGCCGGGAAAGTCGGTGGTGCGACACCCGGCAGGCTGACATGCTGGCGTCTGCGAAGGGGTGTAGCTCAGATGGCCAGAGCGCCGGTCTCCAAAACCGGATGTCGCAGGTTCAATTCCTGTCACCCCTGCCAGGGAAGCAGTGCAGCGCCCCCGCCGATACGGTGTGGGCGCTGCTGTGTTGTGGGGGGGCGGCGTCAGGTCCGCAGCAGGTTCCCCAAGAGGTCGACCAGGCTCGCATCCAACTTGCCCAGTCGAGGACCACCTGACGGTGGTCGGCCAGCACCGTACGCAGAGCCCTACGGACCTCCGGCGCGGTGGCCACATGGAGCCCCCCGGCCACGGCCACCTGGCAGGTACCGGGCCTGGTGGCTTGGACAGCGACCCTGATCGCATCGTGCACCGGTATCCCCTTCACCCGGGGCCCTCGCTTCCAGGAGAACCCCAGCCGGCCCGCCTTGTCCACGTCCCGTGCTGGGTTGCCCAGGGGGTGTCGGCCACGGCGGCGGTGACGGCGGTCAGGCGCACACGGTCATACGGCCGTGGCCCGCGCGCCCGGTCGGTCACACGGTCCGCGGCCCACGCCGGGCCCGTGCCGTCTCGCCGAGCAGCAGGACGCCCGCCCGCAGCGCCGGCGGGCCCGACGGGCGGGCGGCCAGCGCCGGTCCGGCCCGGCCGTCCATGGCGTCGGCGAGCGAGCACAGCATGCCCTCGAAAGCCGCCCGCGCCAGATGTTCGGGCTTCATCGACTCGCGCCGCAGCCCGCTCAGA
>NZ_JBEXNO010000102.1:0-1077 GCF_040611175.1 Streptomyces sp. NPDC003036 | reverse complement strand
CCCACCACGACGCCCGCCGCCTCGGCCGCGTCCAGCGCCTCGGACCCGATCCCGGCGGCCCGGGCGGCCCGCAGCACCACCGCCGCGTCCGCGCCCGCGGCCCCGGGCACCGGCTCCTGAGCGGCGGCCGCCAGCAGCAGCGTGAACCGGGTCTCCGGCGGCAGCCCCGCCAACCGCCCGCCGAACGTCCGCAGCAGCACCCCGCCGTCGGCGAGCGGCCGGGGCAGCGGCGCGTCACCGGTGCGCTGCGCCGGGGTCAGGCCCTCGACGACCGCCGCGATCAGCGCGGGATTGCCCTCGGCCTCGTACCGCAGCTCCCGCAGCAGCTCCTCCCGCACGGCCGGATCGGCACCGCCACCGGCGACCCCGCCCGCCGACTCGTCCACCGACTCGTCCACCGGCGCGTCCAGCAGCTCGTCCACCAGCGCGGCCACGGCCTGGTCCTCCAACGGCGCCAGACGCACCACCGGGACCCCCGCGTACTCCGGGTCCTGCGCCCGGTGCGCGGCCACGGCCAGCAGTAGCCCGACGCCGCGCAGCGACTCCGGGCGCCGCGCCGCGAAGCCGAGCGCGGCGCGCGACGGGGTGTCCCACAGGTGGGCGTCGTCGACGCACACCAGAAGGGAGCGCGCCTCGCCGGCCGCCCCGCGCAGCAGCTCGGCCAGCCGGTCCGGCTCCAGACCGGTGCGCAGGACGTCGGCCGCCCCGCGGACCCCGGCGGCGGACAGCAGCGCGTGCACCCCGCTGTACGGAACGCCCCGCTCGGCCGCCACCGCGCGGACGCGCACCACGCGCCCGCCGCCCGTGAAGTCGGCGGCGGCCCGGTGGAGGAGCGCGGTGCGGCCGAGACCCGGTTCGGCGGTGATGAGGAGCGCGCCCCCGTGCCCGGAGCGGACCCCGTCGAGCAGGTCCGCCACGGCGTCCAGTTCAGCGCTCCGGCCGTATATCCCGGTCACACTCGCACGTTACTTGCGCGTAACGACAGGCGGAAGCGGCGTTGGGCTTCATCTCGTCGAGCAGCGCCTGATCCACGCAGTCGTTGTTGTGGACGAGCGACGCACCCCGCGCACCGACGGC
>NZ_JBEXNO010000101.1:0-1097 GCF_040611175.1 Streptomyces sp. NPDC003036 | reverse complement strand
GACCCGGTCTCCGGCGCGGACGAGGTCGTCGCCTTCGCCCGCGAGCACGGCCTGCCGATCGCGATCAAGGCCGCCTTCGGTGGCGGCGGACGCGGCCTGAAGGTCGCCCGCACCCTCGAAGAGGTCCCCGAGCTGTACGACTCCGCCGTCCGCGAGGCCGTCGCCGCCTTCGGGCGTGGCGAGTGCTTCGTCGAGCGGTACCTCGACAAGCCGCGCCACGTCGAGACCCAGTGCCTGGCCGACCAGCACGGCAACGTCGTGGTCGTCTCGACCCGTGACTGCTCGCTGCAGCGCCGCCACCAGAAGCTGGTGGAGGAGGCGCCGGCGCCGTTCCTGTCCCAGGAGCAGAACGCCGAGCTGTACCGCGCCTCGAAGGCCATCCTGAAGGAGGCCGGCTACGTCGGTGCCGGCACGGTGGAGTTCCTCGTCGGCATGGACGGCACGATCTCCTTCCTGGAGGTCAACACCCGTCTCCAGGTCGAGCACCCGGTCACCGAGGAGGTCTCCGGCATCGACCTCGTCCGCGAGATGTTCCGCATCGCCGACGGCGAGGAGCTCGGCTACGACGACCCGCCGCTGCGCGGCCACTCCTTCGAGTTCCGCATCAACGGCGAAGACCCCGGCCGCAACTTCCTCCCGGCCCCGGGCACCGTCACCACCTTCGCGCCGCCGTCCGGCCCGGGCGTCCGCCTGGACGCCGGTGTCGAGTCCGGGTCCGTCATCGGCCCGGCGTGGGACTCGCTGCTCGCCAAGCTGATCGTCACCGGCGCCACCCGGCAGCAGGCACTCCAGCGTGCCGCCCGCGCGCTGGAGGAGTTCCAGGTCGAGGGCATGGCCACCGCCATCCCCTTCCACCGCAAGGTCGTCACCGACCCCGCCTTCGCCCCGGCCGAGGGCCCCTTCCAGGTCCACACCCGCTGGATCGAGACCGAGTTCGTCAACGACATCAAGCCCTTCGCCGCGCCCGCCGACGCGGAGGACGCCGAGGACGAGGCCGGCCGTGAGACGGTCGTCGTCGAGGTCGGCGGCAAGCGCCTGGAAGTCTCCCTCCCCTCCTCCCTGGGCATGAGCCTGGCCCGCACCGGCCTGGCCGCCGG
>NZ_JBEXNO010000100.1:0-1151 GCF_040611175.1 Streptomyces sp. NPDC003036 | reverse complement strand
GACACCCAGATGACCGACCAACTCGACACCGCCATCGAACGCAAGGGCAAAGGCGACCTCGCCGCACTCCTCGCCGGCGGCGACACCTGGACGGTGGCTTCCGCCTGAAAACCGCGTAACCGGTTTGTCAACCAGTCGTGACTTCCCCCTGATCCACCCGATCTCCCGAGGAGGACCGATGAGCGCCCCTACCGCCCTCGTCCAGCAGCACGGCCTCGCCTGGCTCGAAGCCGTCGTGGGCGACGGCTTCGCCCGGTCGCTTCAGGAAGGTCTCCACCGCTCGGCCTACGGCCGGGCCCGGCGGACGGGCGGGGCCCCCGAGGACCCGGCCTGGCCGGAACGGATGCCTTCGGTCCGGGACCAGGGCGACCAGGTGTGGCAGGAGCGGCGGAGGCTGGCCCGTACGGTCCACGACGAGCTGGGCACCGCCCTGTCGGCCGCCGCCCGGCGGATCGAGATGCACGCCGCGGAGCCGGCGGCGTCCTCGCACCTGGAGCTGGCCCGCGAGGCGCTGCAGCAGGCCATCGACATCACCCGGCGGCTCACCGGGGGCCTGCACGAGCAGACCGTGCTGCCGCCGCTGGTCGAGGCGCTGGAGGAGTTCGCGGACACGGTCGGGTCCGGTGGCGCGGAGGTGCGGTTCCAGGCGACGGGCGACGAGCGGCTGCTGGCCGACGTGTGCCGCAGGGAGCTGTTCCTGGCGGCCCGCGAGGCCCTGTACAACGCGCTGCGCCACGCCGGTGCCCGGCGGGTGACGGTGACGCTCCGCTTCACCCGGCGCTGGGCGCACGTGGGGGTGGTCGACGACGGGGCGGGCTTCGACGCCGCGGCCGTCCTGGCGGCGGGCCACCGGGCGCCGGGTCTGCGGTCGATGGCGGACCGGGTGGAGGACCTGGGGGGCCGCCTCACGGTGGAGAGCACGCCCGGCGAGGGCACCCGGGTCGGCGTCCATCTGCCGCTGCGTCCGCGGGACGAGCGCGGGTGAGGAGGCGCGTACGACGGGACGAGGGCCCCGCGCGGGATGGCGGGGCCCTCGTCGTCGGAGGGGTGGGCGGGCGCCGGGACCCGGCGCCCCCCCCCCCGCCCGGGGCGTCCGGCGAACCCGGCGGCGTGGTCGGGCGCCCCCTCCCCGGCGGGGCGGGCGGGCCGGC
>NZ_JBEXNO010000099.1:0-1168 GCF_040611175.1 Streptomyces sp. NPDC003036 | reverse complement strand
ACACCAACCACCGGGGGCTCCTGCTCCCCCCCCGCTGGTCCCTGTTTTCCAACCCGCTCGGCCCCGGGGCCCGGGCCGGGGGTGGGCGTGGCCCCGCCCCGCCCCGGGCGCGCGCCCCCCCCCCCCCGGGGCCGGTGGACATGACGCCTCCGCGCGGTGTGCCCGGGGGTATTTCCGGAGCCCAGAAGGCAGGGAACTAGCTATGCGACAGGTCACGCGAAAGGGCCTGACCATCATGGCGGCCGCGGGCGGGGTACTCGCTCTCGGCGGCGGGTACGCACAGGCGCACAACGGCGCCGGCGCCCACGGGGCCGCGACGAACTCCCCGGGCGTCGCGTCCGGGAACTCGGTCCAGGCGCCGGTCAGCGTGCCGGTGAACGCGTGCGGCAACTCCGTGAACGTCGTGGGGGCGCTCAACCCCACGTTCGGGAACAAGTGCGCCAACAAGTCGAGCGGCGCCAAGGCGAGCGGTGCGACCAGCAACTCGCCCGGTGTCGCGTCCGGCAACAACGTCCAGGCCCCGGTGAGCGTGCCGGTCAACGCCTGCGGCAACAGCGTCGACGTCGTCGGCGCGATGAACCCGGCGTTCGGCAACGGCTGCGCCAACGGCCACGAGGAGCCCAGCCACCCGGGTAACCCCGGCCCCGGCAACCCGGGTAACCCGGGACCCGGCAACCCGGGCAACCCCGGCCCCGGTAACCCCGGTAACCCGGGCCCCGGTGAGCCCGGCCAGCCCGGACCCGGTAACCCCGGTAACCCTGGTCCCGGTGAGCCGGGCCAGCCCGGCCCGGACGAGCCCGGCAAGCCCGGGAAGCCCGGTCAGCCGGCCAACCCGGACGAGCCGACCACTCCGGACGAGCCCGGCTCCCCGATCGAGCCGAACGAGCCCGGCGCCCAGACCGTCACCCCGCCCAAGGCGGAGGACGAGCTGGCGCAGACCGGTGCCGGCGCGCTCGGGATGCTCATCCCGGCGGGTGCGGGCCTCCTGCTCGGCGGGACGGTCCTCTACCGCCGCGCCCGGCAGTCCTCGTAGTCGCCGTCGGTAGTCACCGGCGTACGCAAACGACGGAGCGGGCCCAGGCCGAACACCGTGATCAGCGTGATCAGCGTCGTCTTGCGCGGCAGCCGCAGCGTGGCCACCGCCAGCAGCGGCGCGCCGATCACCATG
>NZ_JBEXNO010000098.1:0-1262 GCF_040611175.1 Streptomyces sp. NPDC003036 | reverse complement strand
GACCATAGGACGCCCCTGATTCGTGGAGCGTTGTGCACCCTCGAATGTGAGACGAACGCGCAGTATGACTCGGGAGTCGTTGACCACGACCACCAGGCCCGCGCCGCCCGGCAGCGCGGGCGCGTCCGCGTGCGGCCGCCCCGGCGCCGGGAGCTGCGACCGGGTCGGCACCACGCCCCGCACGGCGAAGGCGGCACCCACCCCGAGGGCCGCGCCCACCAGCACATCGCTCGGGTAGTGCGCGCCCGTGTAGATCCGGGACAGCGCGACGGCGGCGGCCACGGGCGCCACGGCCGCACCCCAGCCCCGCGACTCCAGCGCCACGCCGGTCGCGAAGGCCGCCGCAGAGGCCGAGTGGCCCGACGGGAACGACGTGGTGAAGGGCTGTTTCTTCAGCCGCCGCACCATCGGCACGGCGTCCAGCACGGGGCGGGCCCGCCGCACCGACCGCTTGCCGACGGTGTTGATGGTGGCGGACGCCACCGCCAGTGACGCCACCCCGCGCACGGCCGCCCGCCGCGCACCCGCCCCGCGCCCGAGCGCGGCGATCCCGGCCGCCGCGCCGAACCACAGCAGCCCGTGGTTGGCGCTGCGGCTCAGCCGGGGGAGGAGCGGCTCGGCACCCGGCCAGTGGCGGGTCGCCACCCGGTGGAAGACCTCCCGGTCCCAGGCGCTCAGCAGCGCGGCGACACGGGAACGGACGGGATCGGCGGTGCGGGCTGCGGTGTGGGCGGCGGCTTGATCTGCGGACATGGGACGCACGTACCCCTTCCGGGGCGTACGAAGCGGGCGCAGGGGTACGGACGCGGCCGGGCGCCGCCCGCGAAGGCAGCCCCAGGCCGCGCCGAGCCGCGGGAGCGGGCCCGTTACGCCGGCTCCGCCTCGCGTACGCGTTCGCTCTCGTCGTACGGCCAGCGCAGCAGCGCGCCCAGGCCGCCGACCGGGACCTCGTCCTCGATCTCCGGCCGCACCCGCAGCACCTCGGCGCCCGTCATCACCGCCGAGCGGATCAGCGCGTCGTCGGCGCGGGCCGGCATGGGCTCGGTCTCGCCCAGGTACTGCGTCTCGTTGCGCCGCACCGCGATTTGGTCGGGCTCGGCGCCCACCCACACCTCGCGGTGCGCGTCCGGGCCCTCCGTGCGGATCAGCAGCTCGGCGATCCGGTGCTGCGCTCCTCCCGGTCCTTCCCGAAGACCGGGCTGGAGAGGAAGGCCTCGCGTACGTAGTCGCAGAAGAAGCCCGCGCCGTCGACGGCGGTGATG
>NZ_JBEXNO010000097.1:0-1273 GCF_040611175.1 Streptomyces sp. NPDC003036 | reverse complement strand
TGAACTGCGCGACCAGCAACACCACCAGCACCAGCCGCTGCCGGCCCGTCATCCGAGGCGGACCGACAGTCCTCCCCTCACCAACCGACTTCACACCTTCGACAACGGCCGACATGTCCGGGCTCCCTTCGCTTCGTCTCGCCAACAGGGCGGTTACGAAGCAACCTTGGCGCCGATGCCGTCGGCTACCCAGACCTCTCTTCTGGCTAGGCGCCGGGAGACCACGAGACCGGAGACTAGTCATGACACGAGTAGGCTCAGCGCTCGCAACCGAGGTGCTCGGCGGGGAAACTGGACGGCATGGGTACTCAATCGGAACTCGGAGCCTTCCTGCGCAGCCGCCGCGCCAGGCTGCGGCCGGAGGACGTCGGCCTGCCGCCGCACGGCACCCGCAGGCGGGTGCCCGGTCTGCGCCGCGAGGAGCTGGCCCTGCTCGCCGGAGTCAGCGTCACGCACTACACCCGGCTCGAACAGGGGCAGAGCACCAACGCCTCCGAGGCCGTCCTGGACGCCATCGCGCGGGCGCTGCGGCTCAGCGAGGACGAGTGCGCGCACCTGAAGGACCTGGCCCGCCCCGCCCGGCCCCGCCGCCCCCAGGCCCCGCGCCCCGAGCACGCCCGCCCCGGCCTCAGGAACCTGCTGAACGCGATGGGCGAGGTGCCTGCCGTGGTCCTCGACCGGCGCAACGACGTCCTGGCCTGGAACCCCCTGGGCCACGCGCTGCTCGCCGGGCACATCGACCCCGACAGCCCCGACAGTCCCACGCAGCGGCCGAACCTGACCCGCATGCTCTTCCTGGACGCGCACACCCGCGAGCTCTACACGGAGTGGGAGGAGGAGGCGCGGACGGCGCTCGCCGCGCTGCGCCTGACCGCCGGCCGCCACCCCGACGACCGGCACCTCGCCGAGCTCATCGGCCAACTGGCCATGAACAGCCCGGAGTTCTCCGCGATGTGGTCCCGCCACCCGGTGCGCAACTGCACCTCGGGCGCCAAGCGGTTCCACCACCCCCTCGTCGGCCCGATGGAGCTCGAGTTCGAGAGCATGCACCTGTCCGACGCCTCGGGCCAGCGCCTGCTCGCCTACAGCGCCGAGCCGGGCACGCCGTCGGAGGCGGCGCTGCGCCTCCTGTCCGCCGCCACCGCGGACACCGTCACGACCGGCGCCGGCGGCCGGCCCGACGTACCGTCCCGCAACCGGAACGGCGGTACCGCGTAAGGGCGGGCGTCACCGTGTGAGGCCGAGCGGCGCCACCGTACGCGCGTACGGTGGC
>NZ_JBEXNO010000096.1:0-1571 GCF_040611175.1 Streptomyces sp. NPDC003036 | reverse complement strand
CACCCCACCCCCCCGCGCGGCGGGGGGGCGGGCGCCCCCCACGACGGCGGGAGCTGATCCAGGGCGTGGGACGACATAGTCGCAAGGGCTCCTCCGCCGCCGCGCCGGCCGCGAGCGAGGCCGCACCCGCCCCGGCGGAACGGCCCGTACCCGGTCACGGTCCCGTACCCGGTCACGGCCCCGCCCCCGGGCCCGGCACCGGACGGCGCCGCAAGGGAGCCGCGCCCGCCTCCCCGCCTCCGCCCCGGCCGCAGGAGACGCCGAGGGCGTACGCCGACGAGTGGCGACAGGACCCGCACGTGCGCGGCGGCCACCCGGAGCACCCGCACCAGGAGCAGCCCGCCCGGTACGGCGACGGGCAGGGCGTACCCCGTACGTCGCCGAGGCCGAGGAGCGGCGTGGGTGCCGGGGCGCGGATACCGGGACCGCGGCGCGAGTTCCTGGAGGCGTTCGAGGGGGACCCGCGGCGGACGGATCAGGGGGAGGAGGGGTCCGAGGCCTCGGTCACCGTCCTCAAGGAGAGGGAGAGCAGGTCCGGCAAGGGCCGCACCGTCACCGGCATCGCGGCCGCCGCCGTCACCACGGTCCTCGCGGTCGTCGTGGCCGGCCAGGTCACCGGCACGGGCCCGGACCTCTCCGCCAACCGGTCGGCGGGCGAGTCCGCCCAGCGCGGCGACGACGGCGGCTCCGGCTCCCGCTCCGACCGCTCCGACCGCTCCGACGGGCGGGCCGTGCCGCCCGAGGCCGCCGGCCAGGTGGACCAGCCGGCCCCGCCCGCCACGTACGAGCAGCTCATGACGCGGCAGTTCCCGATGGACCCCGAGCTGAAGGGGTCCGGCGCGTTCGAGGTCGTCCCCGGGTTCGACAAGGCGCCGGGGAAGGGCGAGAAGGTGCGCTACCGCGTCGACGTGGAGAAGGGGCTCGGGCTCGACGCGCGGCTGTTCGCCGAGGCGGTCCACAAGACCCTGAACGACGACCGCAGCTGGGCGCACGGCGGCGCCATGACGTTCGAGCGCGTGTCGAGCGGCGAGGCGCGGTTCGTCATCACCCTCGCCAGCCCCGGCACGACCGGCGTCTGGTGCGCCAAGTCCGGCCTGGACACGACGATCGACAACGTCTCGTGCGACTCCGCCGCCACCGAGCGCGTGATGATCAACGCCTACCGCTGGGCGCAGGGCTCGGAGACGTACGGCGCCGACGCCATGCACGCGTACCGGCAGATGCTGATCAACCACGAGGTGGGACACCGTCTCGGGCACAACCACGTCACGTGCCGCACGCCGGGCGCGCTCGCGCCGGTCATGCAGCAGCAGACCAAGTCGCTGAAGGTCGACGGCATCGCGTGCCGGCCCAACCCCTGGGTGTACCCCGGCGACTCCTGACGGGCGCCCTCACTGTGTGTGAGGGCGTTGACCCGTAGCGCGACCAAACGCGTCGCGTACGGGAAAGTTACGTGCATTCACCCCTTCTGGTGGGGGGGGGGTCAAAACGCCCGAGAGCCCCCCCCCAGTGCGCGGAATGTTGTGAGAGGCGCCCGCCGCCCGGCAGAAAGAGGCGCCGGCAAAAAGGGG
>NZ_JBEXNO010000094.1:0-1932 GCF_040611175.1 Streptomyces sp. NPDC003036 | reverse complement strand
TTCTCCCCCTGCCCGCGTTCCAACTGTGGCCCCCCGCAGCCGGGGTCCTGGGTGGGGTTATGGGATAACCTCCCCCCACCCCGGGCGGGGAACCCCCCTTTACGGGGCCCCCCCCGGCCACCTGGTCGGTTCTGGACATGAAAGGGAGGAACCACGCATGGTCGTCACTGTGAGTCCCGTACTGGACGTGACGCTGCGCCCCTACGCCCCCGGCGACGCGGGCGCGGTGGTGGAGCTGGTCAACGCCGACCTGCTGCCGGGCCAGCCCCGGGTCACGCCCGGCATGCTGAACGAGGCGCTGGAGGGCCGCTCACCGGTGGACGCGGGATGGTGGGCGGAGCTGGAGGGGCCGGTTACGCAGGTGGCGGCGGACAGGGCGGGCGCAGTTCTCGGCGCCGTCTCGTACGCGCGGCGCCCCAAGGACGGTACGGGGCAGCTGCTGTGGCTGCACTGCCGGGAACGGCCCGACGTCGCTGACGCGCTGATCCGGCACACGGTCACCGCCCTCGGGCCCCGGCCGGTCCACGCGTTCCACTTCGCCTCCGCCCTGTCCCTGGGGCTGGAGGCTCTGCCGGTCGGTCACCGGCCCGCCACGGCAGCGGCGCTGGAGCGCGCCGGGTTCACCGGCGAGAGGCTGTGGCGGTACATGCGGGCTGACCTGCCCGCGCGCGGTCTGCCGCGCCTGCCGGACGTCAGGGTGGGCCCAGACCCGGGCGGCAAGGACGCCCGCCGATTGGAGGCCCGACAGGGCCGCAAGACGGTCGCAGAGGCTGTGGTGGGGCTGCCGGTCCAGAGCATCGGCGTGCTGTGGTGGATCACCGTCGCACCGCACGCACGCGGGCGGGGACTGGGCCACGCCATGCTCGGCTCAGCGCTCCACGCCCTTGCCGGGCTCGGCGCCAGCGAGGTGATCCTCTACGTGGACGACGACGCCCCGCCCGGCGACGAACGTGACCGCACAGCGGCCAACCGCCTCTACGAGTCGGCCGGGTTCCAAGAGGTAGACAAGCTGTTCTCTTACAGCCTTCCAACCACTCCATAAACAGAGCGAAATACCGAAATGAGGGCCCCGAAAGGGGTCCTTTTCTTATTTCTTGAGCCTGCTCTTTCTGTTTTCTCACGAGGCATCTATTTCCATACAATAAACTGACGATGCATCAAATTAAGGGTTTCTGGGCGAGTGTCAGTCAGGACAAGTTGAGGGCACATACAGAAAAGATGGTGGCTCATGCATCAGTATCTTTCTAGAGACTAAAACCTCCGGCTATAAAGCCGCGAAAGATTCCAAGAAAACGAGTACCCAATAGATGCGCTCGCGCAGGCCCAAATAAAGGCAGAGCTCCCCCGTGAATGACAGCAAGGAAATCACCCATGCCGCGCCCCGGGAACGGGGCGGCGGCTCCCGGGCACGTACCGCCGTACCGGTACCGCCACCCCACCCCATCCCCCTCGGCCCCGACAGGGGCCCGACGTCAGCTCGACACCCCATCACCCCACCTAGCAGGCAGGGGACATGAGGACAGAACCCAGACTCTAGCCACGCCCTCACTACGAAACACCCACACACCCCCGGCCCCGACAGGGGCCCAACCCCCACCCCCGCCGTGTCCGCCACCGGCGGACACCCCGTCACCTCACGCCCCATCAATTCCCGTGTTGCGGGAATTGGAAAGAAAGCCGAAAGGCTCTCAAACACCCCACAGCCCGAATTGCCGAAAGGCAATTCAACCCGCCCAAGAATAAGCCCCGAAGGGGCTTATCAGAAACCACTCCGAATTCGCCGACAGGCGAATTCCTGCGGAATTCCGCCGAAAGGCGGAATTCAATAGGGGCATTTATGCCCCTCCGCCCCCCCCCAGCCCGGAGCCCGCGCCCCCCGGCACGCCGCGCCGCTTCCTGGTGCGGTTGGGCCCCCCCGGCCGGCGGGCCCGC
>NZ_JBEXNO010000093.1:0-2214 GCF_040611175.1 Streptomyces sp. NPDC003036 | reverse complement strand
CCCGCCATCACGGTGACGATCGCCACGGGCAGGAAGAGCAGGAACAGGAACACGGCGAGGCTCGTCTCCTCGTCCTCCCCGCCCGGCCACCGCCCTACGGACGCAGCGTCTGCTCGCGCACGAGCGTGCGCTTGTCCAGCCCCGGGACGGTGCGGACCGGCGCCGGGGCGATGCCCGCCCACTCCTGGATCCGTGCCGTGGCCTTCGTACGCTCGGCCTCGACCAGCGCGGAGACGCTCGCCCCGTGGTTGGCGCCGGGCGCCGCGAAGACGTAGCTGTCGCGGGCGCCCTTGTCGACGCGGAACCGCTCCGCGCCCCACGGGTCGTTGGCGCCGTACACGAAGAGCATCCGGTGCGCCCGCGTGCGCACCCAGGTGTCGACGTCCCGCATCGCCCACGACTGGAAGCGGGGCAGCGGGACGTCACGCGGGACGAAGGCCCGGGCGGGCTGGTAGCCGTACCGCGTCAGGCCCTTGAGGTGGTCCATCCGCAGGCTCGGCGAACCGAGCTGCGTGGCGGCCTGGTAGTAGTACGGGACCGCCCACTCCAGGCCCTGGTCGGTGTAATACGACCAGCCCGAGTAGCCGTCGATGGTGTCGTAGACGGTCTGGTCGGAGGCGGTGGCGGCGTCGGGGATGTCGGCGCACTCGGCCTCGGTGTGGTACTGCCAGAAGCCCCAGACGAAGTCGAGGACGACCGCTTCGTACGCCTTGTCGAGGCTGCCGAGGGTGGTGAAGGTCGCGCCCGTCTCGTCCGCCCACGCGCGGTACTTCTTCTGCAGCGGCTCACGGCGGACCAGCGCCTCGCGCTGCATGGCGTTCAGCCGGTCGCGGCACTCCTTGGTCCCGACGGTCGCGAAGAACCGGTCGTACGCCGAGTCCTCCTTCTCCACCACGTCGTTGGGCGCGACGTACGCGACGACGCCGTCCATGTCCCGCGGGTAGAAGCGCTCGTAGTACGTCGCCGTCATGCCTCCCTTGGACACGCCGGTGGCCAGCCACTTGCGGTCGTACAGCGGCTTCAGCGCGGCGAAGACGCGGTGCTGGTCGGAGGCCGCCTGCCAGATGTCGAGCTTCGACCAGTCGGCGGGCTCCGGGCGGGACGGGGTGAAGAAGCGGTACTCCATGGCGACCTGGTTGCCGTCGACGATGGCCGCCGGCTCGCTGCGCCAAGGGCGGGTGCTGAGCGCGTACCCGCTCGTGTAGAAGACCGTCGGGCGGGCGGTGTCCTTGTGCAGCACGGTGACGCGCTGCTGGAAGGTGCCGCGGGTCGGGTCACGGTGGTCGACCGGCTGGGTGTAGCCGAGGACGAAGAAGCGGTAGCCGGGGTAGGGCTTCTCCTCCAGCAGGGTCATCCCGGGGATCGCCAGGATGCGGTCCTTGATGTCCCTGTCCGTGGTCGTGCGGCTGTCGGCCGGTACGACGGCGGTGGCCGTGGCCGTACCGGTCGCGCTCACGGTGCCTATGAGCACCACGAGCGACAGCAGCCATCTGAGCGCCTTACGCATGCACCCTCCACTTGGGTCACGGTGGTCGCCGTGAACCTAGCGGGGTCAATGCCCCTGCCACCAGAGGCACTTGCTGGGCACTTGCTCAGCAGAGGAACCAGCCCGTGGTTCCGCCCTTGCCGGCGACCGCGCCGGACGCGCGGACGCAGCGGTTGAGGGCGTGCACCGTCACGGGCCCGGCCTGCCGGGTGAACCGCCCCTTGTCGGTGGCCGCGCGCCCGCCGCGCGCCTGGATGGTGACGGCCATGGCGCGGCGCACACCCGGCTTCTTGGCGACGGCGACGGCGCACGCGTACTGGCGGTTCTTGTAGACCCTCAGCTCTCCGGTGGAGAAGGCCACGGTCTTGACGAGCCGTCCGGAACAGGCGGCCGCCGCTTCGGCGCGGGTGCCGTGCCCGGCGAGGGTGAGGGTGCTCACGGCGACGAGAACCGCCAGAACGCGCGTACACAGTCGCCTTGTCGCCCCGGCCGCGGCCGTCGCCCCACCGAACACCCTTGCACTCCTTCGCCTCGTGAGCGTACGTGCGTACGACGCACGAGGACGCCGCTCGGTTGCGCGGGGGCCCTACCCACCCGGGGATGCACGCACCGGCGACGGAATGGACCACCCGCGTGAGGGGGACGGGGGTGGAGCGTGGGGGGTGGTCGGACGTAAAACGACTGAACTCGCGCGAAGCGCGGTGAACGAGAGTCCGACCGATCGGAAG
>NZ_JBEXNO010000092.1:0-3100 GCF_040611175.1 Streptomyces sp. NPDC003036 | reverse complement strand
ACGATCATCGAGCAGGCGAAGGCCGGTATGCCGGTCCTGGGAATCTGCAACGGCTTCCAGCCCCGACCGGATACGAGCCGTCCGCGTCCCATGGCCAGGCAAAGCCGTAGTTAACCTGCTGGAAAAACTTCTGCCCGAGATTGAAATATCTCTCCCTCACAATCGTTTCCCCAGGTCAACAGAGTGTTGAAGCCGGATAGGGTCCCGCTGCTGCCCGGGGTCGCGCCGGGCGGGAACATGTGAGGTGAAACGTGCAACTGAGCCCGCACGAGCAGGAGCGCCTGCTCATTCATGTCGCTGCCGACGTCGCGGAGAAGCGCAGGGCACGCGGGGTGCGGCTCAACCACCCCGAGGCCGTCGCCCTGATCACCGCGCACATCCTGGAGGGCGCCAGGGACGGCCGGACCGTCGCCGAGCTCATGGCGTCCGGGCGCAAGGTCCTCAGCCGCGACGACGTCATGGAGGGCATCCCCGAGATGATCCACGACGTCCAGGTCGAGGCGACCTTCCCCGACGGCACCAAGCTCGTCACCGTCCACGAGCCGATCGTCTGACGGGGAACGCCACCGATGATCCCCGGAGAGATCCTCTACGCCGACGAGCCCGTGCCCCTCAACGAAGGCCGCCCCGTCACCCGCCTCACCGTGCTCAACGCCGCCGATCGGCCCGTCCAGGTCGGCTCCCACTACCACTTCGCCGAGGTCAACCCGGGCCTCGCGTTCGACCGCTCCGCCGCCCGCGGCCTGCGGCTCAACATCGCCGCCGGTACGGCCGTGCGCTTCGAGCCCGGCATCCCCGTCGACGTCGAACTCGTCCCTCTCGCCGGCCGCCGCGTCGTCCCCGGCCTGCGCGGACAGACCGGAGGAGCCCTCGATGGCTGAGCTCGCCCGCCCCCAGTACGCCGACCTCTTCGGCCCCACCACCGGCGACCGGATCCGCCTCGCCGACACCGACCTGCTCGTCGAGATCGAGGAGGACCGCTCCGGCGGGCCCGGCCGCTCCGGCGACGAGGCGGTCTTCGGCGGCGGCAAGGTGATCCGCGAGTCCATGGGCCAGGCCCGCACCACCCGCGCCGAAGGCGCCCCGGACACCGTCATCACCGGCGCCGTCGTCATCGACCACTGGGGCATCGTCAAGGCGGACATCGGCATCCGCGACGGCCGCATCACCGGCATCGGCAAGGCCGGCAACCCCGACACCATGGACGGCGTCCACCCGGACCTCGTCATCGGCCCCGAGACCGAGATCATCGCCGGCAACGGCAAGATCCTCACCGCGGGCGCCATCGACGCGCACATCCACTTCATCTCGCCGACCGTCGTCGAACAGGCGCTGACCTCCGGCATCACCACCCTCGTCGGCGGCGGCACCGGACCCGCCGAGGGCAGCAAGGCCACCACCGTCACCCCCGGCCCCTGGCACCTCGCCCGGATGTTCGAGGCGCTGGAGACGTACCCCGTCAACATCGGTCTGCTCGGCAAGGGCAACACGATGTCGCGCGAGGCGATGCACTCCCAGCTGCGCGGCGGGGCCCTCGGGTTCAAGATCCACGAGGACTGGGGCGCGACCCCGGCCGTCATCGACGCCTGCCTCGGCGTCTGCGACGAGACCGGCGCCCAACTGGCCATCCACACCGACACGCTGAACGAAGCCGGGTTCGTCGGCGACACCCTCGCCGCCATCGCGGGCCGCACCATCCACGCGTACCACACCGAGGGCGCGGGCGGCGGTCACGCCCCCGACATCATCACCGTGGTCTCGGAGCCGTACGTCCTGCCCAGCTCCACCAACCCCACCCGCCCGCACACCGTCAACACGCTCGACGAACACCTCGACATGCTGATGGTCTGCCACCACCTCAACCCGGCCGTCCCCGAGGACCTGGCGTTCGCCGAGTCCCGCATCCGGCCCTCGACCATCGCGGCCGAGGACATCCTCCACGACATGGGCGCCATCTCGATCATCTCCTCCGACTCCCAGGCGATGGGCCGCGTCGGCGAGGTGATCCTGCGGACCTGGCAGACCGCGCACGTGATGAAGCGGCGCCGCGGCGCACTGCCCGGCGACGGCCGCGTCGACAACCACCGCGCACGCCGCTATGTCGCCAAGTACACGATCAACCCGGCCGTGGCGCAGGGCCTCGACCACGAGATCGGGTCCGTCGAGCCCGGCAAGCTCGCCGACCTGGTGCTCTGGGACCCGGCGTTCTTCGGCGTGAAGCCGCAGACCGTGATCAAGGGCGGCCAGATCGCGTACGCGCAGATGGGCGACGCCAACGCGTCCATCCCCACGCCCCAGCCGGTCATGCCCCGCCCCATGTTCGGCGCGCTCGGCCGGGCCGCCGCGGCGGGCTCGTACAACTTCGTCACGCACAGCGCCCTCGACGACGGGCTGCCCGAACGGCTGGGACTGGACAAGGGATTCGTGGCGATCAAGAGCACCCGCGGAGTCACCAAGGCCGACATGCGCGAGAACGACGCCCTGCCGCGCGTCGAGGTCGACGCCGACACCTTCACGGTGACGATCGACGGTGAACCGGTCGACCCGGCGCCCGCCGCCGAACTGCCCATGGCCCAGCGCTACTTCCTCTTCTGAGGGCGCCGACGATGTCCCGGTCCGCTCTCCTCGTCCTCGCCGACGGGCGGTTCCCCGCCGGCGGCCACGCCCACTCTGGCGGCGCCGAACCGGCCGTCAAGGCGGGCCGCCTCCGCGACGCCCGCGACCTGGAGGCCTTCTGCCGCGGCCGCCTGCACACCACGGGCCTCACCTCGGCGGCACTCGCCGCCGCGGCCGCCCTCGGCTCGACCCCGCCGCCCTCGACGAGGCCGCCGACGCCCGCACCCCCTCGCCCGCGCTGCGCGCCACCGCCCGCAAGCTCGGCCGCCAGATGCTGCGGGCCGCCCGCGCCACCTGGCCGTGCCCCGAACTCGACGCGCTGGCCCGGCGGTTCCCGCGCGGCGCGCACCAGCCCGTCGTACTCGGGCTCGCCGCGCGGGCGGCCGGGCTCGGGCCCGAGGACGCGGCGCACTGCGTCGCGTACGAGACGGTCAGCGGCCCCGCCACGGCCGCCGTCCGCCTGCTGAGCCTCGACCCCTTCCAC
>NZ_JBEXNO010000091.1:0-3582 GCF_040611175.1 Streptomyces sp. NPDC003036 | reverse complement strand
ATGGTCCAGCGCCAGCTCAGCTCGGTGAGCAGGCCCGAGAGCACCAGGCCCATGGATAAGCCGGTGGCGGCGCAGGTCGTGTAGATGGACAGGGCTTTCCGGGGCTTCTCCGGTTGTCCTTCTCCGGTTGCTTTCCGGTTGTCAGTGGCGGCGGTTCTCGGCCCGGCGGCGCATCACGACGATGACGCCGGTGGCCGCGGCCACCACCAGGCCCGTACCGAGGGCGAGCTGGCCGGTGTGCCAGCCGCCGACGCTGCCGCCGAGGCCGCCGCGCGCGCCACGGGTGGGCGCGACCGTCGCGGTGGCCGTCCTGGTGACGGTCGGGGCCGCGGTGGACTTGGTCGTCGGCGTGGCGGTGGCCATGGCGATCCTGAGGTCCACGGAGCCGGGGCTGCCCCCGGCGCAGGTGAAGTTCACCGTGTAGACCGCTCCGCGCCTGGCGTCCCAGTCGACGGTGGCCGTGGCCGACCCGCCGGCCGGGATGGTCACCGTGTCGAAGACACCTGCCGACGCCATGGCCGTACCCGGGCAACCGGGGGCGGAGAGGGTGATCCTGCCACCCGGCTGCACGGTCGTCGGGTTGATGAGGAAGTCGCCCTGCTGCGCGGCGGCGGGAGTGGTGAGGGCGAGGGCGGCCGCTCCCAGCAGAGCGGCGGACGCGGCACGTATCGCGCGCATGGTCGATCCTCCGTGTCCCGAGGGGCAGCTGCGGAACGGATTTCCACAAAGGGTCTGATATGCACCTCGATGCCCGACACGCTAGGAGCGCTGTACCACACCCGCGATCCCAGACGGGCGAATGGGGCACCGGAGTCCCCCGGACGGCGGATGTCCTCAGCTCCGCAGATGCGGGAAGAGGGTGAGGAACGGGTCCGGTGTCGCGGACACCCCACGGCCGAACGGCGCGTCGAACGCCCAGATCAAGAACAGCAGGAAGGCGATGAGCGCGCTGAAGAGACCGGCCAGCAGCAGCTCGCGGAACGTACGCCGGATCTGGAGCATGAAGATCATGCCGATGGTGACCAGCGCCCCGATGATCAGGCCGAACCACACCACCCCCGGCATGGTGGCGCCCGCACTCTCGGCGCGTGCGCCGCGGGCGTCGTCCACGAGCGCCACCTGGTCCACCAGCGGCTGGTACGCCTCGCCCTCGTGCGCGTCCGCCGGCCGGTAGTCGGTGATGCTCCGCCGCAGCCGCTCCAGCAGCTCGGTGCCCTTCTCGGTCAGCTCGCCCCGGTCGGCCATGTGCGCCCATTCGCTGTCGACGACGTGGGACACGTACGCCCGCACGTCGTCCCGCACGCCCTCGCGCACGGCCTCGGGCCACACCTCGACGCGCCGGTCCACCTCGTGGAGGGCCTGCGCCTCCTGGCGGACGGTGTCCTGGGCGGCGCCGCGGCCCTCCCAGACGCCGGCGATGGCGAGGCCGAGGACGATCGCGTACACCACGCCGATCATCATCGTCATGTACTCGATGACGTCCGGGGTCTCGCTGGGATCGTCGTCGTCACCGACGCGCCGGTTGTTGAAGACGACGATGGTGAGGACGACGGCGCAGGCGGCGGCCATCGCGATGGACAGAACAAGCCATTCCGACAAGGCATCTCTCCGTCGGTGAGTGCGGGATCAGCGGGACGAGCGGCCGCGCAGCGCGGCGGCGGCGAGCACCGCGGGTGCCGTGACCAGGAGCATCACGGACACCGGGGACGGGCCGCCGGAGGGCTCCGGCGGCGCCACGCGCTTGTAGGCGGGCAGCGGTACGGGGGGCGAGGGCGCCGGCTTCGGTGGCCGTACGGGCCGCGGCGGCGCGGGCGCCGGCGGTGCGGGTTCCGGTTTCACCTCGGGCTTCGGTGGCGGCGGCGGGGGAGGGGGCGCGGGCGCCGGTCGCACGGGAGGCGGCGGTGGCGGCGGCTTGGGCGTCGGCTTCGGCGGCGCGGGCTTCGGCGGCGGTGGGGGAGGGGGCTCCGGTGTGGGCGTGGGTGTGGGCGTCGGGGAAGGGGACGGCGGCGGAGGCGGGGACGGCGACGGGGTGCAGCTGCCGCTCCCCGCGATCGACACCGCGCTCTCCGGTCCCGAGGGCCCGACGACGGCGTGGGCGCAAGCGTCGGCGGCCGCGGGCAGTGGCGCCAGCAGCAGCCAGGTGAGGGAGGCGACCGGAAGCAGCCGCGCGACATTCGTTCCGTACACGGCCAAAAGCATGATCAGTTCGGGGGTGCGGCGGGGCCTGAACCGTGGTGATTCCCCTGAAGGAGCGGTTCTTCCGGGCGCCTTCTCCGGCACCCGGGACAAATTTCCGGGCGCCGCGTTGAACACCGACCGCCTCCCCGCCCGTACCTAGGACCGTGAACGGCGCACACGGGGCGCCGACAACCGGCTAGAACCCAACGGGAGTTGACATGAAGACCTGGCGGAACGCCTCGCTCGCGGTGACCGCGGCGGCCGTGCTGGCGCTGACGACGGCGTGCGGTCAGGAGAAGGGCAGCCAGACCCCCAACGGCCAGTCCGTCGGCGCCGCCGCACCGGCCGGAGCGCCCGCGGAGAACGCGGCCGGCTACGGGTCCGACGACGGTTACGGCTCCGGCGCCGCGGCCCAGGGCGGCGCCGCCGCGGCCAAGCCGGCCGGTCAACTCGCCGTCTGGGACAGCAAGGAGTTCGGCAAGGTCCTCACCGACAGCGAGGGCTTCACGCTCTACCGCTTCGACAAGGACACGGCGAGCCCGCCCAAGTCGAACTGCGAGGGGGAGTGCGCCAAGACCTGGCCGGTCGTCTCCGCCGACGGCGCCAAGCCCCCGGCGGGCGCCGACGCCTCCCTGATGGGCGTGGTGACCCGCGCCGACGGCACCAAGCAACTGACCGTCGACGGCTGGCCGATGTACCGGTACGCCAAGGACACCAAGCCCGGCGAGGCCAAGGGCCAGGGCGTCGGCGGCACCTGGTACGCGGCGTCCCCCGACGGCAAGAAGGCGGCCCCCGGCAACGGCGGCTCGGGCGACGGGGGCGGCGCGGAGGAGCCGGAGGAGCCCGCGACCGGCGAGGGCGGCGGCGAGGACGCCGCCACCCCGGCCGACCCGGCAGGCCTGTCGGTCCGCAAGGACCCCAAGCTGGGCGAGGTCGTCGTCGACAAGAACGGCATGACGGTCTACCGGTTCCAGAAAGACTCCGCCTGGCCCATGAAGACCGCCTGCACCGGCGACTGCCTCAAGAAGTGGCCGGTGGTCGCGCCCGTCGACAAGAACGACACCGAGGGCATCAAGCTCAAGGGCTTCGTGACCTTCAACCGGCCCGACGGCATCAAGCAGCAGACCATCGACTGCTGGCCGCTCTACACCTTCGCGGGCGACAAGAAGCCCGGTGACACCAACGGCCAGGGCGTCGGCGGAACCTGGTTCGCCGTCTCCCCCGACGGCAAGCTCGTCAAGTAGCCCACCCAAGCCCCTCCTTCCCCCCACGGTCGGCCGGAGCGCCCAGCGCAGTCCCCACGCGCCTCCGGCCCCGGGTGGCCGGTCTCCCACCGGCCGGACACCCCGCCGGCCCGCGGGGGGGGGGCCCCCCCCGCCCGCGCCGCGCCGGGGCACCCCGACC
>NZ_JBEXNO010000090.1:0-4111 GCF_040611175.1 Streptomyces sp. NPDC003036 | reverse complement strand
CTCCGGACGCGGCGAGAACTACCTCAAAGACCTCCGCGCCCGCCGCGAAGCAGCCCTGATCCACGTCATCTCCGCCATGCCGGCCGCCCAGCGCAGGGCCCTCGCCACCGGCCTGAGCGGCTTCCGCCTCGCCGCCGACCGCGATGCGGCTGCCGCGGGCGGGGTGCGCACCGCCGGCTCAGGCTCAGGCTTCCAGCGCTTCCTCAACGGTGCCGTACAGCGGGATCGCCTGGCCCAGGCCGACGAGTTCGATCACTTTGAGCACCGACGGCTGGGCGTTGGCGAGGCGTAGCCATCCGCCGGTGGTCGTGGTGGCGCGCTGCGCTCTGAGGAAGGCGTTGACTCCGGAGGAGTCCATGAACGTCAGGGGCGACAGATCCAGCAGCAGTTGGTGCATGCCGCGCGCCTGGGCGGCGGTGAGTGCTTGCTCGAATGCGCTGATCCCGTCGTAATCGAGCTCGCCGCTGACGGTGACGACACCGATGCCGGCCGGCCGGGGCTCGACTCGCACCTGCACCCGAGAGGGTCCCATTCCTGCTTTCCTCCTCCGAACCGCGATGTCGGTCACTTCACCTTGAGGCGCGCCCGTACGCGCTTCCCCGAGGGCACCGGCTCCACGTCCACGCTTTCGCACAGCGCGAGGACGATCTCCAGTCCATGCTGCCCCACCCTTCCCGGGTCGGGTGCATGAGCGATGGGGGCCGCCTCGTACGTGTCCGTTACGGCGATCTCCAGCGTCCCGCGGGCGAGACCCAGCTCCACCCGGCAGGGCCCCGCGGCGTGCCGGACGACGTTGGTGACCAGTTCGCTCACCACGAGGCGGGCGTCCTCCACGGTGCGCTGCCCTATCGCCGCCCCGGCCTCCGCCCGGGCCCGCAGGAACGACGCGGTGAAGTCCCTCGCCGCCGCGATGGCGGCGCGCGGGTCGCCGTAGGTCCTGGAGGCGGACTGAGCCCGGGCCGGCCGTGCGTCGTCGAGGAAGGCCGTGCTGTCACTGCGCATCCAAGCTTCCCCCATCAGGCCGTGGTTTTCCCTTCCGGTGCGTCTTCCCCCATATCGGTATCCGAATCACGTCGGCGTCGACACGGGGTACACGACACCACAGCCGCGGGTCGCACCAAGGGCAAAATGGCCTGACGGCCCGTCAGCCCATCCGTGTAGTAGGGAGTAGGGAGTCAGCCCATGTTCTACTACGTGCTCAAGTACGTGCTGCTCGGGCCGGTGCTCCGGCTGCTGTTCCGGCCGAGGACCGAGGGGCTGGAACATGTTCCGCAGCGCGGCCCGGCGATCGTCGCGGGGAACCACCTGTCGTTCTCGGACCACTTCCTCATGCCGGCCGTGCTGAGGCGGCGCATCACCTTCCTCGCGAAGCGGGAGTACTTCACCGGGCCCGGCCTCAAGGGCCGGCTGACCGCCGCGTTCTTCCGCAGCGCCGGGCAGATCCCGGTGGACCGTTCCGGCAAGGAGGCGGGGCAGGCGGCGATCCGCGAGGGGCTGGGCGTGCTGGCCAAGGGCGAGCTGCTCGGCATCTACCCGGAGGGCACGCGCTCGCACGACGGCCGGCTCTACAAGGGCAAGGTCGGGGTCGCGGTGATGGCCCTCAAGGCCGGGGTCCCGGTGATCCCCTGCGCGATGGTGGGGACGTTCGAGATCCAGCCCCCCGGCCAGGCCGTCCCGCGGATCAAGCGGGTCACGATCCGTTTCGGCGAGCCGCTGGACTTCTCGCGGTTCGCGGGGATGGAGCACGAGAAGGCGGTGCTCCGCGCCGTCACCGACGAGATCATGTCCAGCATCCTCGCCCTGTCCGGCCAGGAGTACGTGGACGAGTACGCGGCCACCGTGAAGGAGCGCGAATCCGGCCAACAGGGCCGCAGGCTGCCCAGGTTCAGGCACTGAGGGACGCCGCGGGCCTCACCGAGGTGTCTCCTCCAGCCGGTACAGCTCGGGCACGGAGACCTTGATCGGCTCCTGCGTGGTCCGGGCGATCACGACGACCGCGGGCTCGTGCGGGTCGGGGTTCTCCTCGCGGTGCGGGACGAACGGGGGGACGAGGAAGAAGTCGCCGGGGCCCCCGGCGATCCGCACCTCCCGCGTGCCGTCGTGGTAGACGAACACGGGGTGGCCGCTGACGACGTAGATCCCGGCCTCCGAATCGCCGTGGTGGTGGTTGTCCGTGGCGCTCAGCGGCGGGTTCACCACCATGCCCATCCAGAGCTTCTTCGACCCGACCGTGCCGCCGCTGATGGCGGCGTGGCCGGCCGGCTCGCCGGAGCGGACGTGGTGGACGCGGTTGTTCGGCGTGGACATCGTGCGGCCTCCTGGTTCTCGACGGCTTCGAAGGCCTGGGCGGCCTCGACGGACGAGGCTGCCGCTCAGGCCCCGGGCGCGCCAACCGCTGTTGCCGTTACGGCAACACGCCCGGGTCCCGCCAGGGCCGCCAGCGCCTCGTCCAGGAGGCGCCGCAGGCGCAGCGCGTCCGGGGCGACGGCCGTCACCAGGGCCGCGGGCCCGGCGAGCGGGGTGAGCGCGGCGGTCGCGCCGAGGGCGCGCGGCTCGGCGGGCTCGTCGTCGAAGGCGGGGTCCACGACGAGGAGCTGGCCGACGGCGCGGTGCCCCGCGAGGACGGCCGGCCCGTCCCAGCCGCCGGGCGCGCCGGGGCCGTACGACAGCTCCTGGTCCAGCAGGGCGCGCCCGGCGCGGCGCACCGTGAGGCGGGTCGCGAGGGTGCCGGGCGCTTCGCCGTGGCGGCCGAGGACCTGCTCCTCGCGCAGCACCAGCCTGGCGGTGTCGGCGAGTTCGACGGTCGTGCGCATGCGCAGGAGCGAGCCGTGGGCGGAGACGAGCTGCTCCGGCAGCCAGCGCAGCTCCGCGTCGGGGCCGACCGTCAGGCGGACGTCGTAGCGGGCCTCGTCGGCGCCGCGGCCGGGCAGGGCCACGGTCGCGGCGGCCGAGTCGACGGTGAGCCGCGCCCCTTCCCGTACGTCCGCCTCGATGGCGAGCCGGTCGCCGCCCAGCGGGGCGGTCATCGCGCCGACGACGGTCACCCTGCTGTACGCGCCGGCGGCCCGGGTGCGGCGCAGGGCGAGCGGCCCGTCGCTCTCCAGGACGGGCAGTCCGGCGGGGGTGGCGACGATCCGGGCGGTGGCGTGGACGCTCATGCGGTCCAGGCCGCGAGCCGCTCGCGCACCCAGGCGGCGACGGGCGCGACGCCCTGCTCGCCGGTGAGCGAGGTGAAGGCGACGGGCAGGTCGCCGCGCTGCTCCTTGGCGTCGCGGGCCATCCGCTCCAGGTCGGAGCCGACGTACGGGGCGAGGTCGGTCTTGTTGATCACGAGCAGGTCGGCGGTGGAGACGCCGGGGCCGCCCTTGCGGGGGATGTCGTCGCCGCCAGCGACGTCGATGACGAAGATCTGGGCGTCGACGAGTCCCTTGGAGAAGGTGGCGGTGAGGTTGTCGCCGCCGGACTCGACGAGGATCAGGTCGAGGGGGCCGACCGCCTCCTCCAGGTCCTCGACGGCTTCGAGGTTGGCGGAGATGTCGTCGCGGATCGCGGTGTGCGGGCAGGCGCCGGTCTCCACGGCCTGGATGCGCTCGGGCGGCAGGACGGCGTTGCGGAGCAGGAACTCGGCGTCCTCGCGGGTGTAGATGTCGTTGGTGACGACCGCGATCGACAGCTGGTCGCGCAGGGCGCGGCAGAGGGCGGCGACGGTGGCGGTCTTGCCGGAGCCGACGGGTCCGCCAAGGCCGATGCGCAGGGCGCGGCGGGTGCCGTCGGGGCGGTGGGCGTCGGCGCTGACGGCGGCGGGTGCTTCGTCGTGGGTGTGGTCGAGGTGCATACAAGGCTCCTTGTTACGAGGCGAAGAGGCGTACGGGCCAGGCGGCGTGCTGTTCGGCGGTGATGTCGAGCAGCGGCGCCGAGGCGGCCGGCAGGGCGTCGATGCCCTCGCGGGCGGCCTGTGCGGCCCGCTCGGCCACCTGGTCCATGTCGGGTGCCAGGCGGGCGAGGACGGCGGTGGCGTGGAAGGGGTCGAGGCTCAGCAGGCGGACGGCGGCCGTGGCGGGGCCGCTGACCGTCTCGTACGCGACGCAGTGCGCCGCGTCCTCGGGCCCGA
>NZ_JBEXNO010000089.1:0-4521 GCF_040611175.1 Streptomyces sp. NPDC003036 | reverse complement strand
CTGCGGCGACGCGACCGTGTGGGACGCCAGGGCCAGGCCCGGCAGCTCGTCACGGAGGTTCTCCATGATCCGCGTGTACGGCACGGAGGCGCCCAACTGGACGGTGCCCTGGCCTACGTGCCACTCCTGGAGCTCGGCGATACGGCCCAGGTCCAGGAGGTACTGGGGGCGGCGGTGGTCGAAGTTGATCTCGACCATGACATCGGTGCCGCCCGCGATCGGTACGGCGGTGGGGTGCTCTGCCTTCGCGGCGAGCGCCTCCGCCCAGTCGGCGGGGCGAAGAAATTCCATGAGCGGCTCTCCTCGGTGGTCTTCTCGGGATGTTCGTGGTGAGTCGTTCGTCCGGGCGTCGTTTCGAGGGAGGGGCCCGAAGTCGCTGTCGGCCGCACGCGCAGAAGTAGACAGCGCGATGACCGGGGCGAGGCAGTCACCGATCGCTCAGAAGCGACTTCCCCGTCACCTGTGGACGACCGTGCTTTCCCACCACCCCGCGCCGGTGAACTGCGGTCATTCCGGCCCTACATGCGCCGCTGCGTGAGAGAGTGACGATCATGCGGCTACGCGAACTCCTGGGCGTCGAGGAGCTGGGACTGCTTCTCCTCGTGGGCCCGGACGCCGGTGACGGCGTCCTCGACCGAGCCATACGCGCCGTCCCGACCATCGACCTGGCCGACCCCGGGCGCTTCCTCACCGGCGGTGAACTCGTCCTCACCGGGCTCGCCTGGTGGCAGCGGGACGGAGACGCCGATCCCTTCGTGCGCATCCTCGACCGCGCGGGCGTCACGGCCCTCGCCGCCGGCGAGGTCGAGCACGGGTACGTCCCGGACGACGTCGTACGCGCCTGCCGGCGCCACGGCCTTCCCCTCATCGCCGTACGGCCGGAGACGTCGTTCACCGCGATCACCGAGCACGTCCTGCGCCGTCTGCAGCGCCGGCCCGTGGGAGACCTCGCCGCCGTGGTCGAACGCCACCGGCGGCTCCTCACCGACCAAGGCGCCCCGGATTCCGTACTGGAGCTGCTGCGCAGCAGCCTCGGCCTCGACGTACGGGTCCTCTCCGCGACGGGGCGTCAGATCGCGGGCGCGCAACCCCCGTTGCGTGACAAGACGGCGGTGGCGCTGGCCGCGAGGTACCTCGCGGCGCGCCGCGCCGGTGAGGCGGCTCCCCACCGGGTCGCGCTCGGCGACCGGCTCTACTCGCTCGTGCCCGTACGCGACGCCGTGCCGCCGTCGGCACCGTCGGCACCGTCGGCAGCGGGAGCAGCGTCGACCGCGGGCGAGCATGCCGCCGAGCTGGGTGACTGGCTGCTCGTGGTGGACGCCGACACGTCGGCGTGGCCGGCGGCGGACGGGGATCTCCTCGACCGGATCGTCGAGTTGGTCGCCGACGCGCGGTCCGCGCACCACCAGGAGAAGGCGGTGCTCAGCGACCTCGCCCGCCGCATCCTGGACCTGCTGTACAGCCACGTCCCACCCGACGAGTTCCCCGTCCGGCTGCGCAGCACCGCGCACTGCGTCGTCACCCGGCGCGACCGCTGGCAGCGCTGCCAGTTCGTGGTGGCCGAGGGAGAGTGGGACGCGACCCGCCCGATCCCCGCCGCGGCCCTGCGCGTCCTGCTGGAGGAGGCCCTCGTCCAGGAGGACGGCCCGGTCCCGGTACCGCCGGAGGACGTCGCCGGCACCGTCGACGCCGGACAGGCCGTCCTCCTCGTACGCCTGCCCGAGCGCTCGGACGCGCCCCGCGAACCGGTCCTCGACTGCCCCGCCCTCCAACGAAGACTCGCCGCGGTGCTCACCCGCTGGCTCGGCCCCACGGGCAGCGTCTCGATCGGCGTCAGCTCCCCGGTGCCCGCGCCCGGGAACGCCCGCCGCGCGCTCGACCAGGCCCGTACCGCGCTGCGGGTCGCCGCCGACGGCCCGGACCGCGTGACCGTACGCGGCCCCGACGACCTCACCTCACACATCCTGGCGCTGCTGCCCCTCATCCCGGCCGAGACCCGGCACGCCTTCGCCACCCGGCTCCTCGGCCCCCTGCGCGACCACGACAGCCGCCACCGGACCGACCTGCTGCCCACGCTGGAGGCGTTCCTCGACTGCGACGCCTCCTGGACCCGGTGCGCCGCCCGGCTCCGCCTCCACGTCAACTCGCTGCGCCACCGCATCGCCCGCATCGAGCAACTCACCGGCCGGGACCTGGCCCGGCTGGAGACCAGGCTGGACTTCCTCGCGGCCCTGAGGGCGGGTTGAAGGGCGGGCGGGGCGAGGATGCCGGCGGGTCGGGGGGCGGGCGCCCAGGCAGGTGCGGAGGTGAGCCCCGGAGCCGTAGGAGCGATTGTGTACACATGGAACACTGCGTACACTTGAGCGCATGAGTCAGATGCCCATAGAGTCCATCCGTGACGTGCGCGCACACCTGGCCGAGGTCGTCGAGCGGGCCGACCGCGACGACGTGCCCACCGTCATTACCCGCCGCGGCAAGCAGGTGGCCGCCGTCGTGTCGATCGAGGTACTGCGCAAGTACCAGGAGTGGGAAGAGCGCGAGATCAACCGGATCATCGACGAACGCATGGCGAACCCGGCTCCCGGAATCCCTATCGAGGACGTCATGAGGGAAACGCTGGCGCGCGGTGAGTGAATACCGCACCGTCTTCCGTCCCGAGGCCCAGGCGGAGCTCCGCAAGATTCCGCGCGACACGGCGCTTCGCATTCTGGCGAAGCTGACCGAGCTGGAGACTGACCCGTTCGGCTTCAACACCACCGCCCTCGTGTCCCAGCCCGACAGACGTCGCCTTCGGGTGGGGGACTACCGGGTGATCTACACCGTCGACAACGGTGAGCTAGTGATTTGGGTGGTCCACGTCGGGCATCGATCCACCGTCTACGGCACCTGACACCTTCTGACTCCTGTCAGGTCGCCCGGGCTCAGACGTAGCCGTTCTCGACCGCCCGCTGGCCCAGTTGGAAGCGGCTCTGGGCGTCCAGTTTCTCCATCAGCTCCGAGATCAGGCGCCGCTCGCTGCGCAGGGAGATGCCCAGGCGGCGGGCCGCGGCCTCGTCCGTGTAGCCCTGCGCCAGCAGGCGGAGCAGTTCGCGGGGCTGTGAGCCGGGGTCTTCCAGACTGCGCCGGGGCGCCTCGCCGAAGGGGACCGCCGAGGCCCACACCGATTCGAACAGCGCGAGGAACGCCGCCACCGCGCCGGGCTGGCGCAGGAGCACCGCGCCCGCCGTGCTGTCGGCCGGGTCGATCGGCACCATCGCCAGCTCCCGGTCCTTGATCCACAGCCGCATGGGCAGCGCCGGCACGGTGCGGACCTCCGCGCCGCGTTCGGTGAGCCACTGGGCGTGCTCCAGGGTGCCCGGGGCGTTGCGTATGGAGTCCAGGTACACCGAGCGCATCCGCACACCGCGTGCCAGCGGCTCCGCGCTGGTCCCCTTGCTCGCCGCCAGCACCGCCGGGGTCTGCGCACCGCCGGGCACGAAGGCCAGGGACTCCTTGTGCATGGTGGGCACCAGGTCGGCCATCCGGGCCTGCACCGCCTCGATGCCGCGGAGTTGCTCGACCTCCGGCTCCTCGTCGCCGCCGTGCCGCGCGGCGTACTGGGCGAGCAGCATCTCGGCGGCGGCCTGGCTGCGGGCCAGGGTGCGGTTCCGCTCGGCTATCTCGGCCTGCTGGAACGCGAGCAGCGTGTCGAGCGCGGCCTTGGGGTTCACGACGCACAGCCGGCCGTTGTCCGGCCCGTCCGACGTGAGCAGTTCGAGGCGCGTCAGCTCCTGAAGCGCCTCGTCCAACGCCTGTGCCGAGCCTCCGAATTCCTCTGCGGCCTCCGCCGCGTCGCACCCCGGCTGGGCCAGGACGAACCGGTAGAGCCGGTCGGCCCCTTCCGTGAGACCGA
The DNA here is from genome assembly GCF_040611175.1 of Streptomyces sp. NPDC003036. Lineage (NCBI taxonomy): Bacteria > Bacillati > Actinomycetota > Actinomycetes > Kitasatosporales > Streptomycetaceae > Streptomyces > Streptomyces sp. NPDC003036. The sequence goes on along the minus strand of NZ_JBEXNO010000089.1, from coordinate 629 downwards.
ACGGAGTCAGCACGTGGACAGCTCCCCCACACAAGACACAGCGCTGAGCAGGCGGTACGGACCTGTGTCACGGTCGCTGCCCTGAGTTGTACGGACCCCGTTGTCCTCCGGCGCGGCCCCGTCGCTGTTGTTCATCCGCGCCGGAAGGCAGTGTCGGGCACCAACCACGGTAATGCAACGCGTTGTCCAACCGGCGGACGTCCCCGGCCAGGGGTGACACGGTTGTGCCTGGGCGGTTCGTGCCAGGCGATCTCCCTGTCGGCGCGCGCTGCGCGACGGCAGTATCAGTGCCGCCGGGGAACACCGGCAGTCACGAGCCGTCACACTGCGAATAGGGGATTCCGCATGTTCCGCGCCGCCGTCACCGCCACCGTCACCGCCGTCGCCCTCACCATCGTCGCCCTGGGTGGCGCGACCGCCGCCGCGGCCCAGCAGAACGGCCCCGTCCTCGCGACCACCGCCTCGACCACGGGCGGCACGACCACCACGACGACCAACGAGCCCATCTGGGGCTGACATCCCCGGACTTCGCCGGTGGAAGGGGTCGAGGCTCAGCAGGCGGACGGCGGCCGTGGCGGGGCCGCTGACCGTCTCGTACGCGACGCAGTGCGCCGCGTCCTCGGGCCCGA
>NZ_JBEXNO010000088.1:0-4650 GCF_040611175.1 Streptomyces sp. NPDC003036 | reverse complement strand
CCTCGGCCGGGGAGGATCCGCTGGGCCGGTTCCTCGACGCGCGCGCCGGTGTGCGCCGCGAAGTGGGCCGACCACGCGGCCCGTCCTCGTCACTGCTCGTGGAAGTACACCGGCACCGCGTCCGGCAGGACCGTCCCGGCCGGGACGAGGCGCTCGTCCTCGTCGGCCCAGACCGGCAGCCGGGACTCCTGGTCCACGGCGATGCCCAACTCCCCGGCGAGGAACGCGGACCAGCCGGGCATCAGCGGCGCCGCCGCCACCGTGAACGCGGCTAGCAGCTCGACGTGGGCGGCCAGCCCCGGCGCGTACTCCTGCCCCTGCCCGGACCCGGCGTCACGGAGCATCCGCAGCCGGTGTACGTCGACCACCGCCCTCTCCACGGCGGTCGCCAGGGCCTCCGCGGCGCGCAGCGGCGAGTACGCCTCGGCTCCGAGCGCGTCCGCGGTCCGCCGGGTCAGGTCACGCCTCTCGGCGGCCATCGGGCCGGCCGGCGCGGTCTCGGGGACGGCGCTGCCGAAGTCCTCGGCGAGCAGGTCCAGTACGGTGTCGGTCCACGTCTCCAGCCCGCCGGCCAGCACGGTGGCGACGGTGTCGGCGTACTCGCCCAGTGAGAACTCGCCCTCCGCCCGCTCGGCGGCGGTGAGGCAGAGGTGGAAGCGCAGGGCGTCGGCGTTCGTCCGGCGCAGGAACTCGCCGCCCCACACGGCACCCGACTCCGTGCCCCTCGGCTGGACGGCCTCGCTGACCACCACCTGGCCGGGCAGGTCCAGCGTGCCCTCGGCGAGAAGCAGTGCGGGCCACAGCACGGTGTGGAGGAAGAGCTGGTCGACACCGGTGAAGGCGACGACCCGGGTCTCCGGGTCGGACCACAGCTGCGGCGCCCCGCCGGCCTGGTCGCCGCCGTACGCCCCGGCCCCCTCGCCGTGCGCCCCGGCCCTCTCGCCGTACGCCGCGATCCGCTCGCCGTACGCCTCCGCCAGCCGCTCGGTGGCCGCGACGAGCCCCCAGATGCCGCTGAACCCCGTGTCGAGGACGTGCTCCTCCCAGCCGGGCAGCGGCACCGGGATGCCGTGGCCCGCCTTCCGGCTGACCGGGACGGCGGGCAGCTCGTCGGCGAGCAGCCGGTCCACGAAGGTGCGGGCCCGGGGCCGCCACTCGGCCTCGCCCCGCGCCTTGTCGTGGTACGCGGCGAGCTGCTCGCGGTAGCGCTCCAGCGGGAAGGCGATCCGGCGCTGGGGGACGGTGTCGGGCACCGCCCCGCAGTCGGCGCACCGCGGGTCGGCGAGCCGCACCGGGTCCTGCGGGAGCCCGCAGGTCCCGCAGTACCCGCCGTCGGCGGGTGCCGCGCAATGCCCGCATCTGCCGCGCACATCGGCCTCGTGCAGATACCGGCCGCCGCAGGGAGCGCAGCGGAAGACCGGAAGCTCCCGCACCTCCAAAGCGCCCGCCTCCCACAGTCCGATGAAGAAGCGGCGTACCGCGTGGGCGTGCGCGGTGTCGGTGAGCGGTCGGGTGAACCAGTCGGGGCGCATCGCGCCCAGCGCGAGGGCGTCCCCCATCCGGTCGCCGACGACCCTGGCGAGGGCGTGCGGTGTGACGCCGGACTCGGCGGCGCGGGACGCCACCCGGGTGGAGTGCTCGTCGCAGTAGCCGACGTATCGCACGTGGTGGCCCCGCTGGCGTAGATGGCGGCTGAGCACATCGGCGCCGAGGAAGGAGCCCGCGAGCAGGCCGAGGTGCGGGTCGGTGTCGGGGCTCGGCGGAGCACTGGTGACGACGTACGTGTTCATGGCAGGCGATTCCCGGGGAGACGCGGCAGACGGAGGGCGGTCGGAGCGCTGAGGCGGCGACTCATCGCGCGCCGAGCGCTGCCTCTTCGCGGAACTGCGGCAGCGAGGCGAGGTCCAGAGCCGTCTCCAGCTCGGCCAGGGCGCTGTCCTCCGCCTGCGGCGGCAGTACCTGGAGGTTCGCGTACCGCGCGGCGTCGGGGACCTGGTCCCGGCGGACGACGCGATGGTGCTCCTGCAGCGAACGGACCTCTCCGGGGAGGCTCCGGAACGCGGCGATGCCCTGGACGGCGGCGGCGAGTGCCTGGACCGTGGTCAGGCACGGGACGCCGCGGGCGACGGCGGCGGTGCGGATCTCGTAGCCGTCGAGGCGGCCGCCGGTGCCGTAGGGGGTGTTGACGATCAGGTCGACCTCGCCGTCGTGGATGAGGCGGACGATGGTCTTCTCCCCGCCGGGGCCTTCACCTTCGGACTGCTTGCGCACGACGGTGGCGTTGATGCCGTTGCGCTTGAGGACCTCGGCGGTACCGGAGGTGGCCAGCAGCTCGAAACCGTGGGCGACGAGCTCGCGCGCCGGGAAGATCATCGACCGCTTGTCGCGGTTGGCGACCGAGATGAACGCCCGCCCCTTGGTGGGAAGCGGGCCGTAGGCGCCGGCCTGGGACTTGGCGTACGCGGTGCCGAAGACGGCGTCGATGCCCATGACCTCGCCGGTGGAGCGCATCTCCGGGCCGAGGACGGTGTCCACGCCGCGGCCCTGGACGTCGCGGAAGCGCGACCAGGGCATCACGGCCTCCTTGACGGAGATCGGCGCATCCAGCGGCAGAGTGCCGCCATCGCCGGTCTTCGGCAGCAGGCCCTCCGCGCGCAGCTCCGCGATCGTCGCTCCGAGGGAGATGCGGGCGGCGGCCTTCGCCAAAGGCACCGCGGTCGCCTTGGAGGTGAAGGGCACGGTGCGGGAGGCGCGGGGGTTGGCTTCCAGGACGTAGAGGATGTCGCCGGCCATCGCGAACTGGATGTTGATCAGGCCGCGTACGCCGACGCCGCGCGCGATGGCCTCGGTGGAGGCACGCAGGCGCTTGATGTCGTGCCCGCCCAGGGTGATGGGGGGCAGGGCGCAGGCGGAGTCGCCGGAGTGGATGCCGGCTTCCTCGATGTGCTCCATCACGCCGCCGAGGTAGAGCTCGGTGCCGTCGTAGAGGGCGTCGACATCGATCTCGATCGCATCGTCCAGGAACCGGTCGATCAACACCGGGTGGTCGGCGATCAGCCCGGCGTGCTGCTCCAGGTAGGTGGCCAACGACGGCTCGTCGTAGACGATCTGCATGCCGCGGCCGCCGAGCACGTACGACGGGCGTACGAGCACGGGGTAGCCGATCTCGTCGGCGATGGCCTTGGCCTCGGCGAAGGTGGTGGCAGTGCCGTGCTTGGGCGCGGGCAGCCCTGCCTCGTCCAGGACGCGGCCGAAGGCGCCGCGGTCCTCGGCGGCGTGGATGGCCTCCGGGGAGGTGCCGACGACCGGCACGCCGTTGTCCTTCAGCGCCTGAGCCAGGCCCAGCGGGGTCTGTCCGCCGAGCTGGACCACGACACCGGCGATCGGGCCGGCGAGGGTCTCGGCGTGGACGATCTCCAGTACGTCTTCGAGCGTGAGCGGCTCGAAGTACAGGCGGTCGGAGGTGTCGTAGTCGGTCGAGACGGTCTCGGGGTTGCAGTTGACCATCACGGTCTCAAACCCCGCCTCGGACAGTGCGAAGGAGGCGTGGACGCAGGAGTAGTCGAACTCGATGCCCTGCCCGATGCGGTTCGGGCCGGAGCCCAGGATGATCACGGCGGGCTTCTCGCGCGGCGCGACCTCGCTCTCCTCGTCGTAGGAGGAGTAGAAGTACGGCGTCTTCGCCGCGAACTCCGCGGCGCAGGTGTCGACGGTCTTGTAGACCGGGCGGACGCCGAGGGCGTGGCGGACCTCGCGGACCACATCCTCACGCAAGCCCCGGATCTCGGCGATCTGAAGGTCGGAGAAGCCGTGGCGCTTCGCATGTGCCAGCAGGGGCGGAGTGAGCTCGCCGGCAGCCGCCAGTTCCTCGGCCACCTCGTGGATCAGGAAGAGCTGGTCGACGAACCACGGGTCGATCTTCGTCGCGTCGAAGACCTCCTCCGGGGTGGCACCGGCGCGGATGGCCTGCATGACCGTGTTGATCCGGCCGTCCGTCGGGCGGACCGCCTCACGCAGCAGCTCCGCCTTGTCACCGACCGGGCCGGTGAACGTGAACTGGCTGCCTTTCTTCTCCAGCGACCGCAGCGCCTTTTGCAGCGCCTCGGTGAAGTTACGGCCAATGGCCATGGCCTCGCCGACCGACTTCATCGTGGTCGTCAGCGTCGAGTCAGCCGACGGGAACTTCTCGAACGCGAAGCGCGGTGCCTTGACGACGACGTAGTCGAGCGTCGGCTCGAACGACGCCGGGGTCTTCTCCGTGATGTCGTTCGGGATCTCATCCAGCGTGTAGCCCACCGCCAGCTTCGCTGCGATCTTCGCGATCGGGAAACCCGTCGCCTTCGAGGCGAGGGCGGAGGAGCGCGAGACGCGGGGGTTCATCTCGATGACGATGACCCGGCCATCGACAGGGTTGACCGCGAACTGGATGTTGCAGCCACCGGTGTCGACACCGACCTCGCGGATGATCGCGATACCGACATCCCGCAGGATCTGGTACTCGCGGTCCGTCAGCGTCATCGCCGGGGCGACGGTGATCGAGTCACCCGTGTGCACGCCCATCGGGTCGAAGTTCTCAATCGAGCACACGACCACGACATTGTCGTGCTTGTCCCGCATCAGCTCCAGCTCGTACTCCTTCCACCCCAGGAT
>NZ_JBEXNO010000087.1:0-4984 GCF_040611175.1 Streptomyces sp. NPDC003036 | reverse complement strand
GCCATCCTCGACGGCATCGGCATCGCCGTCCTCGTCAACGCCGCCATCGTCCTCCTCGGCGTCCTCACCACCACCCTCTTCCTCCACAACAGGGAGAAGAAGGCAGCCCTCTGACCGGAGTCCTGTCCGGCGCAGACACGGCGGTGCACCCCTCGCCCTCCCCCGTCGGGGGGTGCACCGCCGCCCACGTTCCCTCCTCACCCACGAAAGAGAACCGATGGACCTGCACCTGGCCGGCCGTGTCTACCTCGTCACCGGCGCCTCCACGGGCATCGGCGAGGCCACCGCCCGGCTGCTGGCGGCCGAAGGGGCCCGGGTCGTCGGCGTGGCCCGCCGCACGGACGGCGTCGACGCCATCGGCCGCCCCGAGGTCACCTCGGTCGCCGCCGACCTGACCGACCCGGACGCGGCCCGGCGCGTCGTCGACGCCGTACTGGACCGGCACGGCCGCCTCGACGGGCTGGTCAACAACGCCGGCGCTCTGGTCTCCCACAACGGCTTCCTCGACGTCACCGACGCCGAGTGGCACCAGACCTTCGCCCTCAACTTCCACGCGCACGTGCGGATGACCCGCGCGGTCCTGCCGGTCCTGCTGGAGCGCGGCGAGGGCAGCCTGGTCCACGTCGCCAGCGAGGCGGCCCGCTTCCCGGACCCGGGCATCGTCGACTACGCCGCCACCAAGACGGCCCTGCTGTCGCTGTCCAAGAGCCTGTCGGCCGAGTTCGCGCCGCGCGGCGTCCGCTCGACCGTCGTCTCGCCCGGCCCCACGCGTACGGCGCTCTTCGACGCCCCCGGCGGCTTCGCCGAGCAGCTGGCCGAGCGGTACGGGCTGTCCGCCGACGCGGCCGTCGACCACTTCATCCGCGAGGAGCGCAAGCTGCCCACCGGCCGCATCGGCACGCCCGACGACGTCGCGCGGGTCATCGCGTACCTCCTCTCGCCGCAGGCCGGGCAGGTCACCGGCGCCGAATGGGCCGTGGACGGCGGAGCCCTCCGCCAGCTCTGACCGTGACCGCAAAGGACTCCCGATGACCGACACCCTCGCCCCGGCAGGGACCGCAGAAACCGCAGAGACCCCGCAGACCCCACCGACTGACGACACCGCACAGCCCGCACAGCCCGCGGAGACCCGGGAGCAGCGCCGTGCGCGCTTCGCGGGGGACGCGCTCGGCTACCGGGACCAGATGTACGCCGCCGCCCTGCGGCTGCACCGCAACCGCCCCGACGCCGAGGACCTGGTGCAGGAGACCTTCACCAAGGCCTACCAGTCCTTCCACCACTTCCGGGCGGGCACCAACCTGCGGGCGTGGCTCCACCGCATCCTGATCAACACCTTCATCACCACCTACCGCAAGCGGCAGCACGAGCCCCGGTGGGCGCTGATGGGGGACACGGACGACTGGCAGCACGTCCGGGCCGCCGGCCACGGCGCCGCCCGGCTGCCCTCCGCCGAGTCCCAGGTGCTGGACCACCTGCCCGAGCACGAGGTGCTGGAGGCGCTGCGCGCGCTGCCCGCGGAGTTCCGTACCGTCGTCTACCTCGCCGACGTCGAGGGGCTGGCGTACCGGGAGATAGCCGCCCGCCTGGGCGTCCCGCACGGCACGGTCACCTCCCGCCTCCACCGCGGCCGCCGCCGACTGCGCGCCCAGCTCACGCCGTACGCCCGCCACCGCCGCCTGACCGGCTGCCCCGGCCACGCCCGCGCGCGGCGGGAGGGCCTCTGATGCCCCTCGCGCTCCTCGCCCTCGCGCTCGGTGCCTTCGGCATCGGCACCACCGAGTTCGTGATCGTCGGCCTGCTCCCCGAGGTGGCCCGCGATCTGTCGGTCCCCATCCCCAGCGCCGGCATGCTCGTCACCGGGTACGCCCTCGGCGTCGTCGTCGGCGCGCCCCTGATGACCGCGGCGGGCTCCCGTCTGCCCCGCAAGACCATGCTCACCCTCCTGATGGGCGTCTTCATCGCGGGCAACCTGCTGTGCGCGCTGGCCCCCACCTACGAACTCCTCATGGCGGGGCGCCTGGTGGCCGCCCTCACCCACGGCGCCTTCTTCGGCATCGGCTCCGTCGTCGCCGCGAACGTCGTCGCGCCGGACAAGAAGGCCAGCGCCATCGCCCTGATGTTCATCGGGCTGACCGTGGCCAACGTGCTCGGCGTCCCCCTGGGCACCGTGCTGGGCCAGCACTTCGGCTGGCGCTCCACCTTCTGGGCCGTCACCGCGCTCGGCATCGTCGGCATGATCGCCGTCGCCGCCCTCGTACCGCCCCAGCCGAAGGAGGCGGACGCGGGCCTGCGCGGTGAGCTGGCGGTCTTCCGCCGCCCGCAGGTGTGGCTGGCGCTGGCCATGACCACGCTCGGCTTCGGCGGGGTGTTCGCCTCCTTCACGTACATCGCCCCGATGATGACCGAGGTGGCCGGCTTCTCGGCCGGGGCGGTGGCCTGGCTGCTCGTCCTGTTCGGGCTGGGCCTGTGCGTCGGCAACGTCCTCGGCGGGAAGGCCGCCGACCGGGCCGTGATGCCCAGCCTGTACGTCATCCTCGGCGCGCTCGCCGTGGTGCTGCTGGTCTTCGTGCAGACCGCCCGCGCGCCCCTGCCCGCCGCGATCACCCTCTTCGTCTTCGGCGTGGTCGGCTTCGCCACCGTGCCGCCGCTGCAGACGCGCGTGATGCAGCAGGCCGAGGGAGCACCCGCCCTCGCCTCCGCCGCCAACATCGCGGCCTTCAACCTCGGCAACGCCGTGGGCGCCTGGCTCGGCGGCCTCACCGTCGAGCACGGCCTCGGCTACACCGCGCCCAACTGGACCGGCGCGCTGCTCGCCGCGGCCGGCCTGGCCGTGGCTGTGCTCTCCGGCCTGCTCGACCGGCGGACCCGTCGGCGCGCGGCCCCGCGGCCGGAGGCGGCGGCCCCCGAGCAGGCGGACGCCGCTCCGTACGCCCCCGTCTGACGGGCCGGCACCGCATTCCGCATTCGTTCCTCCGTTCCTCACCATCGCCACAACAAACCTGAGGTAAGCGACCATGAGTGGAGTCAATCGCCGTTCGGTGCTGAGCAGCGGCGCGGCCCTCGCCGGCGGGGCCGCCGTCACCGCGGGCCTGGCCACGGCCGCCGTCGCCGCGCCGTCCGCCGCCCCGGCGGGTGCGGCGAGCGCGGGGACCGGGGCCACGATCCGGCCCGGAGACCCGCGCTACCCGGAGCTGACGACGGGCAACAACCAGCGCTTCGTCGCCAGACCCGACTACATCAAGATGATCAAGTCCTCGGCCGACGCCGAGAAGGCCCTGCGCGACGCGTTCCGCGCCCGCAAGCGCGTCTCGGTGCGCAGCGGCGGCCACTGCTTCGCCGACTTCGCCTGCAACCCCGAGATCGAGGTCATCCTCGACTTCTCCGAGATGACCGACGTCGGGTACGACGCCGCCCGCCGCGCCTTCTACGTCGAGCCCGGCGCCCGGCTCATCAACGTCTATGAGGCGCTCTACAAGGGCTGGGGCGTCACCGTGCCGGGCGGTATCTGCTACAGCGTCGGCGCCGGCGGGCACATAGCCGGCGGCGGCTACGGCCTGCTCTCCCGCGCCCACGGACTGGTCGTGGACCATCTGTACGCGGTGGAGGTCGTGGTCGTCGACGCGGCGGGCCGCACCCGGACCGTGGTCGCCACCCGGGAGGAGGACGACCCGCACCGGGACCTGTGGTGGGCCCACACGGGCGGCGGGGGTGGCAACTTCGGCCTGGTGACCCGCTACTGGTTCCGCTCGCCGGACGCCCGGGGCACGGCGCCGGAGGACCAGCTGATCTCGCCGCCGTCCACGGTCCTGGTCAGCGCCGTGGACTTCCCCTGGGACCAGCTCGACGAGACGAAGTTCGCCCGGCTGCTGAAGAACTTCGGCGCCTGGCACGAGCAGCACAGCGGCCCGGACTCGGAGTACCGCCACCTCAGCAGCCTCTTCAACGTCAGCTCCAAGGCCCACGGCAGCCTCGGCATGTTCACCCAGGTCGACGCGACCGTGCCCGGCGCCCGGCAGCTGCTCGACACCTACCTGGCGGCCATCACCGCCGGCACCGGCATCAAGCCCCGCGCGCTGACCAAGCCCACGGGGGAGCTGCCCGCCATGCCGCAGCTCGCGGAGCCGCGCACCATGCCGTGGCTCCAGGCGACGCGGCTGGTGGGCACCAACAACCCGACCATCACCGACCCCACGTCCCGGGGCGCCCACAAGTCCGGCTACATGCGGCGCAACTTCACCGACGCCCAGATCGCCGCGCTCTACAAGCACATGACGCGCCCGGACTTCACCAACCCCGACACCATGCTGGTGCTGTTCTCCTTCGGCGGCCGCGTCAACGCGGTGGCGCCGGACGCGACGGCGAACGCGCAGCGCAGCTCGGTGTTCAAGATGTGCTTCCAGACCTTCTGGCAGGACGAGAGCGAGGACGACTTCTACCTCGGCTGGGTGCGTGACCTGTACGAGGACTTCTTCGCGGCGACGGGCGGGGTGCCGGTCATCGACGACCGCACCGACGGCTGCTACATCAACTACCCCGACCGTGACGTCGCCGACCCGCGGCGCAACCGGTCCGGCGTGCCGTGGCAGACGCTGTACTACAAGGACAACTATCCGAAGCTCCAGCAGGTCAAGCGCCGCTACGACCCGGCGAACTTCTTCCGCCACTCCCTCTCGGTGGAGCCCGCCAGGCGCTGAGACACCGTTCCCGATCCCCGCCCAGGGCGGCCCGGCATCCCCGCCGGGCCGCCCTTCGCCGTGTACGGGGCCCGCCGAGCCGCGTAACCCCGGCACACCCCATCGTCGGCCTCCGAGGCCCTCTGAGGGCCCCTGAGGGCCTTCCGCGGCCCTTGAGGCCCCGACCCCCCGCGGGGGCCCGGGCGGGGGGCCCGCCGTCGGGCCCCCCCCCGCGGGCGGGGGGGGGGGGCGCGCCCCCTGGGGTGGGTCATGTAAAAAAGGACATGTGTTGCGTGCGTCTGAAACCGCGA
>NZ_JBEXNO010000086.1:0-5142 GCF_040611175.1 Streptomyces sp. NPDC003036 | reverse complement strand
TCGGTACGCAGCGGGTTGATCTCCGAGACGGCACCGACGAACGTGGTCTTGCCCACGCCGAAGCCGCCCGCCACCACGATCTTCGCGCTGGTGGTTGAGCGGGCTGCACCGCCGCTAGAGCTTGCGAAGTCCACTGAGCACCCTTTCGAGCAGTGTCACGTCTGGCTGGCCGCCGGCGGACTCGTCGCCGCCGGGCTGGTGGATGGCGACAAGTCCGGCCTCCGCCAGGTCGGCGACGAGGATCCGGGCAACGCCGAGGGGGATGGAGAGAAGCGCCGAGATCTCAGCCACCGACTTGATCTCGATGCACAGCCGGCAGATCCGCTGGTGCTCGGGCAACTGCCCTTGCAGCCGCGACGGATCGGCCGTGGTCGACACCAGCGCCTCGATGGCGAGCTGGTAGCGCGGCCGCGTCCGGCCGCCGGTCATGGCGTACGGACGGACCAGCGGATTGTGGGTGTTCCCCGCGGAGCCCGACGACGAGGCCGGACCCGGTTCCGGGGCCCTGCGCCGCTGCTGCACCGGCTGGATGCGCGGCGCCTGCGGCTGTACGTACGACGGGGGTCCCTGGTAGGGCTGCTGGGTGCCGTGCCCGCTCGGCGCCGAAGGGAAGTTGAAGCGGTTCTGGCCTGCCTCACCCTGTGACTGGTGCGCACCGTCGTATGGGTGGTGTCCGCCCGGGGGTGTTGCCACGTTTCTTCCTCCTCCGACTACCGTTCGCCGGTCCATGTCCCTGTGGACCCGCGCCACCGCACCTTATGGCGCGGTGGCGAGAAACGCACGGTCCGTCTGCTAGTTGAGAAGACTTCCCTGGAGTTCCGCGCGCAGATCCGGGGTAAGGACAGTGCCCGCACGGTCGACCAGAAGCGCCATCTCGTAGCCGACGAGACCGATGTCGGCGTCCGGGTGGGCGAGGACGGCCAGCGAGGAGCCGTCCGAGATCGACATGATGAAGAGGAAGCCGCGCTCCATCTCCACCACGGTCTGGTTGACCGCACCGCCTTCGAAGATCCGGGACGCCCCCGCGGTCAGCGAGGTCAGTCCGGAGGCGACGGCGGCGAGCTGGTCGGCACGGTCACGGGGGAAACCCTCGGACATCGCCAGCAGGAGTCCGTCGGCGGAGACCACCACCGTGTGGGACACCCCGGGGGTGTTGTCCACGAAGTTGGTGATCAACCAGTTCAGATTCTGCGCCGCCTGGCTCATCGGGCTCACACTAACGCTCCTGGTTGTAGGTGCTACTTGGGCCGAGGCCCGGTCCGTTCGTGTCCGTTCCCGCGTTGCGTCCCTGCTGGACACCGCGGCGCAGGTTGCTCAACCTGCCTCGCACGTCCTCAGGGGCGCGGGAGACCTGTGGGCCGCCCTGCGGGGTCTGCTCAGCCTTGCCCTCGACCAGATTGGCCTTGGGGACCCGCCGCGGCAGTCCGGAGGGGGTGACCCCGCCGGCCGCGGGCTTGCGGAGCTTCTCGGCCCGCTGCCAGCGCTCGTCGTTCGTCGAACGCCAGCCCTCGGAGCCGTCCTCGCTCTGCGAAGCCTGCTGCTGCGGAGTCTGCTGCTGCGAACCCTGCTGCCGTGCCTGCTGCTGCGAACGCTCCTGCTGCTGCGGAGCCTGCTGCCGCGCGGGCGGCTGCTGGCCGCCGCTGCTGCCACGGCGCGGCAGACCGGCGTCGGTCAGCTCGTGTCCGGTGCTCGGGGCGGGACCCGAGGAGAAGCCTACGCGCTCAGGGCCGTTCGTGTGACCGCCCTGCGCAGATTCCGATTCCGTACCGAACGCGTCCTCGTAGCCGCCCGCGCGCGCACCCTGATCCGACCAGTCGCCCTGGTGGGTACCGGTGTCGAACGAGCCGTCGTACTGCTGCTGCGGGCCGTCCCGATCTGGGAACACCGATTCCGTATAGCCGGGTTCCGGATACTCGCCGGTGGCGTATTCGCCGGTCGCGTACTCGCCCGTCGGGTAGTCCTGACCGCCCTGGCCGCCGTACTGGTCGTAGCCGTTCTGCGGGTACGCCGCCTGGGGCTGCTCGTACGACTGCTGCTGCTCGTACGCCTGCTGCTCGTACTGCGGCTGCTCGTACTGCTGCTCGGGCTGGGGCTCGTACCGCTCGCGCTGCGCCTCGTAGGGGTCGCGCTGGGGCTCGTACGGCTCCTGGGGCTGCCCGTAGGCGCCCTGGGGCTGCTCGTCCGACTCGTCGCGGAACAGCTGCGCGCCCAGCGCCGCACGGCGCTCCTCACGCAGCAGCGAGCGGCCCACCGGGTCCAGCGCCGGCTCCTGGCCGGAGCCCTGCTCGTAGCGGGAGTCGTCGAAGCCCAGCTCCGCCGCCGTACGCAACGGGGCGGCCTCGTACGCCTGCTGCTCCGGGATGATCTGGGAGACGGTGAAGTCGTCCTCCGCCATCGGGTCGCCACCACCACCGTGGGTGATCGCGTCCGGGAGCATGACCAGCGACGTCGTACCGGCCTGCTCGCCCGAGGGGCGCAGCTGCACGCGGATACCGTGCCGGTCGGCGAGGCGGCCGACCACGAAAAGGCCCATGCGCTGCGAGATCGCGGCGTCGACGGTCGGCGGGTTCGCCAGCTTGTGGTTGATGTCCGCGAAGTCCTCGGCCGTCAGGCCGATGCCCTTGTCGTGGATCTCGATCATCACGCGGCCGTCGGGGAGACGGGTCGCGGTGACGCGGACCTTGGTCTGCGGGGAGGAGAACGTGGTGGCGTTCTCCAGCAGCTCGGCGAGCAGGTGCACGAGGTCGGTCACGGCCTGGCCGTGGATCTCCGACTCCGGCACGCCGGTGAGCTCGATGCGCTCGTACTGCTCCACCTCCGAGGAGGCGGCACGGAGCACGTCCACCAGCGGCACCGGCTGGTTCCAGCGGCGGCCGGGCTCCTCGCCCGCGAGGATGAGGAGGTTCTCGCCGTTGCGGCGCATACGGGTCGCCAGGTGGTCCAGCTTGAAGAGGTTCTCCAGCTGGTCCGGGTCGGCCTCGTTGTTCTCCAGGTCGGTGATCAGGGTCAGCTGGCCCTCGATCAGCGACTGGTTGCGCTGCGACAGGTTGGTGAAGATCGCGTTGACGTTGCCCCGCAGGAGGGCCTGCTCGGCGGCGAGCCGGACGGCCTCGCGGTGGACCTGGTCGAAGGCGCGGGCGACCTCGCCGATCTCGTCCTGCGAGTTGATCGGGATCGGCTGCACACGGGTGTCGACGCGGCCCGGGTCGGTGCGCGAGAGCTGGTCGACCAGCATCGGCAGGCGCTGCTCGGCGACATCGAAGGCGGCGGTACGCAGCCGGCGCATCGAGGTGCTCATCTGGCGGGCCATCATCCCGGCGAGGATGAAGGCGGCGAGGAGGGCGATCACGACGATGCCACCGGTGACGAACGCGTCCGTCTGGGCGTCGTTGGAGATGCTCTCGGCCTCATCCACGGCCTTGGTGACGAGGTCGGCCTCGATCTCGCTGTAGCCCTCGAACTTCGCGGTCGCGGCGCCCATCCAGGTCTCGGGCGTGATGTCCTTGTCCCGCAGGTCCCTGATGGCGTCGGCGTCCTGGGCCTTGCCGATCTCGGCGGCCATGCCGGCGAAGACGGAGCCCTGCTTGTCCGTGGGCGGGTTCAGGCCCGCGTCCTTCAGCCGCTTGGCGCCCTCGGTCGCCTTGCCCGTCATGACCTGGACGAGCTTCTCCTGGTCCTCGGCGGTACCGCCGGAGATGTACTCGCCGAGGGCGATCTGCTCCAGGTAGTTGTACGACTTGAAGGCGACGGACTGCTCGGCGAAGGTGGCGTCGTCCTTGCTGGGCCGGATCAGCAGGTGCATGCCGATGGAGCGCTGGAGCGACTCGGCGGCCTTGGCGAGCTGGATGGCGTAGACCGTACGGCCGTAGGCGGTGACGTTGCCGGTACCGAGGCCCAGCTCGTTGGCGAACTCCATCAGCGAGTGCTGGACCTTGACGTAGCCCTCTTCGGTCTTCGTCGGGTCCATGGCCCTGGTGTACGCGGTCTCCCGCAGCTGCTCCAGGGTGGGCTCCTCCGCGCGGAAGAGCTTCAGACGGCGCTGGAGGCCCGGGTCGTCGGGCATGTTCTGGACGGCGGCGTCGAACTTCGCCTTGGCGGCGTCCGTCTTCGCGTACGCCTCCTTGACCGGGGCGGCCTCGCGGTCCTCGGCGCTCTTCGCGGTCAGCAGGGGCGCGGCGGTGAGGTCGCGCTCGTTGAGGAGGGCCCCGCCGTACTCGGAGGCGGCGCGTACGAGGAGGGCCGTCTTCTCGGCGTCCTGGGCTTCGTTCCAGGTGTCGATGGACGACTTCACCTGGAAGCCGCCCATGACGAGGCCGACCAGCACGGGTATGAGGAGGATCGCGTTCAGCCTGGTCGGCACCCGCCAGTTGCGCGGGGACAACTTGCTTGTGCTGCCGGTGCCGGCGGCGAGGCCGTCCGACGGTGTTCCGGGCGCATCGGCAGGCGGCACCGCAGTGCGCGCGGGCGGGGTGAAGTTGCCCCGCGCCTGCTGCTCCGCGGCGCTGTTCTTGCTTCGCCTCACTCGACCAACAACCTCTCGGCGCCGGCACCTACGTTGTGCCGTTTTTCTGTTCAGGGCCGTACTACTCGGGAGTTCGTCGCATTGCAGCACGTAAAGCGGCCGCGTTCCAAACAGCGGGATTCGGCCGCCGTCACTGGTCCAGACCCCCGATAAAACGGGCATAAAGAGCGAGCCCCGCCAAAAGGCGAGGCTCGCGTGAGCGCAGCGGCACCGCGCGAACGCGGGTCGTGTCCGGCGCGCCCCAATTCTCTGTCGAAACGTTATGAATGGGCGGGCCGACCGTGTCCCAGGACACATGCCATCTCGATCTCCATTCACTGGATGTCTACGACAACTACCGTAAATTCACGCCTACTTGAGCCGTGCCATGAGTGCGTGTTCCACGAGCGTGATGAGGGCGCTCTTGGCGTCGGCGCGGTGGCGGGCATCGGTGGTGATGATGGGGGTGTCGGGGCCGATCTGGAGGGCTTCCCGCACCTCTTCCGGCGTGTACGGCTGGTGCCCCTCGAAACCGTTGAGGGCCACGACGAAGGGCAGGCCGCTGTTCTCGAAGTAGTCGACGGCGGGGAAGCAGTCGGCGAGGCGGCGGGTGTCGACCAGGACGACGGCGCCGATGGCGC
>NZ_JBEXNO010000085.1:0-5148 GCF_040611175.1 Streptomyces sp. NPDC003036 | reverse complement strand
ATCGGCCCCGACGCCGTCCTCAGCCCCCTCGCCGACGCCACCCCCACCCTCCGCAAGAACCGCCCCGAAGCCCACCAGCTCGTGACGGCCCTCGGCGGGTTCTTCGCGCGGGGCGGCCGCGTCGACTGGGACGGCTTCCTCGGTGGCAGCCGGGGCGAGCCGGTCGACCTGCCGACGTACGCCTTCCAGCGCGCCCGGTACTGGCTGGACGCCACCGACGCCCCGGCCGACGCCTCCGGCTTCGGCCTGCACGCGACGGAACACCCGATCCTGGGTGCCACCGTGGAGCTGGCGGACGGCGACCACACCCTCTTCACGAGCCGGCTGTCGCTCGCCACGCACCCGTGGCTCGCGGACCACGCCGTGGCCGGTACGGCGCTGCTGCCGGGCACCGGGTTCGTGGAGCTGGCGGTCCGCGCGGGCGAGCAGCTGGGCTGCCCGCGCCTGGAGGAGCTGACCCTGTCGGCGCCGCTGGTGCTGCCCGAGCAGGGCGGCGTACAGGTGCAGGTCGTCGTGCGCGACGCGGACGGCGCGGCCGGCGGGCACCGGGCGATCGAGGTGTACTCGCGGCGCGAGGGCGACGCGGGCGGCGACGCCGGCCCGTGGACGCTGCACGCCAGGGGCACGCTGGCACCCGCCGCGCCCGCCGAGCAGGGCACCGCCCTGGTGGCGTGGCCGCCGGCCGGTGCCGCCGAGGTCGAGCTGACGGACGTGTACCAGCGCCTGCTGGACGAGGAGTACGCGTACGGCGGCCCGTTCCGCGGCCTGCGCCGCCTGTGGCGCGGCGCGGACGGCGAGCTGTTCGCGGAGGTCGCGCTGCCGGAGGAGGCGCGGGGCGACGCGGGGCGGTTCCTGCTGCACCCGGCGCTGCTCGACGCGGCCCTGCACCCGCTGCTGCCGGGCGTGGCCGACGCGGACCGGGCGGCGATGCTGCCGTTCTCCTGGTCCGGGGTGCGGGTGTACGCGTCGGGCGCGACGGCGCTGCGCGTGCGGCTGACCCCGACGGGCGCGGACACGGTGTCCCTCGCCGTGGCGGACGCGGTGGGCGCCCCGGTGGCGTCCGTCGAGTCGCTGCTGCTGCGGCCGCTGTCGAAGGAGGCGCTGCGGGAGGCCGCGTCGACGGCGCGGGACGGGCTGTTCCGGGTCGTGTGGTCGGCGGGCGCGCCGGCGGCGGCTCCGGTGGACGCGTCGGACTGGGCGGTCGTCGGCGGGGTCGCCGTCGAAGGCGCCACGCGGTACGCGTCGCCGGCCGAGGTCCCGGACGGGACCGGCACGGTCGTGTACGCGCCGGCCCCGACGTACGGCTCCGACGACGTGGCCGGGGCGGCGCACGCTCTGCTGCGCGACACGCTGGCGGCGCTCCAGGCGTGGCTGGCGGACGAGCGGCGGGCCGACGCGACCCTGGTCGTGGCGACGCGCGGCGCGGTCGCGACCGGCGACGGCGAGGACGTCACGGACCTGGCACACGCCGGTGTGTGGGGTCTGGTCCGGGTGGCCCAGAGCGAGAACCCGGGCCGTATCGTCCTGGTCGATGTCGACACGGACACCCTCGACCCGCGGCACGTCTCCCCCGACGTGCCCCAGCTCGCGGTCCGGGGCGCGGCGGTCCTGACGCCGCAGCTGGCCCGTACGACGACCTCCGCCTCCGAGGAGGCCGAGGGGCCGCGCTGGGACGGCGGCACAGTCCTCGTCACCGGCGCCACCGGCGCCCTCGGCGGCGTCCTGGCGCGGCACCTGGTCACCCGGCACGGGGCGCGGCACCTGCTGCTGCTCAGCCGCCGCGGCATCGACGCCCCCGGCGCCCGCGGCCTGCGGGACGAACTGACCGGACTGGGCGCGCAGGTGACGTTCGCGGCCTGCGACGCCGCCGACCGCGAGTCGCTGGCCGCGGTACTGGCCGGAATCCCGGCCGGCCGGCCGCTGACCGCGGTCGTCCACACGGCGGGCGTCCTCGACGACGGGCTCCTGTCGTCGCTCACCGCCGAGCGGCTGGCGAAGGTCCTCCAGCCGAAGGTCGACGCGGCCTGGAACCTGCACGAGCTGACGAAGGACCAGGACCTGACGGCCTTCGTGCTGTACTCGTCCATCGCGGGCCTCATCGGCAACGCGGGCCAGGCCAACTACGCCGCGGGCAACACCTTCCTCGACGCGCTCGCCCAGCACCGCCGCGCCCATGGCCTGCCCGCCACCAGCCTCGCCTGGGGCCTGTGGGCCGAGGCCAGCACCATCAGCGGCGGCCTCGACGAGACGGACCTGAAGCGCATCGAGCGCACGGGTCTGCTGCCGCTGTCGTCGGACGACGCGATGGACCTGTTCGACGCCGCCCCCACCACGGGCGAGGCCGTCCTGGCCGTCACCCGGCTCGACACGGCCGCGCTGCGCCGGCAGGACGACCCGCAGCCACTGCTGCGCGGGCTCGTACCCGCGGCTCCGCGCCGCGCCGCCGCCGCGTCGGCGGCGGGCGGCGGGGACGCCGGGTCGCCGCTGGCCCAGCGGTTCGCGGGCCTGTCGCCGGACGAGCGCCGCCAGGCGCTCACGGACCTGGTGCGCGCCCAGGTGGCCGGGGTGCTCGGCCACGCCGACCCGGCCGCCATCGGAGCCGAACGGGCCTTCCAGGAGATCGGCTTCGACTCCCTCACCGCCGTCGAGCTGCGCAACCAGCTCAACAAGGTGAGCGGGCTGCGGCTGCCGACCACGCTGGTCTTCGACCACCCCAACCCGGCGGCGCTCGCCGCGCACCTGGACGCGGAGCTGTTCGGCTCGGCGCCCGAGGCGGCCCCGGCCGCGGTGACGGCCGACTCCTCGTCGCTGGAGCCGATCGCGATCGTCGGCATGGCCTGCCGCTACCCCGGCGGCGTCAACGGTCCCGAGGACCTGTGGCGGCTCGTCGCCGACGGCGTCGACGCCATCACCGAGTTCCCCTCCAACCGCGGCTGGGACCTGGAGAACCTGTACCACCCCGACCCGGAGCACACCGGCACCACGTATGCCAGGGGCGGCGGGTTCCTGCACGACGCCGACCGGTTCGACCCCGAGTTCTTCGGGATGTCGCCGCGCGAGGCGCTCGCCACCGACCCGCAGCAGCGGCTGCTGCTGGAGACCGCGTGGGAGACCCTGGAGAACGCCGGGATCGTCCCCGCGTCGCTGCGCGGCAGCCGTACCGGCGTGTTCACCGGTGTGATGTACCACGACTACGGCTCCCAGCTGGACAGCGTCCCCGAGGACCTGGAGGGCTACCTCGCCAGCGGCAACGCGGGCAGCGTAGCCTCCGGCCGGGTGTCGTACACGCTGGGCCTCGAAGGCCCCGCGGTCACCGTCGACACGGCCTGCTCGTCGTCGCTCGTGGCCCTGCACATGGCGGCCGGCGCCCTGCGCTCGGGCGAGTGCGACCTCGCCCTGGCCGGCGGCGTCACCGTGATGGCGAGCCCGACCTCCTACGTGGAGTTCTCGCGGCAGCGCGGCCTGGCGCCCGACGGGCGGTGCAAGCCGTTCGCGGAGGCCGCCGACGGAACCGGCTGGTCCGAGGGTGTCGGTCTGCTCCTCGTGGAGCGGCTGTCGGACGCCCGCCGCAACGGCCACCAGGTGCTCGCCGTCATCCGGGGCACGGCCGTCAACCAGGACGGCGCGTCGAACGGCCTGACCGCGCCCAACGGCCCCTCCCAGGAGCGGGTCATCCGCCAGGCCCTCGCCAACGCCCGCCTCCAGCCGCGCGATGTGGACGTGGTGGAGGCGCACGGCACGGGCACCCGGCTCGGTGACCCGATCGAGGCGCAGGCCCTGCTGGCCACGTACGGCCAGGACCGGCCCGAGGGGCAGCCGCTCTACCTGGGCTCGCTCAAGTCGAACATCGGGCACAGCCAGGCGGCGGCCGGTGTCGGCAGCGTCATCAAGATGATCGAGTCCATGCGGCACGGCGTCCTGCCGAAGACCCTGCACGTCGACCGGCCGACCAGCCACGTCGACTGGGAGGCGGGCGCGGTCGAGCTGCTGACGGAGGCCCGCCCGTGGGAGGCGCCGGGACGGCCGCGGCGCGCGGCGGTGTCGTCGTTCGGCATCAGCGGCACCAACGCCCATGTCGTACTGGAGGAGCCCCCGGCCGCCGACGCGGCGCAGGACGCTCCCGCCGTCGCTCTGCCGGTCACGCCGTGGGCGCTGTCCGGCCGTACGCCCGAGGCGGTGTCCGACCAGGCCGCGCGGCTGCTGGCGTACGCCGAGGAGCGGGACGGGCTCGACCTGACCGCGGTGGGGCACTCGCTCCTGTCCACGCGCGCCCTGTTCGACCACCGCGCGGTGGTGGCCGGTGCCGACCGGGACGAACTGCTGGCGGGGCTGCGGGCCCTGGCGGCCGGCGAGTCGGCACCGCACGTGGCCCAGGGCACGAAAACCGCCGGGAAGACCGCCTTCCTCTTCACCGGCCAGGGCGCGCAGCGCACCGGGATGGGCCTGGAGCTGTACGACACCTACCCCGCCTACGCCGAAGCGTTCGACGCGGTGTGCGCCGAACTGGACCCGCTGCTCGACAAGCCGCTGCGCGAGATCATCGCCACCGGCGAGGAGCTGGACCAGACCGGCTACACCCAGCCCGCCCTGTTCGCCACCGAAGTCGCCCTCTACCGGCTGGTCGAGTCCTGGGGCGTCACCCCGGACTACGTCGCCGGCCACTCCATCGGCGAACTGGCCGCCGCCCACATCGCGGGCGTGCTGAGCCTGCCGGACGCGGCCCGACTGGTCGCCGCCCGGGCGCGGTTGATGCAGGACCTGCCCACGGGCGGGGCGATGATCGCCCTCCAGGCCACCGAGGAGGAAGTCCTCCCCCTCCTGAAGGACGTGGGGGACCGGCTGTCGATCGCGGCCATCAACGGGCCCGACTCGGTCGTGATCTCCGGTGACGAGGCAGCCGCCATCGAGGTCGCCGCCCACGTGCAGAACCTGGGCCGCAAGACCAAGCAGCTCACCGTCTCGCACGCCTTCCACTCCCCCCGCATGGACGGCATGCTCGACGACTTCCGCCGCATCGCCGCCGAACTCACCTACAACGAACCGCAGATCCCCGTCGTCTCCACCCTCACCGGCGCCCTCGCCACCGGCGACGACCTGCGCACCCCCGCCTACTGGGCCGACCAGGTCCGCCAGGCCGTCCGCTTCGCC
>NZ_JBEXNO010000084.1:0-7077 GCF_040611175.1 Streptomyces sp. NPDC003036 | reverse complement strand
CTAGATCGCCCAGGTCGACGTGCGCCCCGCCCCTTCCCGTAACCGGGGGCTCTGCCCCCGGACCCCCGCGCCTCAATCGCCGGCGGGGCTGGGTTTCAGCCCGTCCGGGGCCCGGGGCAGAGCCCCCGGAACTCAGTCCTCCCGTACCTCGCGGTGCGCCTTCGCCAGCTCCAGGTACATCGCGGCGTTGAGCTTGATGCCCTCCCGCTCCTCGGCCGTCAGCTCCCGCTTGACCTTCGCGGGCACCCCCGCGACCAGGGAGCCGGGCGGGACCCGCATCCCCTGGGGCACCAGCGCCTGGGCCGCGATGAGCGAGCCCGCGCCGATGTGGGCCCCGTTGAGGATCGTGGCGCCCATGCCGACGAGGACGTCGTCCTCGACCGTGCAGCCGTGCAGGACCGCGTTGTGCCCGACCGAGACCCGCTCGCCGACGGTGACCGGGAAACCGGGGTCCACGTGGACGGTGCAATTGTCCTGGATGTTGCTGTCGGCGCCCAGCGTGATCGGCCCCAGGTCCGCGCGCAGCACGGCGTGGTACCAGACGCTCGACCCACGGGCCATGGTCACCTCGCCGACCACCACGGACGTCGGTGCGGCGAAGGCCTCCGGGTCCACCTCCGGTTGCTTGCCGCCGACGCCCGTGATCAACGCCCGCTCTGCCATCGCCTGCTCCCTCGGATGCTCATGTGCTGTGGGTCGCGCCAGGGGGAACCGTAAGCGACGGCCCCCGCCGAGAGGACGGTGGGGCGAACATCACAGGCCGGCGCGCCGATCGGCCGCGCCCCGCCGACTACCGTGTGCGGGTGCGGAAGAACAGAAACACGTTCTCATCGCCCGCCGGCTGGCGGCAGCGGCTCCTCTCGCGTGCCGTGCACGGCGGCTGGCGCCGGTTGCAGGAGGCGGGTGCCGTCACCGCCGAACGCCCCGGGCGGCTGCGGTTCCGCCGGCTCGGCCCCGGCACCCGGCTCGCCTTCCCGCAGGGCACGGTCTTCGGCGAGGCGTGGATCGAGCTCGGCGACTACTGCATCATCGCGGAGCAGGTGACGCTCACCGCCGGGATGATGCCCGGCCTCGACCTGGGCCCCGACCCCGTCCTCACCCTCGGCAACGGCGTCGTCCTCGGCCGCGGCAGCCATGTCATCGCCGACGCCCGGGTGACCATCGGCGCGGACACCTTCTGCGGCCCGTACGTCTACATCACCTCCACCAACCACAGCTACGACGACCCGCACGAGCCGGTCGGCCGGCAGTGGCCGCGCAGCGAGCCGGTGGAGATCGGCCCGGGCTGCTGGCTCGGCACCGGGGCGGTGATCCTGCCCGGGGCCAAGCTCGGCCGCAACGTCGTGGTCGCCGCGGGCGCGGTCGTACGCGGCGAGGTGCCCGACCACGCGGTGGTGGCGGGGGCGCCGGCCCGCGTCGTACGCAGCTGGGACGCCGAGAAGGGCTGGCAGCCGCCGCTGCGCACGCCCACGCCCCAGCCGATCCCGGACGGTGTCACGCCCGAGCAGCTGGCGGCGCTGGCGGCACTGCCCACGCCGGCCGAGGCCGACGGCCGCTGACCACCGGGAAGTCGGAGGGAAGGCCGTATCAGCCGGCGGCCAGCAGCACCGTTCCCACCAGCGCCAGCCCGGCTCCGGCCGTCTGTACCGCCCGCAGCCGCTCCTTGAGCACACCGCGCGCGGCGAGCGCCGTCACCACGGGGTAGAGGCTGGCCAGTACGGCGGCCACGGTGACGGGACCGTGCTGCGCGGCGATCGCGTACGTGCCGTTGGCGGCGACGTCCGCGAGCCCGACGAAGGCGAGGGCGGGCAGTGCCGCCAGGATCACGCGCATGCCGCCGTCCTCCGGAAGGGCCCGCCCGCCGCGCTTCACGGAGACGTACAGGGCCGCGCCGCCCACCGCCACATTGGTGACGCGCTGCACGAACAGCGCGAGGAAGAGCCCGGTGAGGGTGGTGGACGCCTCGGAGATCAGCGCCATCACCGTGCCGAAGCCGAACGCCGCCACCAGCGTCAGCAGCACCGCCTGCCGCCGCACCGGCGCCCCGCGCAGCTCGGGCCCGCCCGCCAGCACCACGCCCGCGACGGCCACGCCGATCCCGGCGTACTGCAGCACCCCCGGCCGGTCGCCCAGCAGCAGGCCGACCGAGACGGGCACGACCACGCCGAGGGAGCCGAGCGGGGACACCACGCCCATCGGGCCGAGCGCCAGCGCCTTGTAGAACGCGAGCATCGCCACCGGGCCGACGGCGCCGGCGGCCACCGCGTACCAGAGCAGCGGTCCCGCCTCGCTCCAGCCGCCGGTCGCGACGACCACGGCGCCCAGGACGACGACCGCGATCGTCTGGGAGACGACGACCACGGTGAGCGCGGGGGTGCGCCGGGTGAGCAGCCCGCCGCCGAAGTCGGCCAGCCCCCACAGGAGGCTGGTGGCCAGGGCGAACAGTGCTGTCATGGGGTCCTCGCCTCGCAGTACAGTGCAGTGAACGATGAAGTGCACCACACCGTAGTGCAGCATATTGAACCCTGTCATCCAGAATATTGGACGGAATGTGTCGGACCTTGATCAGCTCACGCAGTCGCTCGCCCGCAACCTGAAGCGCTGGCGAGGGGAGCGGGGCTTCACCCTCGACGCGCTCGCGGCCCGCTCGGGGGTGAGCCGCGGCATGATCATCCAGATCGAGCAGGCGCGTACGAACCCGAGCGTCGGCACCACCGTGAAGCTCGCCGACGCCCTGGGCATCTCCATCACCACGCTGCTCGACTACGAACGGGGGCCGCACGTCCGGCTCGTGCCCGAGGAGCAGGCCGTCCGCATGTGGTCCACGGACAAGGGCAGCCGCACCACGCTGCTGGTCGGCACCGAGGCGCGGGGGCCGCTGGAGCTGCTGTCGTGGACCCTGATGCCGGGCGACGGCTACGCCTCCGACCCACATCCGGGCGGGACCACCGAGCTGCTGCACGTCACGGCGGGGGAGCTCACCCTGGTCGTGGACGCCGTCGAACACCGCCTACCGGCCGGAACCTCCGCCGTCTTCGAGTCCAACGTCCCGCACGCGTACCGCAACGACGGCGAGGAGCCCGTCGAGATGACGATGGCCGTGTCGGTCCCGCCCGTCCGCTGAGCCCGTCGAGCTCGCTGAGCCCGTCCTCCGAGACGGTCAAGCACCCGTCGCGGCGCCGCTGTTAGCGTGCGGACCATGCGCGCACCCATGGGAGACTTCGACGACGCCCGCCCCGCCCCCGACTGCCTCGACGAGCTCACCGCACCCGTCGCCGCCGCCGTACGCGCGTGGCAGGGGCACGTGCCCGCCGAGCAGCTGCTGTACGTGGACACCGACCCGGCCATCGCCGACACCGCCGCCTTCGTCGAGCACCACGGGCAGGACCTGCTCGACACCTCCGCCAACTGCGTGGTCGTGGCGGGCAAGCGGGGCGGCGAGAGCTCGCTCGCGGCCTGCGTGGTGCTGTCCTGGACGCGGGTCGACGTCAACGGCGTCGTCCGCAAGCACCTGGGCGTCCGCAAGGCGTCGTTCGCGCCCATGGACACCGCGACGGGCGAGACCGGCATGGAGTACGGCGGGATCACGCCCATCGGCCTGCCCGGCGACTGGCCGCTGCTGGTCGACTCCGCCGTCGTCGACCGCGCGTGGGTGCTGATCGGCAGCGGCCGCCGCCGCGGCAAGCTCATCGTGCCCGGCAAGGCCCTCGCCGACCTGCCGGGCGCGGTGGTCCTGGAGGGCCTCGGGGCGGCCCCCGCCGTCAGCTGAGCTTCGGGATCTCGATGGCCGGGCAGCGGTCCATGACCATGTCGAGGCCCGCGGCGCGCGTGCGCGCGTAAGCCTCCCGGTCGGTCACGTCCAGCTGGAACCAGACCGCCTTCGCACCCTTGGCCACGGCCTCGTCCGCGATGCCCCCGGCCAGGTCGCTGTTGACGAAGACGTCCACGACGTCCACGGGGAAGGGGATGTCCGCGAGCGACGCGTACCCCTGCTCCCCGTGGACCGTCTCCGCCTTCGGATGGACGGGCACGATCCGCTTCCCGAACCCCTGGAGCACGGCGGCGACGCCGTACGCCGCGCGGGAGCGGTTGTTGGACAGCCCCACCACCGCCCAGGTGTCCCCGGACTCGGTCAGGATCCTGCGGACGGTCTCGGCCTCGGACTCGGCCCCGGACTGGTTCTGCACGCTGTGCCTCCTCTGTCGGTCTCTGTGTGCGCCAACCCCCGCCCCGGGTGATTCCTTCCCGGTCGGCGGCCCCGCATAGGGTGGCGGGATGCAGGAGCAGTACCGGACGGTCGCCCGCGAAGGCGTGCACGAGACCGAGATCAACCGCTCGCGCTTCCTCTGCGCGCTCGCGCCCGCCGCGACCGAGCAGGAGGCGCAGGACTTCGTCGCACGCGTCCGCAGGGAGCACCCGACCGCCACCCACAACTGCTTCGCGTACGTCATCGGCGCCGACGCCGCCGTACAGAAGGCCAGCGACGACGGCGAACCGGGCGGCACCGCCGGTGTGCCCATGCTCCAGATGCTGCTGCGCCGGGACATGCGGTACGTCGCCGCCGTCGTCACCCGCTACTACGGCGGGGTCAAGCTCGGCGCGGGCGGACTGATCAGGGCGTACGGCGGCGTCGTCGGCGAAGCGCTGGACGCCCTCGGCACGGTCACGCGGCGCCGCTACCGGCTCGCCACCGTCACCGTCGACCACCAGCGGGCCGGGAAGCTGGAGAACGACCTGCGGGCGACCGGGAGGGCCGTGCGTGACGTGCGTTACGCCGAGGCCGTCACCATCGAGGTCGGCCTGCCGGACGCCGACGTCGGCAACTTCCGCGCCTGGCTCGCCGATGCGACGGCCGGGACGGCCGCGCTGGAGCTCGGCGGCGAGGCGTACGGAGATGCCTGAAGCGGCACGCGTTGTCGGACCCCACCGCTAATCTCAGGGCCCATGAGACTCCTGCACACGTCGGACTGGCACCTGGGGCGGTCCTTCCACCGCGTCGGCCTGCTCGACGCCCAGGCCGCGTTCCTCGACCACCTGGTGGCGACGGTGCGCGACCGCGACGTGGACGCGGTCCTGGTGGCGGGAGACATCTACGACCGGGCGGTGCCGCCGCTGCCCGCCGTGGAGCTGTTCGACACGGCCCTGCACCGGCTCGCCGACGCCGGCGTACCGACCGTGATGATCTCCGGGAACCACGACTCCGGGCGCAGACTCGGCGTCGGCGCGGGACTCATCGGGCGCGCCGGGATCCACCTCCGGACCGACCCGGCCGGGGTCGGCACCCCGGTGGTGCTGGCCGACGCGTACGGCGACGTCGCCTTCTACGGGTTGCCGTACCTGGAACCGGCTCTCGTACGGGACGAGTTCGGCGCGAAGAAGGCCGGCCACGAGGCCGTCCTGACGGCCGCCATGGAGCGGGTCCGCGCCGACCTGGCCGGGCGGCCCCCCGGCACCCGCTCCGTCGTCCTCGCCCACGCCTTCGTCGCGGGCGGCGAACCGAGCGACAGCGAGCGGGACATCACCGTCGGGGGAGTGGCCGCCGTTCCGGCCGCCGTTTTCGACGGCGTCGACTACACCGCCCTCGGGCACCTGCACGGCAGCCAGACGATCACCGCGCGCGTGCGGTACTCCGGCTCGCCGCTCGCGTACTCCTTCTCCGAGACCGACCACCGCAAGACGATGTGGCTCGTCGACCTCGGCGCGGATGGGGAGATCACCGCCGCCGAGCGGATCGACTGCCCGGTGCCGCGCCCGCTCGCCCGCATCCGGGGCCGCCTCGACGACCTGCTCGACGACCCGGCGCTCGCCCGCCACGAGCAGTCCTGGATCGAGGCCACCCTCACCGACCCGGTCCGCCCGGCCGAGCCCATGGCCCGGCTCGCCGAGCGCTTCCCCCACGCCCTCAGCCTCGTCTTCGACCCCGACCGGCCCGACGACGAGCCCACCGCCTCCTATGCCGAGCGCCTGCGCGGCCGCAGCGACCAGCAGATCGCGGAGGACTTCGTGGCGCACGTACGCGGCGGGGCGGGCCCCGACGCGCCGGAGAGGGAGGCCCTGCAGCGCGCCTTCGAGGACGTACGGGTCGACATGGAGCGGCGCGAGGTGACCGCGTGAGACTGCACCGGCTGGAGATCACCGGCTTCGGCCCCTTCGGCACCACCCAGACCGTCGACTTCGACGCCCTCTCCGAAGCCGGGCTGTTCCTGCTGCACGGCCCGACGGGCGCGGGCAAGACCTCCGTCCTCGACGCCGTCTGCTACGCCCTGTACGGCGCGGTGCCCGGAGCCCGGCAGAGCCCGGGCACCTCGCTCCGCAGCGACCACGCCCCGGCCGGGACGGCCACCGAGGTGGTGCTCGACCTCACCGTCGGCGGCCGCAGGCTGGAGATCACCCGCAGGCCCGAACAGCTCCGCCCCAAGAAGCGGGGCTCCGGCTTCACCAAGGACAAGGCCCAGTCCTGGCTGCGCGAGTACGATCCCGAGCGCGGCGCCTGGCAGGGGCTGAGCAAGTCCCACCAGGAGATCGGCGAGGAGATCACCCAGCTCATCGGCATGAGCCGGGAGCAGTTCTGCCAGGTGGTGCTGCTGCCGCAGGGCGACTTCGCGCGCTTCCTTCGCGCGGACGCCGAGGCGCGCGGCAGACTCCTCGGCCGGCTCTTCGACACCCGGCGCTTCGCCGCCGTCGAGGAGCACCTCGCCGGGCTGCGGCGCGTCGCCGAGCAGCAGGTGCGGGACGGCGACGAGCGGCTCCTGGGCCTCGCGCACCGCATCGCGCAGGCGGCGGGACCCGCCGCCGCGGACTGGCCCGCGCCCGACGGCAAACCCGGCGACCCGGGGCTCGCCGACTCCGTGCTCGCCTGGGCCGCCGTCGCCCGCGCCGGGGCCCGCGAGGCGCTGGACGTCGCCGCGTCCGCGCTCGCCGCCGCCGAGAGCAGGCACGCCGCCGCCCGCCGCGCCCTCGACGAGGAGCGCGACCTCGCCGCCCGGCAGCGGCGGTACGAGGACGCCGTGCGCCGCCGCGAGGAGCTCGACCTGCGGCGCGCCGACCGCGACGCCTGGCAGGCCCGGCTCGACCGGG
>NZ_JBEXNO010000083.1:0-7747 GCF_040611175.1 Streptomyces sp. NPDC003036 | reverse complement strand
GCGACGGTCCTGAAACGCTGGGCCACGCCCGCCTGGAAGACGGCCCGGCCGCGAGACGCGGCCGGGGCTCCGGACGGTGTGGACGATACTGGGATTGAACCAGTGACCTCTTCCGTGTCAGGGAAGCGCTCTCCCGCTGAGCTAATCGTCCTCGGGACCATGATCCGAAACATCGGGATCATGGGCACTGCGTGCGCGATACTGGGATTGAACCAGTGACCTCTTCCGTGTCAGGGAAGCGCTCTCCCGCTGAGCTAATCGCGCGGGGGATCCGAAGATCCGGGATCCGAAGATCCAGTGGACGATACTGGGATTGAACCAGTGACCTCTTCCGTGTCAGGGAAGCGCTCTCCCGCTGAGCTAATCGTCCTTGGAGGTGGAGACGGGATTTGAACCCGTGTAGACGGCTTTGCAGGCCGTTGCCTCGCCTCTCGGCCACTCCACCCGGAGTGCAGGGGGTCGGGAAGATCCCCCACGTCGAGCGGACGACGAGATTCGAACTCGCGACCCTCACCTTGGCAAGGTGATGCTCTACCAACTGAGCCACGTCCGCTTGTCGTTTCCGTTTCGCTTTCGCGTCCCGGCGACGTGTTGAACTCTAGCGGATTCCCGGGCCAGTACAAAAACGCGTTTGCCCAGCGTGCTGCCCTGACCTCGCCCGGCGCCGTCCCACCGGCCCCCGCCATAGACTCGCAAGCGTGCACGACCTCGCTCCTCTGGCCCGCTTCGGCGGCCTCCTCGCCACCGACCTGCGGGATGTCACCAGTGACCCCGAGGCCCTCGACTCGACCGGCTTCTGGGCCGTCAGCGCCGACTTCGAGGGCCGCCTGACCTGCGCTCGCTTCGGTGACGTCCGTACGGCCCCGGTCCCCGCGCCCGTCCCCGGCGCCTGGCGCGGACCCGCGGCCGGCGACTGGACGTCGTCGCTCGACCGCGCCGCGTACACCGCGGGCGTCCGCAGGATCCGGGAGCACATCGCGGCGGGCGAGGTCTACCAGGCCAACCTCTGCCGGGTGCTCTCCGCGCCCCTGCCGGACGGCGCCGCCGACGTCGACGCGCTCACCGCGCTCCTCGCGCGCGGCAACCCCGCGCCGTACGCCGGAACGATTCGTCTTCCGGCCCACGGCGTGGAGATCGCCACCGCGTCCCCCGAGCTCTACCTGCGGCGCGACGGCCGCACCGTCGAGTCCGGCCCGATCAAGGGCACCGGCCGCACCCCCGAGGACCTGCTCGACAAGGACCACGCCGAGAACGTGATGATCGTCGACCTGGTCCGCAACGACCTGGGCCGCGTCTGCGCCACCGGATCGGTCACCGTCCCCGCCCTCTGCGCCGTCGAGGCACACCCCGGGCTCGTCCACCTGGTCTCCACCGTGCGCGGCGAGCTCGCCCCGCGAGCGGGCTGGAAGGAGCTGCTGGACGCCACCTTCCCGCCCGGCTCCGTCACCGGCGCCCCCAAGTCCAGCGCCCTGCGGATCATCGAGGCGCTGGAGACGGCGCCCCGCGGCCCGTACTGCGGCGGCATCGGCTGGGTCGACGCCGACCGCGGCACCGGGGAGCTCGCCGTCGGCATACGCACCTTCTGGATCGACCGCACGGACGGCGGAAGCGTGCTGCGCTTCGGCACCGGCGCGGGCATCACCTGGGGCTCGGACCCCGAGCGCGAGTGGGCCGAGACCGAACTCAAGGCCTCCCGGCTGCTCGCGGTAGCGTCGGGGACGTACGAGGCGAGCGGAAGGACCATCGGAAAATGAAGCTGTGGGTCGACGGCGGGCTGCGTGACGCGGACACCGCCCGGATCTCCGTACTGGACCACGGCCTGACCGTGGGCGACGGGATCTTCGAGACGGTCAAGGCGGAGGACGGCCGCCTGTTCGCGCTCGACCTCCACCTCGACCGGCTCACCCGCTCCGCCCGCGGCCTCGGCCTGCCCGACCCGGACCTCGACGAGGTGCGCCGCGCCTGCGCCGCCGTCCTGGAGGCCAACCCCATGCCGCTCGGGCGGCTGCGCATCACCTACACCGGCGGCCTGTCCCCGCTCGGCTCCGAGCGCGGCGACACCGGGCCCACCCTGATCGTCGCCCTCGGCGAGGCCAAGCGCCGGCCCGACACCACGGCCGTGATCACCGTCCCCTTCACCCGCAACGAACGCGGCGCCCTCACGGGCCTGAAGACCACCTCGTACGCCGAGAACGTCGTCGCCCTCGCCAAGGCCCACGCCGGGGGCGCCTCCGAGGCGCTCTTCCCCAACACCGTCGGACAGCTCTGCGAGGGCACCGGCTCCAACGTCTTCGTCGTCCTCGACGGGCAGCTGCACACCCCGCCGCTCGCCTCCGGGTGCCTCGCCGGCATCACCCGAGCCCTGACCGTGGAGTGGACCGGCGCCCAGGAGACCGACCTGCCGATGGACGTCCTGCAGAGCGCCGAGGAGATCTTCCTGACCTCCACCCTGCGCGACGTCCAGGCCGTCCACCGGGTCGACGGGCGCGACCTGCCCGGCGCACCCGGGCCCGTCACCGCCAAGGCCATGCGGATCTTCGCGGAGCGTGCCGCGCAGATGTGAGCCCCCGGTCGCGGGGTGGGTAGGAACCAGCTGATGACCACCACCCTGCGGCCGACCGGACCGCTCCAGCAGGCCCCCGACGGCGTGCGCTCACGCGCGTACGACATCTGCGTGAACAGCCGTCCCGTCGGCGCGGTCGAGCTCGCCACCCTGCCCGGCTTCGGCACGGCGATCGGCACCGTCCGCTCGCTGCGCGTCGACGAGCCCGACCGGCGGCGGGGCCGCGCCACCGTGGCCGCGCTCGCCGGCGAGGAGGTCCTGCGGGGGTGGGGCTGCCGCCAGATCCAGGTCGCCGTCCCCGTCGAGGCCACCGTCGCTCTCCGCCTGACCGAAGCCCTCGGCTACACCGAGCGCGGCCGCACCATGGCCAAGGAGCTCACCGGGCCGCCGCCCCCGCTGCCCGGGAACGGCGTGACGGTGAGGCCGATGAGCGAGGCCGAGTTTCAGGAGTGGTACGCCACGGCCGAGGAGGCCTTCGCCCGCGAGTGGACCGCGCGCGGTGTACCGGAGGCCCAGGCCAGGGCGGCGTCCGAAACCAGCCACCGCACGAGCCTCCCCGACGGCCTCGCCACCGAGGGCACCGCCTTCCACGTGGCCGTACGCGACGGCGGCACGGTCGCCGGCCACATATGGACCGGCCGGCGCGCGCCGGACCCCGGCGGCGAGCCGGTCGCGTACGTGTACGACATCGAGGTCGCCGAGGGCCACCGCGGCCAAGGCTACGGACGGGCCCTGATGCTCGCCGCCGAACGGACCGCCCACGCCTGGGGACTGCGCCGCATCGGCCTCCACGTCTTCGCGGGCAACACCCCGGCGGCCCGCCTCTACGAGTCGCTCGGCTACGCCACGACGCACGTGCATGCCTTCAAGCCCCTGCTCTAGGGCTGTTTCATGGCCGGCTGCTTCATGGCCGGAGCGGGGCTAGGCAGCCGGTGAGGCCGCGGCGTACCTTGTGGATCTTGGTACGTACCCGCCCGACCGCCCGACGAGGAGAGTCCACGGCATGGCCGTTATCCACCAGACCACCATCACGCCGAGCAAGCTGGAGATGCTCACCTCCTGGCTGCCCTCACGCCCGTGGTACCGCGCAGGGGAGGGAGAACCGCGGCTGACGAAGGCCGGCGGTTTCCGGCTGGACGACCCGGAGGGCGAGGTCGGCATCGAGTTCATGGTGGTCACCGATGCCGCGTCCGGCGCGGCCCCGGCTTGCTACCTGGTGCCGCTCACCTACCGCGGCGCCCCGCTGGAGGGCGGGGAGCACGCGCTCGTCAGCACCGCGGAGCACGGGGTGCTCGGCAAGCGATGGGTCTACGACGGCTGCCACGACCCGGTCCTCGTCGCCCAGCTGCTCGCCCTGATCGAGGGCCGGGTCCAGGCCCAGGCCCAGAGCATCAGCGACGCCGTCGACGAGGAGGTCGCCCGCTCGTTCACCGGCGACGGCCCGGTCCCGGCAGATCTGACCACCGTCGTCGACCACCGCGACCGCACCGAGCTGTCCGCGCCGGACGGCACGACGCTCCTCCTGCACCGGATCCTCAGCCCCGGTTCCGACGGTCCGGCGGACCTGCCCGAGGGGGCCGTCGGCCATGTCGCGGGCGCCTGGGAGCTGCCGGACGGCAGCCGGGCGCGGGGCCTGGTCGCCGTCCTGCGGGGCTGAGAGCGGCGGCCTAGGCCTGGGCCAGGAGACGGTCGGCGATCCCTTCGATGCGCTCGCGCAGACCCTCCTGGCTCTTGCCGCCGTCCAGCCGCTCGCCCCCGATCACGTACGTGGGCGTGCCCGTGACGCCGATCGCCTTGCCCTCGGCCTCGTCGGCGTCGACGATCAGCAGATGCCGGCCGTCGATCAGCGCCGTCTCGAACTCCTCGGCGTCCAGGCCCAGTTCCGCCGCCACCTCCAGCAGCAGCGGCTCGCCCCGCGACGCCAGCTCCTCGGTCCTGGCCAGCACCGCTTCCGCGTACGGCCAGCCCTTGCCCTGCTCCAGCGCCTCCTCGGCGGCCTGCGCCGCCGCGTAGGCGTGCTTGTGCCGCTCCAGCGGGAAGTGCCGCAGCCGCACCTCCAGCCGGTCGCCGTAACGGGCCCGCAGGGCGCGCAGGTCCTCCAGCGCGGCGTGGCAGTCGGGGCACTGGAGCTCGCACCAGACGTCGAGGACGACGGGGTCGGCGGTGTGATCGGCGGTGCGGTCGGTGGTGGAGTCGCTCATGAGGCCAGTCTTCCAGCAGGAACCGCGCGCTCCCAACCCGGAGATCTCCCTGAGGTTGGCCGGTCGCCATGGCCGCCGGGTGCGTGCCCGGTGCAGGATGGAAGGGACGTACGACCCCGCCCACCGCCCAGGCCCTGGAGGACCGGATGCTCGCCGAGACCGTTTGCTCCGCCGTATCGGCGGCAGGGCTGGGCATCGCGGCCATCACCGCGTACCGCAGGCGGTTCCTCGCCGCCGCCCGTATCGCCGCCTACGCGCTTGTCCCGCTCGGGCTGGTGATGACCGGCGCCGTGGAGTGGCTGGCGGGCACGGCCTTCAGTCCGGTGGCGTGGGCCGGCTTCGGCGTGCTCGGGGTGGCGTGGCTGCTGTTCACGACCACCAGGGCCGTCGAGCGGCGCAGGGCCGGCAGGCGCGCGCAGCCGGACGCGGTCGCGCCGGCCGCGTCGGCGCCCTCCTTGGGTACCGGCTCCGGCGCGGGTACGGGTACCGCCACCGGTCGTCGCCCGGCCGGGAAGTCCGGCTCCGCCGACGACTTCAGCGACATCGAGGCCATCCTCAAGAAGCACGGCATCTGACGGGCCGCTGAGGGGAGCCGAAGCATCCGGCGTCCCCCACAAGCGTGTTGATGAGGGTATTCCCCGATCAGCGGGACCCCGGTTGCGCCATCATCGGGCCCGAGATGCTGGATACCTCGCGGGAGCGTCCCCCCGCCACCACGAAAGAGCCGCGCGGCTGCCTCTTCGCGCTGTCCCAGCCCCCGCTGATGATCTTCCTCGGGGTGATCGGCGGCCTGCTGCTCATGGCCGCGGTCCACGACCTGTTCCTGCTGTGACTCCGGATCAGCCGGTCGTGGCTTCCTTGCGGCGGGCCCGGTACGCCGCCACATGCAGACGGTTACCGCAGGTACGGCTGTCGCAGTAGCGGCGGGAGCGGTTGCGGGACAGGTCGACGAAGGCCCGCCCGCAGTCCGGTGCCTCGCAGCGCCGCAGGCGCTCCCGCTCGCCCGCGACCAGGATGAACGCGAGGGCCATGCCGCAGTCGGCGGCCAGGTGGTCGGCGACCGACGCGCCCGGCGCGAAGTAGTGCACGTGCCAGTCGTAGCCGTCGTGGTCGGTGAGCTGCGGCGTGGTGCCGGCCGCGGCCACCAGCTGGTTGATCAGCTCGGCGGCGGCATGGGCGTCGGGCGCCGCGAACACCTCGGCGAACCGTTTCCGTACGTCCTGCACCGCCTTCAGATCCCGCGCGTCGAGCTCGTCGACGCCGCTCACGTCGTGGCTTCGTACGAACGCGTACAAGGCGGCGACGTCCCCGAGTGTGTCGTCCCGCCCGCCCTCGGGCGCCGTGTTCATCAGGTCGACGACGGTGTCGAGGGCGATCCGGGTGTCGTGGGGGATCAGCACGTATTCCGCTCCGCTCCCTGGCCTGATGCCGCGGGCGGGCGCCCGCCGCATGTGGCGCCGACTCTAGCGGCTCGTGCGCGCCGCGCCGGATGCGTGCCGGTTTCGTACCGGCTCGCATGGGGGAGCGGGCGGAACGCGACCGCGCCGCCACGGCGGTGGTTCCACCGTGACGGCGCGGTGTCCGTCCTGTACGGCCTGTCGGTGGCCGTGTGGGGTTGTCCGCGCGGCGCCGTCGCCCCGAGTCGGACGGCGCCGTGCGGCTCTCGGCCTGGCTCAGCCGCTCAGCTCGTCAGCCGGTCAGCTTTCGGCCAGGATGTGCGAGAGCTCCGTGTCGAGGTCGAAGTGTCGGTGCTCGGTGCCCGGGGGGACGGCGGCGTCGGTCCGCTTCAGGAACGACTCCAGGGCCCTCGCCGGGGCTTCGAGCAGGGCTTCTCCCTCCGGGGAGCTCAGCGCGATGCAGACGACGCCCTGGCCGTGACTGCGAGACGGCCAGACACGGACGTCGCCGGTTCCGGTGGGGCGGTGCAGCC
This sequence comes from Streptomyces sp. NPDC003036, assembly GCF_040611175.1. Classification (NCBI taxonomy): domain Bacteria; kingdom Bacillati; phylum Actinomycetota; class Actinomycetes; order Kitasatosporales; family Streptomycetaceae; genus Streptomyces; species Streptomyces sp. NPDC003036. The sequence goes on along the minus strand of NZ_JBEXNO010000083.1, from coordinate 1,053 downwards.
CCTCGGCGAGAAGGTCGCGGGCGAACACCCACTCGACCGTCTCCTCGGCTCCGGTGTGGAAGGTGGCGTGCACGGCATAGGGATCGGCCGTGTCATACCGCAGGCCCGCCGGTACAGGCAGTGAGGACTCGCTCGATACAACGAGGCGCAGGTGCAGCTCGCAGCTGACCGTGGTGTTCATAAGCGCCAGGGCCTTTCGCTCAGTGTGCGCTCGGGGATTCGCACGTCGGCGAAATCGACATGCCACCTACGGTGCCGTTGTAAACCCCTCTGTCTGTTTTGTGATGGTTGAGCTCGCTCGTACGGCGGTGTGTAACCGGTGGTTATACGGCCATTCCGGTGTCGGCGTCCCGTCCGGTAGGTTGGGCCTCATGAAAGCGGAGAGTGACGAGCGGAGGAGGGGCGCCGAAGCGGCGGCTCCGACACCCGCCACGGGGGACGTGACGAGCGGCGAGGCCGCCGAACCGGAGCTCGGTTCGCGGGCGCCAGCCTTCATCAAAGCGCGGCGCACGCTCCACCTCAGCTGGCAGGTCGGCGTCTTCGTCGTCGGCCTCGCGGTGGTCGGGGCGGGCGTCGTCATGCTCCCGCTGCCGGGCCCGGGCTGGGTGGTGATCTTCGGCGGCATGGCGATCTGGGCCACCGAGTTCGTCTGGGCCCAGCTGGTGCTCCGCTGGACGAAGCGGAAGGTCACCGAGGCGGCGCAGCGCGCCCTCGACCCGAAGGTACGCAGGCGCAACATCATCCTCACCACCATCGGTCTGGTGATCATCGCGGCGCTCGTCGGCGTCTACGTCTGGAAGTACGGCATCATCATGCCGTGGAGGATCCCGCGCTGATCAGGTGGTCGGAGGCACCTGCTGACATGCGGTAATGTTTGCGGTGCGCCCGGGCGATTAGCTCAGTGGGAGAGCGCTTCGTTCACACCGAAGAGGTCACTGGTTCGAACCCAGTATCGCCCACCACCCGGACCGGAGGCCCGGAGACGTGATCACGTCTCCGGGCCCCCCCGGGTGCGCCGGGGGCGCGCGCCGGGCGCGCCACCGGCCCCCCCGC
>NZ_JBEXNO010000082.1:0-9176 GCF_040611175.1 Streptomyces sp. NPDC003036 | reverse complement strand
TCCACCGGCTCGAGGTCCGTGGGGTGGTGCAGGTCTGGCCGCCCCCGCCGGCGGGTGGGGGGGGGCGGGGGGGGCCGCCGCCCGGCCAGCGGGTCGGTCAGCCGCCCGCCGTCGTGGACCTCGCAGACGACCTGTCCGCCCTCGGCCCAGATCCGCAGGACGCCCTCGCCGGCGCCGTGCACCACGCTGTTGGTGGTGAGCTCGGCGACGGCCAGGGCCAGGTCCTGCGACCGCATGTCGGTGAGGCCGAGCCGCCGGCCCTGCTCGACGGCGAAGTGCCGTACGGCGGGCAGTCCGCCCGAGCCGAAGGCGTACGACGCGGCGCCGGGCGGGGCGGACAGGGCCGTGTTGTAGCGGGCGATGACCTGCTCGGGGTCGTAGGCGGCGGAGACCGCCTCACCGGAGTCGTCGAGGACGACCGGGTGGGTCTCCAGGGCGTCGGCCAGCACGTGGCCGTCCAGTCCGTCCGCGTCGTACGGGCAGAGGATGGTCACGTCACGTCCGGTGAACGCGGCGTTGATCAGCGCCTCGTGCTGCACGCAGGCCGGGTACTCCACCTCCGTACGGCCCGGCCAGATGGGCTCCCCGATGATGCGGATCCGTCCCGGTCCCCGGCTGTCGGCGAACGCCCGCAGCACGCCCGGAATGATGCGGCCGGGGTTGCGGCCCGCCCGCGTCATGTCGACGAAGTGCACCTCGCTCGCGCGGTCGCCCAGCTCCCCTTGGATCAGCTCCAGGCGGTCGGGCGGGGCCGCGACGGCCACGGGCTCGCCGCCGTCCAGTCCGTCCAGGATGAAGGGGACCGTCCCCGCCACGTACTGCCGGTCGCCGCGGTAGAACAGCGCCGGATGCACGAAGGGGTCCTCGACAGTGACCTCGCTCGTCACGACGCCACCTCGATCTCGGTCACTTCCGGCCAGAAGAGCTCCAGTATGCGGGGCAGCTGCGGCGGAGGGCTGTGCAGGACGATCCGGCGGCCCTGCGGCATCGCCTGGGCGGTGAGTACCAGATCGGTGGCGCCGGCGACGTCGATGAACGACACCTGCGCCAGATCGGCATGACAGGCGTCCCCCGGCTGCCGCACAAGCTCCTCCAGCACCGTGCGCCACGCCATGCGCGTGGTCACACTGATCTCCCCGTTCACCCGCAGGCCGGACCGGTCTCCCAGCGGAAACGCCTCCAAGGAGACCTCTGTCCCCGGCTCCGCGTCGAAGCCCGTCCGGCCGGCAGGTCGGCCCTTCATGCTCATTTTCCGTACCGTACCCGCCGAGGCCCCCGGCATGTCACCTCGGGGGGGCCGCACGACGCGAACCCGAGGAATCAGATGAGCGACCCGTCCCCCTCTTTCCGCCTGCTGCCCGGCGCACCGGACTCCCCGGTGATCCTCCACGTTCCGCACTCCTCCCGTGCCATACCCGCCGGCGTCCGCGACGGCATCGTCCTCGACGACCGGGCGCTGGAGCGGGAGCTGGACCACATCACCGACGCGTACACGGCCGAGATCGCCGCCTCGGCGGCGAAGGCCGCCCCGGTCACACCCTGGCGCTTCGTCAACCGGCTCTCCCGCCTGGTCGTCGACCCGGAGCGCTTTCCCGACGAGCGCGAGGAAATGCTCGCGGTGGGTATGGGAGCGGTCTACACCCGCACCACGCACCGCGAGGAACTGCGTCCGGACGGCTTCGACGTACGGCCCCTCGTCGAGCGCTACTTCGTCCCGTACGCGGAGGCGATGACGGCGGCCGTGGCCGATCGCCTGGAGGCGACCGGGCGTGCCGTGATCGTCGACGTCCATTCGTACCCGGCGCGGCGGCTGCCGTACGAGCTCCACGGCGAGGGGCCGCGCCCGCCCGTGTGCATCGGAACGGACCCCTTCCACACGCCCGCCGCACTCCGCGACGCGGCGCGGCGGGCGTTCGCGGGGTGCGGCGGTACGGAGTTCGACACGCCGTTCGCGGGAACGTACGTACCGCTCCGGTACTACGGGCGCGACGCGCGGGTCGGCGCCCTGATGGTGGAGATCCGGCGCGACCTCTACCTGGACGAGCGGGGGGCGCCCTCCGGTCACGGTCTCGACGCGCTGGCGGAGGCGCTGGCCGGCCTCGTCGACGAGGCGTCCGGCTGATCGGGACGGGAACGCCGCCCGGGCAGCCGCTGCCGGGGGGCCGCCGCCTGGGGCCGCTGTTCAACGCGGTTTTCGTCCGAGTGATATGGGGCATTTGTGGGGTTATGTCCGTGCACCGTAGTCCCCTCGCCGACCGCACCGCGTCACTGTTCCTGAAGGGATACGCCTGGCTGCCCAACCGGATGCGGCGTGCCCCGGACGGCGTCGTCCGCGCCCGGCTGCTCGGGCGGCACGCGGTGGCCCTCCGTGGACCCGAGGCCGTGCGGTTCTTCTACGACGGGGCCCACGTCCGCCGCGGCGGGGCCCTGCCGGAACCGGTACGCGCCACCCTCTTCGGTGACGGCGCGGTCCACACGCTGGACGGCGAGGCGCACCGGGTCCGCAAGGCGATGTTCCTGTCGCTGCTGACGCCGCCGGCCCGCGTCGCCGACCTGGTGGAGCTGGTCGGGGACGCGTGGGACGGCGCCGTACGGCAGTGGAGCCGGCAAGCGGACATCGTCCTGTTCGACGAGGCGGCGAAGGTGCTGACCTCGGCGGTGTGCCGCTGGGCCGGGGTGCCTCTGGAGGCCGCGCGCACGGACGCGGTGGCCCGCGACATGGTGGCGATGGTCGACGGTTTCGCCACCCTGGGGCCGCGCCACTGGCGCGCCCGCGCCGCGCGCCGCCGGTGCGAGGCCTGGCTGGGCGGCCTGGTGGAGGACGTACGCGCCGGGGCGGTGGAGGTGCCGGAAGGCTCGGTCGTCGAGGTGGTGGCCGGGCACCGCGACTCCGACGGGCGGGCCCTGGACGCGCGCACCGCCGCCGTGGAGCTGCTCAACGTCGTCCGGCCGACGGTCGCGGTGGCCTGGTTCGTCGCCTTCGCCGCGCACGCCCTGCACCGCCGGCCCGAGCACCGCAAGCGGCTCCAGGACGACGACGCGGCGTACGCGGCGGCGTTCGTGCACGAGGTCCGCCGCTTCTACCCCTTCGCGCCCTTCCTCGCGGGCCGGGCGGCCGCCGACCTGTCCTGGCGGGGCCACCGGATCCCCCGGGGGCGCGCTCGTCGTGCTGGACGTGTACGGGCAGGACCACGACGCCGGACTGTGGGGCGACCCGTACACCTTCCGCCCCGAACGCTTCCTCCAGCGGCCGGTGGAGCGCGACGAACTCGTCCCACAGGGCGGTGGCGACCCGTCCACGGGGCACCGGTGTCCCGGCGAGGCCGTCACGATCGCGCTGCTCGAGGCGCTCTCCATCCGGCTGGCGCGCCTGCGGTACGACGTGCCCGAGCAGGACCTCGCCATCCCGCTGGGGCGCATCCCCACGCGGCCGCGCGACGGTGTGCGCATCGCCGGGGTACGGGACGCGCACACCGCCGAGGACCGGCTCTAGCCGCCGTTCCGGTCGCGGTTCCAGTCGCGGTTCTAACCGCCGGCTCCGCTGATCGCGTCGACGAGCTCCCGCTTGCGCAGGGAGCTGACCTTGCCGACTCCGCGCTCGCGGGCGAGGCCGCGCAGCTCCTCCATGTGCATGTGCTCCAGCTCCTCCATGGAGGTGCCGGACTGCTGCTGCTTGGCCTTCTTGCTCCTGCCGCCTCCGCCGCCGCCACGCGCCGCGCCCGCCGGGGTGGTGGCGCTCGGCGGGGACTCGGGGTAGCCGCCGACTCCGCCGGTGGCCCGGATCCGCTCCATCATCTTGCCGAGGAGCTTCTCCGTGTCACGGCAGGCCTTCGCCGACAGCTCGCAGTACTTGGCGTCCCCGAGCTCCTCGCACGCCTGCCCGCTGGCCCTCAGGACGGTGCGGGTGGCGTCGAGGACGGCCATCGTCGTGGGCGCGTCGTACCCGGTCTGCCGGGTCAGGACCCGGGCGGCGACGGTGCACAGGTCCGCGCAGTCGTTGCTGCTGCGCATGCACTTCACGGCCATCGCGATCTTCTCGGGGTCCTGCTCCGCGGCGGCGGAGTCCGCGCAGGACAGACACGCGGCAGCGCACTCGTACAGCTTGTCGACGGCCTGGGAGAGGACTTTGGGCGGCAGTCCGGTCTCCGCCGGGTAGGCGTCGAGCAGTTTCTCGGCCAACGACATGACGTCCTCCTGCCTGATGAAGACAGCCCCGTCTCTGCCCTTCCACCGTTGCACGCGGCCGCCGCCCTCGCCAGCGCATCGGGTGGCGGCCGTCCGGTGGTGGTTGGGCGGGACGCGAGGGGTACTCGGCGCGTCGAACCTCTGAGTGGCACGCGAGTGGGGAGTGGAGCAATGGTCCGACATTCGATTCCGGTGGCGCACCGGTCCACCACGCCGCCCGCCGTACGGCGCGTACTCCTCGAAGGCCAGCGGGACCAGATCGTGTCCCTGCTGATGCTGCTGACGGCCATCGCCCTGTTCGTCGCGCCGTGGGTGGTCGGCGAGCCCGACACCGCGAAGGACGCCCACCGCAACGAACTCGGGGTGGGGATGGTGGTCCTCTTCATCGCCCTCGCCCGGTTCCGCTGGCATCTGGGCCTCGCCTCGGACGTGGTGATCCTGCTGGCGGGCGGCTGGCTGATCGCCTCGCCGTGGCTGCTGGGCCTGCGGAACACAGCCGTCTTCGACGGGGCCCAGGTGTTCGACGTCGCGGCCGGGACCGTGCTGGTCGTGTTGTCCGTGGTGTCGATGCTGCTGTTGCGCAGGGCCGAGAAGCTGGAGCGCGGCGGCGGCCGGAGTCCGGATCGGTGAGGGCGACGCGACGGCGGCCGGCGGCTTCGCGCCCGTGAGGGCCGATGGCCGCCGGCCGCCGCCGCGTCGCCGGTTGGGTCGAGTCGGGTCAGTGGCCCATGGCCTTCCGCACGGCGTCCTTGGTGCGGTCCATCAACGCGGCGATCGGGCCGAGCGCGATGTTGGCCGCCGCCGACTCGACGCCCGGGTGCGGCCGGGTCGGGGCCATGGCCTCGGCGGCCTTGACCGCCTTCGCCATGGCCGCGAGCTTGGCCCTGTCCGTGCTGCGCCGGATGTGGGTGAACTCGTAGCGCTCCTCGGCCCGGGCGTGCGCCTGTACGTCGGCGCGCAGGGCGAAGAGCTGCGGCATGAACCCGGGGTCGTCGGTGTCCATGTCGTCGAGGGCGGCCAGCACCTTCTTGGCCGCGTGCTCCTCGGCGAGACGGTCCTCGACCACGTCCTCGCCACCCGGCATCGACGTGCGGGCGAAGGGGTGGACGACCTCCTCCTCCGCCGTCTCGTGGACGGCGAGGAGGCGCACCAGGTGGCGGAACGCCTCCCGCCGCTCGTCTCCGGTGCTCCGCTCCACCTCGTCGAAGAGGTTGCGGATGTCTCCGTGCTGGCGCATCAGCAGCGAGACGACGTCGTCGTCCGGGGCGTGGTCGTCGCCGGCTTGCGGGGTGTCGATCGGGGACACGGCGGGCCTCCTACTTCTCCTGCAGGGCGGGGTCGGGGTGCGGTCCTTCGGTCTCCACGCGGTACTCGCGGCCGAACATGTCCTGGTGCTGGGCCATGACCCGCTCACTGGGCGGCTCCTCGCCGCCGTTGATGGCGGCCTGCATCTTCTCGAACCGCTCGTGGGCCTCGCGCACATAGCCGGCGCCCAGGGTGGTCAGGTCGATCTGGGTGGCGAGCAGCTCGCGTACGTACGCCTTGTTGGGCTCGAAGGTGAGCACGTTGGGCAGCTCGGGCGCGAGCACCGACTCCGGCTCGCGGCCGTCGTGGCGCCGCATCAGGTCGCACGCGATGCGCAGGTGCTCCAGCTCCATGTTGAGGTGCAGCTCCCAGATGGCCTTGACCTTGGGGTCGCTCTCCTGCTCCATGAAGGAGTAGTACAGGTAGCACTCGTTGTACTCGTGGTTGACGAGCTGCTCCCACCACGTCTCTCCCGGGTCGACCAGCGACTCGTAGTGGGTGACGTGCTCCTCCTCGATGAGCCCGATCTCCTGGTAGAGCTGGCGGGCGATGGGCTCCATGTAGGTGGAGCCGGTGTTCATGTAGAAGTTCATCGTCTGCTGCTCCGCCGACATGATGGTCAGGGCGTGCAGTTTCGACAGCGGGTCCGTCTTGGTGCGGTCGTAGGGGTCGCGGACGTTGTCGGCGGGGTGGCGGTGGTGGTATTTCGTCGGGCGGCCCGGGATGACCTCGGTGAGGTTGTCGACGATCGACTCCGCCTTGCGGTGCTCGATCATCTCGTACAGGTTCGCGTACCGGTACAGGTGGTCGAAGTCCTCCAGCACGCCGAACTGGTACGCCTGCTTCAGGTACGGGTCGGGCTCCATGCGGGCCACCCAGGCGGTGAGGTCGACCGCGACCTGCTCGTAGGCGATCGTCGTCTCCAGGACCGACGACACGCCGGGCAGCAGCCAGTTCACCACCTTCTGCTGCTGGGCCTCGATGTAGCGGGTCTCGGCCAGCTGCCGCTTCACCTCGGGGTCGACGGTGTTGCGGGCGAGGTGGTGGCTGAAGAGGATCGCCTCGACCTCGATGCCGTTCATGGTGATGATCCGGCAGCGGGTGTACGGGTCGCAGTGGTCGGGGTCGATGGGCTCGACGTTCAGCTCGCGCCAGTTCCTGAGCTGACGGTCCAGCGGGATACCGCGATGTTCCAGTGGGTTGAAGGACATGGGGCCTCCTGTGGGCGGTGGCAGTGGACTGCACGGCTGGGTACCCCGTAAAGCGCACGGCGAACGATGCGTTTCGGCCGGGGCGAGAGACATGCTTAACCGCTTCGGGATTCCCGCTACCGCCCATGCCCTTGAGCGTTGGTTCCTCCGGGGTATTTTCCGGGCAGGCGGACCCGCATCACCTTGACCTGGCGGCGGCGACCCCACTCGGATAAGACGTCTAGTTCCGGGACGGCCTAGTCAGGCGTGACCTGACGGGGGTTTATCACTAGCGTTTGCACGACACCCATCGGCAGCTGCCGTGCGCTCGTTCACCGATGCTCATCCGAGGATTCGCATGGTCACCACCACCACCGAGCCGACCACTCTGGTTCCCGTACGGGGCCGGGGCTGGGGACGCATCATCGTCGACTGGCTCACCACGACCGACCACAAGAAGATCGGTCACCTGTATCTGATCACGTCCTTCGGATTCTTCCTCTTCGGCGGTCTCCTGGCGCTGATGCTCCGGGCGGAACTGGCGCGGCCGGGACTGCAGCTCATCTCGACGGAGCAGTTCAACCAGACGTTCACCCTGCACGGCACGATCATGCTGCTGCTGTTCGCGACGCCCACCTTCGCCGGGTTCGCCAACGCGATCATGCCGTTGCAGATCGGCTCGCCGGACGTCGCCTTTCCGCGACTGAACATGTTCTCGTACTGGCTCTTCCTCTTCGGCGGGCTCATCGTGGTCGGCGGCCTGCTGACCACCCAGGGCACGGCGGACTTCGGCTGGACGGCGTACACGCCGCTCAGCGGCGGCGAGCGGACGCCGTACGTCGGCGGGGACATGTGGATCATGGGGCTCGCGTTCTCCGGCTTCGGCACCATCCTCGGCGCGGTGAACTTCACGACCACGATCATCTGCATGCGCGCACCGGGCATGACGATGTTCCGGATGCCGATCTTCACCTGGAACGTGCTGCTGACCTCGGTCCTGGTATTGCTGGCGTTTCCCGTACTGGCAGCGGCCCTCTTCGCGCTGGAGGCCGATCGCCGGTTCGGCGCGCAGATCTTCAACCCCGAGAACGGCGGGGCCATTCTCTGGCAGCACCTGTTCTGGTTCTTCGGCCATCCCGAGGTGTACATTCTGGCGCTGCCGTTCTTCGGTGTGGTCACCGAAGTCCTGCCGGTCTTCTCCCGAAAGCCGCTGTTCGGTTACATCGGGCTGATCGGGGCCACCATCGCCATCACCGGTCTCTCCGTGACCGTATGGGCGCACCATATGTTCGCCACCGGGGCGGTCCTCCTGCCGTTCTTCTCCTTTATGACCTTCCTGATCGCGGTGCCGACCGGTGTGAAGTTCTTCAACTGGATCGGCACGATGTGGAAAGGCTCCATCAGCTTCGAAACACCGATGCTCTGGTCGATCGGCTTTCTCGTCACCTTCCTCTTCGGCGGGCTGACCGGTGTCATTCTCGGCTCGCCGCCCTTGGACTGGCACGTCACCGACTCTTATTTCGTCATCGCCCATTTCCACTACGTTCTGTTCGGGACGATCGTCTTCGCGATGTTCGCGGGGTTCCACTTCTGGTGGCCGAAAATGACCGGCACCATGCTGGACGAGCGCCTGGGAAAGATCCACTTCTGGACGCTGTTCGTCGGGTTCCACATGACGTTCCTGGTCCAGCACTGGCTCGGCGCCGAAGGGATGCCGCGCCGGTACGCCGACTACCTGGCCGCCGACGGCTTCACGGGGCTCAACATGCTGTCGTCCATCGGCTCGTTCCTGCTGGGCCTGTCGACCCTGCCGTTCCTGTACAACGTCTGGAAGACCGCCAAGGTCGGCAAGCGGATCGACGTCGACGATCCCTGGGGCTACGGGCGCTCCCTGGAGTGGGCCACCTCCTGCCCGCCGCCCCGCCACAACTTCCTCACCCTCCCGCAGATCCGCTCCGAGTCTCCCGCCTTCGACCTGCACCACCCGGCGATCTCCGCGCTCAAGCGGCTCGAGAACGGCGACCGGCGCGATGTGGTCGAGCCCGGCAAGGGGGTCGCCTCCCCGCTGTCCGGGGACAAGGACCAGAGCTGATGCCGGCCGACTCACCGACGGACGGCGACGTGGCCTCCGGCATCAACCGCCTGGAGGGCTACCTCCTCTACCAGAGCGAGCTGAACAGGGCCCGTATCGAAGGGGACGCCTTCGCCCGGCGCATGCCGTGGCTGACCACCGCGCAGCACGAGGAGGTGGCACGGCTGTACGCCCAACAGCGCCTGGAGGTGTCCAAGGCGGTGCTCCGGGAGGTGGCCGGGCGCTGCGCCGAGCTGCGGCAGGAGTACGGCGCCCGGTACGAAACCCTGCGGCAAAGGCTGCTGTGCCGGTGCGCGGCCACCCTGCTGTGTTCTGCGGCGCTGTGCGCGGCAGCGGTGGCCCTGGCCGCCCACCGCTGAGCCGACCCGTCCCCCGCCGGGCCGACCGCGCTCATGGTCGGCACC
>NZ_JBEXNO010000081.1:0-9433 GCF_040611175.1 Streptomyces sp. NPDC003036 | reverse complement strand
AGGTGGAGAAGTCGAGGAGGCCCTTCCAGGAGAAGTGCTCGACCTGGGAGACGCCGTAGACGTCGTCCTCGCCCGGGTCCTCGAAGTCGATCTCCCGCTGCTCCCACGCGTCGTCGTGCCACCCGCAAGGCGACCGCGCCCGCGGGTCCGCCCAAGGCCGTCGAGGCGGCGGAGCCCGATCAGGAGCCCGCTGCCGAGGCTGTCGCGGAGGTTGTCGCTGAGGCGCCGGCCGTGGAGGAGGCGCCCGCGCCTGCTCGTGCGCGTCGTCGTGCCACGCGCAAGGCCACCGCGCCCGCCGGCCTGCCGAAGGCCGTCGAGGCGGCCGAGCCGGCTCAGGAGCCGGTTGAGGAGCCCGCTGCGGAGGCTGCCGCCGAGGTTGTCGCGGAGGCGCCGGCCGTGGAGGAGGCGCCCGCGCCTGCTCGTACGCGTCGCCGTGCCACGCGCAAGGCCACCGCGCCCGCCGGCCCGCCGCAGGCCAAGCCGCAGCCGCAGGCCGAGGAGTCCGTCGCCGAGGAGGGCGAGAGCCTGCCCGCCGGCGCCGTCGCGCAGATCGCCGCCGACGAGGACGAGGTCGCCGCCGCGGAGCGGGCCGCCTCCCGTGGGCGTACCCGCCGCCGCGCCGCCGCGCCGCAGTTCACCACCGACCCGGGGCACAAGACGGAGCGCCGCCGTGCCACGCGTCCCGCCGTGCCCGTCTTCCAGGCCCCGGTCTTCACCGAGCCGATGTTCCAGACGCCGGAGACCGCGGCCGCCGCTGCCGCCGCCCGCGCCGCGGAGCCGGAGGAGGACGAGGCCCCCGAGGTCACGCAGACCGCGCAGGCCGCCCCCGCGCCCGTCGCCGAGGCCGCCGAGCCGGTGGAGACCGGCGGACGCCGCCGTCGCCGCCGCCGGGGCGAGCCCGCCGAGCCCGTCGCCGCGGCCCCCGAGCCGGAGGCGGCCGAAGAGGCCGAGGAGCCCGAGCCGGAGGCCGCGGCCGCCGAGGAGGGCGAGGAGTACGAGGACCGGCCCTCCCGTCGCCGCCGCCGTGGTGGCCGCCGTCGCCGCCGTGGCGAGATGACCGACGCGGACGAGGCCCGCGAGGACGCCGAAGAGGCCGAGGAGACCGACGCCGAGACCGCCGACCACGAGGCGGAGGCCGAGGAGGACGAGGCAGCCGAGCACGAGGGCGAGGCCGAGGAGGACGACGACCACGAGGCCGGCACCCCCTCCGCCGCCGGCACCAGCAGCTCCCGCCGCCGCCGTCGCCGTCGCCGCCGCACCGGTGAGGCGCCCGCCGAGGCCGAGGCGCCCGAGGAGGACGGCGTCCGTACGGTCGTCAAGGTCCGCGAGCCGCGCCCGGCCCGCGAGAAGGCCGAGCCGTCCGACGAGGTGCAGTCCATCAAGGGCTCGACCCGCCTGGAGGCGAAGAAGCAGCGCCGCCGCGAGGGCCGCGAGCAGGGCCGCCGCCGCGTCCCGATCATCACCGAGGCCGAGTTCCTCGCCCGCCGCGAGGCCGTCGAGCGCGTGATGGTCGTCCGCCAGAGCGGCGAGCGCACCCAGATCGGCGTCCTCGAGGACAACGTGCTCGTGGAGCACTATGTCAACAAGGAGCAGGCCACCAGCTACGTCGGCAACGTCTACCTGGGCAAGGTCCAGAACGTGCTGCCGTCCATGGAGGCCGCCTTCGTCGACATCGGCAAGGGCCGCAACGCCGTCCTGTACGCCGGTGAGGTGAACTTCGAGGCGCTCGGCATGGCCAACGGGCCGCGCCGCATCGAGACCGCGCTCAAGTCCGGCCAGTCCGTCCTCGTCCAGGTGACGAAGGACCCGATCGGCCACAAGGGCGCCCGCCTCACCAGCCAGGTCTCGCTGCCCGGCCGCTACCTGGTGTACGTGCCCGAGGGCTCGATGACCGGCATCAGCCGCAAGCTGCCCGACACCGAGCGCGCCCGGCTGAAGACCATCCTCAAGAAGATCGTCCCCGAGGACGCGGGCGTCATCGTGCGCACCGCCGCCGAGGGCGCGAGCGAGGACGAGCTGCGCCGCGACGTCGAGCGGCTCCAGGCGCAGTGGGAGGACATCCAGAAGAAGGCGAAGAGCGGCAACGCCCCGACCCTTCTCTACGGTGAGCCGGACATGACCGTCCGGGTCGTCCGCGACATCTTCAACGAGGACTTCTCCAAGGTCATCATCAGCGGTGACGAGGCGTGGGAGACCATCCACGGCTACGTGTCCCACGTGGCGCCGGACCTCGCCGACCGGCTGCAGCGCTGGACGTCGGAGGTCGACGTCTTCGCGACGTACCGGATCGACGAGCAGCTGATGAAGGCGCTCGACCGCAAGGTCTGGCTGCCCTCCGGCGGCTCGCTGGTGATCGACAAGACCGAAGCCATGGTCGTGATCGACGTCAACACCGGCAAGTTCACCGGCCAGGGCGGCAACCTCGAGGAGACCGTCACCAGGAACAACCTGGAGGCGGCCGAGGAGATCGTGCGCCAGCTGCGCCTGCGCGACCTGGGCGGCATCGTCGTCATCGACTTCATCGACATGGTGCTGGAGTCCAACCGGGACCTGGTGCTGCGGCGCCTGCTGGAGTGCCTGGGCCGGGACCGTACGAAGCACCAGGTCGCCGAGGTCACCTCGCTGGGCCTCGTCCAGATGACCCGCAAGCGGGTGGGCCAGGGCCTGTTGGAGTCCTTCTCCGAGACCTGCGTCCACTGCAACGGCCGTGGCGTCATCGTCCACATGGAGCAGCCGACCACCGTGGGTGGCGGCGGCAACGGCGGCAAGCGGGCCAAGAAGCGCGCCCGCGCGGCCGAGGCCGCCGAGGCCCCGGCCGTCGAGGTCCCGGAGGCCGAGGCGGAGCCGGAGGTCGAGACCGAGGCCGAGCTGGCCGCGGAGGTCGCCGCCCCGGTGGCCGTCGAGGAGCCCTTCCGCCCCGACGAGGAGCTGTACTCCAGCGTCGCGGAGGCCGAGGCCGCCGCGGGCCGTGGCCGTGGCCGCCGCCGGGCGACGCGCAAGGCGACGGCTCCGGCCGGCGCCCCGCGCACCGCCCAGGAGCCGACGCCGCAGCCGGCGCTGGCCGAGGTGGCCCCGGAGACCATCGAGGTGGAGGCGGTTCCGGCCGTCGCCGCCCCGGCGGAAGCCCCGGTGGAAGCCGCGGTGGAGACCCCGGTGGAGGAAGCGGCCCCCAAGGGCCGTACGCGCCGCCGCGCGACCCGTAAGGCGACGGCCCCGGCGCCCGCCGAGGCCCCGGCCCCGGTCGCGTCGGAGGCCCCACGGCAGCCGGAGCCGGAGCAGCCCGCCCCGGAGCAGCCGGCGCAGGCCGAGCCGGTCGCCGCCGAGCCCGTCGCTGCCGAGCCGGTCGCCGAGGAGGCCCCGGTGGCCGCCCCGCCGCGTGCCCGGCGCCGCGTGGTCCGCAAGGTCACCGCTCCCGCCGGTTCCCCGGAGGCGGCCCAGGCCGCGATCGTCGTGGTGAAGAGCGCCCCGGCCGAGCCGGAGGCTCAGCCCGAGCCCGAGCCACAGGCTCAGGCCCAGGGAGAGCCCGAAGCCGAGTCGGAGTCCGAGGCCCCGGCCAAGAAGGCGGCCGCTCGCAAGACCGCCAAGAAGGCCACGGCCAAGACGGCGGCCACCAAGAAGACGGCGGCCGCCAAGAAGACCACGGCGAAGAAGACGACCGCCAAGAAGGCCGCCACGAAGGCCACCGCCAAGAAGGCGACGGCCAAGAAGGCGACGGCCAAGAAGACGGCCGCCGCCGAGCAGGCCTCCGCCCCTTCCGTGACGGCTGTCACGGAGGACTGACGGCAGGCCGCCGGGCCGACGGGATTCAGCCATCGGCCGGGGGAACATCCCCCGGCTGACGGCTGAACACTTCGCAAGGCACGGTGGAACGTTCCGCGTCCCGCCCCGGGATTCCCCGAGGCGGGACCGGGATTTTGTTTCGCAATCGATGCCTCCGGTCGTTAACGGGCCCGAAATTGGCGAGGAAATTCCTGATAATGTGACGCCGGTCGCTGCCGTGGGCGGGCCCCGCCCGGAGACTACGGCGGTGACCGACCCGGTTCCGGGACAGACCGGTCCCAGCAATCCTCGGTAGGGCGTCGGCATCGCGCCGGAGGGGTACGCGCGGCCTCGCGAGACGTCCGCTCACCCCCAGACCTCTGCCAAAAGAGCTCTTGCGGTGTTCATAGGAGGACGTCCATGCCGAGCATCAACGAGCAGCCCATCCCCGCTGCCCGCCCGGTCATCGGTGAAGAAGAGATCGAAGCCGCCGTACGCGTACTGCGCACCGGCCGCGTCGTGCAGGGCCCGGAGGTCGCGGCCTTCGAGGAGGAGTTCTCGGAGCTCGTCGACGGCCGCCACTGCGTCGCCGTCAACTCCGGCACCTCGGCGCTGCACCTTCTGCTGATGGCCATGAACATCGGCCCCGGTGACGAGGTGATCGTCCCGTCCTTCTCGTTCGCCGCCTCGGCGAACGCCGTCCGCCTGGTCGGCGCCGACGTCGTCTTCGCGGACATCGAGCGGGACAGCTTCAACCTGGACCCCGCCGCCGTCGAGGCCGCCATCACCCCGCGTACCGCCGCGATCATGCCGGTGCACATCTACGGCAACCCGGCCGCCATGGACAAGATCATGGCCATCGCCGACAAGCACAAGCTCGCGGTCGTCGAGGACGCCTGCCAGGCGCACGCCGCGGCCCTGAACGGCACCCCGGTCGGCGCCTTCGGCACCGGCGGCACCTTCAGCTTCTACCCGACGAAGAACATGCACTCCCTCGAGGGCGGCATGGTCTCCACCGCGGACGCCGAGATCGCCCGCACCCTGCGCCTGCTGCGGAACCAGGGCATGGAGCAGCGGTACGCCAACGAGATCGTCGGCGCCAACATGCGGATGACCGACGTGAACGCCGCCATCGGCCGCGTCCAGCTCGGCAAGCTGAACGGCTGGACCGAGCAGCGCATCGCCAACGCCGCGTACCTCTCGGAGCACATCACCGCCCCGAACGTCGTCACGCCGGTCGTCGCCGACGGCGCGCGCCACATCTACCACCAGTACACGATCCGCGTGACGGGCGGCGAAGGCGCCCGCGACGCCGCGATGGCGAAGCTCACCGAGGCGGGCGTCGGCAACGCCGTGTACTACCCCACCCCGATCCACCGGCTGAAGCCGTACTGGGAGCCGGACCAGAAGGCGGGCCGCACCTGGGACCTGCCCGAGACGGAGAAGGCCGCGGCCGAGGTCGTCTCGCTGCCCGTGCACCCCTCGCTGACCCAGAACGACCTGGAGCGCATCGTCACCGCCGTGAACGCGCTGGGAGAGAACCTGTGACTGCTGCTGGACTGCGGGCCGGCCTGATCGGCCTCGGCTCGATGGGACGCCACCACGCCCGCGTACTGGCCGGGCTCGACGGCGTGACTCTCGTCGGAGTCGTCGACCCGATGGGCGACAAGAACGGCTGGGCCCAGGGCGCGCCCGTCCTGTCCACCGTCGAGGAACTGATCTCGCTGGGCATCGACTACGCCGTCGTCGCCTGCCCGACCGCGCTGCACGAGGAAGTCGGCCTGAAGCTGGCCGAGGCCGGGGTGCACGCGCTGGTCGAGAAGCCGGTCGCGGACACCGTCGAGGGCGCCCGCCGCCTCGTCGAGGCGTTCGAGTCGCGCGGCCTGGTGGCCGGCGTCGGCCACATCGAGCGCTGCAACCCCGCGCTGCGGTCCCTGCGCGCCCGCCTGGAGGCGGGCGAGCTGGGCGACGTCTACCAGGTCGTCACCCGCCGCCAGGGCCCCTTCCCGCACCGCATCGCGGACGTCGGCGTGGTCAAGGACCTCGCGACGCACGACATCGACCTCACCGGCTGGGTGACGGGCCAGGAGTACACCTCCATCGCCGCCCACACGGTGTCGAAGTCCGGCCGCCCGCACGAGGACATGGTCTCGGCCGTCGGCCAGCTGTCCGACGGCACGATGGTCAACCACCTGGTGAACTGGCTGAGCCCGCTGAAGGAGCGGTTCACCTCCGTCACCGGTGAGCGCGGCTGCTTCATCGCCGACACCCTCACCGCCGACCTCACCTTCTACTCGAACGCCGCCGTGGCCACCGAGTGGGAGGCGCTGCGCGCGTTCCGCGGTGTCGCCGAGGGCGACATGATCCGCTACGCCATCCCGAAGCGCGAGCCGCTCCTGGTCGAGCACGAGCTCTTCCGCGACGCGGTGCTCGGCGAGTCGCAGGACATCTGCACGCTGCGTCAGGGTCTGCGTACGGTGGAGGTGGCCGCCGCGGTCCTCGAGTCCGCCAACAGCGGTGCCACCGTGCGGCTCTCCCCGGAGGACTCAGCGAGTTGACCACGCCCGATGTCACCGTCGTGGTAGCCGTCTACAACACGATGCCGTACCTGACCGAGTGTCTGAACTCGCTCGTCGGGCAGAGCATCGGTCTGGACCGGCTCGAGGTCGTGGCCGTCGACGACGGCTCGACCGACGACAGCGGCCGGGAACTGGACCGCTTCGCGGAAAAGTACCCGAACACTGTCAAGGTGATCCATCAGGAGAACTCCGGCGGCCCCGCCGCGCCCAGCAACCGGGCGCTGGAGGTGGCCACCGGCCGGTTCGTGTACTTCATCGGCTCCGACGACTACCTCGGCGAGGAAGCGCTGGAGCGGATGGTCTCCTGCGCCGACCAGCACGGCTCGGACATCGTGGTCGGCAAGATGGTCGGCACCAACGGCCGCTACGTCCACCAGGCGCTCTACAAGAAGAGCGACCCGGACGTGAGCCTGTACGACTCGGCGCTGCCGTTCACGCTGGCCAACACCAAGCTGTTCCGGCGCGAACTGGTGGAGAAGTACAAGCTGCGCTTCCCCGAGGACATGCCGGTCGGCTCCGACCAGCCGTTCACCATCGAGGCGTGCGTCCGGGCCGCCAAGATCTCGGTCGTCGCCGACTACACCTGCTACTACGCCGTCAAGCGCGGCGACGCGTCGAACATCACGTACCGGGCCGACCACCTCGCCCGCCTGCACTGCGTCAGCGAGATCATGCGGCGGGCGGCGGAGCTGATCGAGGCCGGTCCGAAGCGGGACGCCGTCTTCGAGCGCCACTTCACCTGGGAGCTCGCCAAGCTCATCCAGGAGGACTTCCCCCGCCTGGACCGGGAGACGCAGACCGAGGTGTGCGCGGGCATCGCCCGTCTCGCGGACCTCTACTTCACCGACGCCATCCGCGACAAGCTCGACGTGAAGCGGCGCGTACGCATCGGACTCGCCCAGCGCGGCGCGGTCGACGAGCTGGTGCGCGCCATCGCGGACGAGACCGAGCAGGGCGCCCCGCCGTTCCTGCTGGAGAACGGCTGCGCCTTCGCCCGCTACCCCGGCTTCCGGGACGCCCGCCTCGGCCTGCCCGACCGGCTCTTCGAGGTCATCGCCGAAGCCGTACCCCGTCAACTGGCGGAGGGTACGGCGCTGCTGGGCGCCGAGTGGGACCAGGACGCGGACCGGATGGCCGTCCGGCTCGCGGTGCGGATCCCCGTCACCGGCGAGACGGACTCGGCCACCGTGCGGGCGGCCGCCAAGGCCATGCCCAAGAGCGCGGACAAGCCCGGCGGCCGCCGGCTGCCCGCCGGCACCGACCTGCCGCCCGCCCCGCCCGGCGAGCAGACCCGCGAGGAGACGGCCGACGGCACCGGCACGGTGCTGCGCGTCCGGCTCCCCCTGGAGGCCCACCGGGCCAAGCTCGGCATCCGCGTCTACGTGGAGGTGGCGGGCTCCGTGTACGAGATCCCGGTCCCGGTCCGCGGCCTGCCGCTGCCGCTGGCCCGGCGCTGGCGGGAGCGGGTGCCGTACCGTGTCTCCGCCAATGCCAACCCCAAGGGGCGGCTCGTGATCACCACGGCTCCGCTCTGGGAGCCCTCGCCCGGCGTGGGCAAGCGACTGCGCCAAACGATGTCCCGTGTGAAGAGGAAACTGACCCGATGAATATCTGTGTAGTCGCGCTCGGCAAGATCGGCCTGCCGCTCGCCGTGCAGTTCGCCGCCAAGGGCCACAAGGTCATCGGCGCGGACGTCAACGAGAAGGTCGTCGAGCTGGTCAACGCCGGCACCGAGCCCTTCCCCGGCGAGCACGACCTGGACCGCCTCCTCAAGGAGACCGTCGGCGCCGGGCTGCTGTCCGCGACCACCGACACCACCGCCGCCGTCGCCCAGTCCGACGCCGTCGTGGTCGTCGTCCCGCTGTTCGTGGACGCCGAGGGCACCCCGGACTTCGGCTGGATGGACTCCGCGACGAAGGCGATCGCCAAGGGCCTCAAGCCCGGCACCCTCGTCTCGTACGAGACGACCCTGCCGGTCGGCACCACCCGCACCCGCTGGGCGCCGATGCTGGAGGAGGGCTCCGGCCTGAAGGCGGGCGAGGACTTCCACCTGGTCTTCTCCCCGGAGCGCGTCCTCACCGGCCGCGTCTTCGCCGACCTGCGCCGCTACCCCAAGCTCGTCGGCGGCATCGACGAGGCCTCCACCCGGCGCGGCGTGGAGTTCTACGAGCAGGTCCTCGACTTCGACGAGCGCAAGGACCTGCCGCAGGCCAACGGCGTGTGGGACCTGGGCACCGCCGAGGCGTCCGAGCTCGCCAAGCTGGCGGAGACGACCTACCGCGACGTCAACATCGGCCTGGCGAACCAGTTCGCCCGCTTCGCCGACAAGAACGGCATCGACGTCAAGAAGGTCATCGAGGCCTGCAACTCCCAGCCCTACAGCCACATCCACCAGCCGGGCATCGCCGTCGGCGGCCACTGCATCCCGATCTACCCGCGGATGTACCTGTGGAACGACCCGGAGGCGACCGTCGTGCGCTCGGCCCGCGAGGCCAACGCCGCGATGCCCGAGTACGCCGTCGACCTGCTGGCCGCCGCGTACGGCGACCTCACCGGCGTCAACGTGCTGGTGCTGGGCGCCGCGTACCGCGGTGGCGTGAAGGAGACCGCCTTCTCCGGCGTCTTCCCGACCGTTGAGGCCCTCAAGGCACGCGGCGCGGTGCCGTTCGTCTCCGACCCGATGTACACCGCCGAGGAGCTCGAGGCGCACGGCCTGACCGCCCACCGGGGCGAGAAGGTCACCGCCGCGATCCTCCAGGCCGACCACGCCGAGTACCGCACCCTGACCCCGGCGGACCTGCCGGACGTCACCGTGCTGGTCGACGGCCGCCGCACCACCGACCCGGCCGCCTGGAAGGGCGTGCGCCGCGTCGTCATCGGCGGCTGACGCTCTCCGACGCTCTCCACCGGCGAGGCCCTGTCGCGTACCGCGGCGGGGCCTCGCCGGTTTTCCGTCCCGGCACACCGGCGTACGCACGACGGCCGGTTCCCCACCGCCGGGGGGGGGTCCCGCCGTGGGGTGGCCCGGGGGGGGGGGCGGCCCCGCGGGGGCCCCCCCCCCCCCGTGGGGGGACATGGCGCGGGGCCAGGGCGTT
>NZ_JBEXNO010000080.1:0-9550 GCF_040611175.1 Streptomyces sp. NPDC003036 | reverse complement strand
GCCATCCTCGACGGCATCGGCATCGCCGTCCTCGTCAACGCCGCCATCGTCCTCCTCGGCGTCCTCACCACCACCCTCTTCCTCCACAACAGGGAACGAAAGGCGACGAACTGACGCTCCATCACATCGTCCGGCCGCGGAGCGCGCACCCCGCGCCCCGCGCCCGGACTCGTGTGCGTGCAGGCGGCGGCGACCTCGGCAAGTGCGCCTTGTTCCGGTGGCGCGGCGAACCGGAGGGTGGGGGCCAGGCCCGGGTCAGGGCCGGATCCGCCCGTCGAAAGGACGTCCATGGCTCTGCGGTGGTCCCACGCCGCCCTGAACTGCCGGAACCTCGACGTGACCGAGGAGTTCTACCGCCGCTGGTTCGGCATGACACGCGCCCGCGCCTTCGACGTGGCGGGCGCCCGGTTCGTCTTCCTCCGGCTCGGTGACGCGTATCTGGAGCTGTGCTCGCTCGAACCGGAGGAGGCCGCGACCGGGCCCGCGCCCGAGCCCTCCGCCGACGGGCCGCACACCGCCGGAGCCGTACGGCACCTCGCGTTCCAGACCGAGGACGTGGACGGCTTCCTGGCGCGGATGGGCGACGCCGCCCGCGTCACCCTGGGGCCCCTGGACTTCGACGCGTTCATCCCCGGCTGGCGCAGCGTCTGGCTCGCCGACCCCGAGGGCAATGTGGTCGAGGTCAGCCAGGGCTACCGCGACCTGCCCGAGGGGGCGGACGGCGCCAACCTGACCGTGGGATGACTAGCCAGAACAGGGTTCTGGCTGGTCGGCGGCGGTGGGCGCAGGATCGATTCCGAGGGACCCGAGAGGGAGAGATCCGAAAGGGAGGCAGCCGCCATGCCGTACGCAGCTCACCGTGATCGTGACCGCGGCCGCGACCGTGACGCGCAGGACGTCGTCTGGCATCCGCTGCGCGTCCGGGCCGCCCGTCACGACATCCCCGTCCGCGTCTACCGGCCCGAAGGCGGTCACGCGGGCTGGCTGGTCTGGGGGCACGGCGGCAGCTGGCGGACCGGCTCGCTGGAGGGCTGGCACGCCGCCTGCGCGGACCTGGCCGGCCGGTCGGGGTGCGCGGTGGTCAGCGTCGACTACCGGCTCGCCCCGCAGCACCGGCACCCGGCGGCCCTCCACGACGTGCTCACCGTCCTGGACTGGGCCCAGGAGCGGGCCGCCGCCGAGGGGCTGCCGCCCGTCGCCGTCGGCGGCGACAGCTCGGGCGGGACGATCGCGGCGTCCGCCGCGCTGGTCCGGCGCGACCGGGGCGAGCCGCTGAGCGCCCAGGTCCTCGCCTACCCGCCGCTGGACCCGTCCTGCCGTGCCCGGTCCTACACCCGCTACCGCGACAACTTCCCGAGCCAGGAGGGCATGGCCGCCGCCTGGCGCGACTACCGGGGCGGGAACACCGGCGCCGCCTTCCCGCCCAGTACGCCCTTCGAGGCCGACAGCCTCGCCGGGCTCGCCCCGGCGATCCTCGGGGTCGGCGCGTTCGACCCGGTCGCCGACGACGTACGCGCCTACGCGCGCATGCTGCGGCAGGCCGGAAACGACGTGACCTTCCACGAGTTCCCGCACCTCCTGCACGGCGCCTTCCTCCAGCCCGCCGGCGTCGGAGGGTTCCGGTTCCGGGACGGGCGCAGCGAGGGGGCGGACGACCCCCGGGGGCTGCGCCACTGGCTGGCGGACGCCCTGAGCGACCGGCTGTCCGGTCCGAGGGCGGCACCCCGGCTCTGACAAGCCCTGACAACTCCGATGCGAGAAAGAGACGAGAAAGAGAGAGGCCATGAACAGCACCGGCACCACCTCCACCCCGCCCGGCACGGTCCCCGGTCATATCGGCGCGCTGCTGCGCCACTTCGGCGACCTGCGGGACGGCACGCACGGCAACCAGGCGTCCCGCCAGGGCAAGGAGCGCCTGTTCGCCCAGGCGGTCGAGCTGCTGAGCCCGTACGCCGAACAGGCCCTGGAGGAGATCAACGAGCACCTGCTGGACCGCACCGGTGAGGTCAGGGCCTCCGGGGTGCACCGGACGCCGGACGGCGGTGTCGCGGCCGTCTGGGCGCTGACCTGGCCGCAGCAGCGGATCACCGAGATCGCCCCGATCACCCTCACCGCGCACTACGGGGGAGGCTTCCACCATCCGCACCTGCGGGGTGCCACGGTCGGCGAGTGGCCGCTGAACGTCTTCACCGCCGAACAGGCCGCGGCCGAACTGCCCGTTCTGCGCGCGATCGCCGCCGCCGACATCCACAACCTGGTCTTCGAACGGGACTTCAGGATCGTGCCGGCCACCATCGCCGGCCACACGTCGCTCGGTCCCCGTGCCGTGCTCAACCCGCGTACGAAGGGACTCCCGTCATGAGCCTGCGCCTTTCCGTCCTGGACCAGTCCCCCGTCGGCGAGGGCTTCACCCACTCCGAGGCCCTGCGCGCCTCCGTGGAGCTGGCGGAGCGTGCCGATGCGCTGGGTTTCACTCGGTACTGGGTCGCCGAGCACCACCACTCCCCCGGCTTCGCCGGCACCGCCCCGGAGATCCTCGCCGGGACGCTGCTGTCGCGCACCACGCGTATGCGGATCGGCACCGGTGGCGTGCTGCTGCCGCGCTACGAGCCGGTGAAGGTGGCGGAGGTCTTCTCGGTGCTGTCCTCGCTGCACCCGGGCCGCGTCGATCTCGGGCTCGGCCGGGCCGGCGGGCCCGCGCAGCGCTTCCCGCAGCAGGTACGGGAGGTGAGCCGGCTGCTGGGCCTCGGCGAGGGCCGGGGGGAGGGCCGGGAGGCGGGGCAGCTGCCGCCGCTGGTGTCGGCGCCCGACGTGCCCCCGCGGCTGTGGCTGCTGGGCGCGGGCACCCGCTCCGCCGTGCTGGCGGGCGAGCTCGGCGCGTCGTTCGCCTTCGCGCACTTCCTCGCCCCGGAGCCGGGCGTGGCCGCCCTGGAAGGCTACCGGCAGGGCCTGGCCGCGTCGGCGGCCGCGCCGGCCGGGGGCCCGGCGGAGAAGGGCGTGCTGGCGGTCCGCGCCGTCGTCGCCGACACGCGGGAGCGGGCCGACGGGCTGGCGCTCAGCCTGCTGCTGTGGCGCACCCGCAAGGACCTCGGTGAGGACCGCCCGCTGCCCTCGCCGGAGGAGGCGCGGCGGCACCGGTGGAGCGGCGCGGAGGCGGACCGGGCCGCCGTCAACAGCCAGGCGCTCGTCTGCGGCACGCCGGAGCAGGTCCGCGAGGAACTGGAGCGGCTGGCTGCGGCGCACGGGGTCGACGAGATCATGGTCAACACGCTGACGCAGGACCCCGCCGACCGGGTGCGCTCCTACGAGCTGCTGGCGCAGGCCTTCGCGCTGTCCGGCGGCTCCGGTCTGCGCGCGGCCGGGGCGCACCGGGAACCCGCCGTCGCCTAGCGATCGCGTACGGGCGCACGCAAAACGGAGCGGCGGCACCACCGCGTTGTGCGGTGGTGCCGCCGCTCCGTCGTCTCCTCTCGTCTAACCGCCCGCGGCCACGGCCGCTGTCACGGCGAGCTCCTCCTCCAGGTACTCGCGGAGCAGCGCGGCCAGTTCGGCGGGACGCTCGTACGGGATGTTGTGGCCGCAGTCCAGTTCGGTGTAGCGGCTGTGGGCGATCCCCCGGTGCAGCTCCCTGGAGTGCGCGACGGGGATGACCTGGTCCTGGCGGGCGCCGACGACCAGGGTGGGGGCCTCGATGGCGGGCAGCCGGTCGCGGATGTCCACGGCGAGGTCCAGGTCGAGCTGGCGGCGGGCTCCCTCGGACGGACGGGCGGCCGCCGCGGCGGCGGCGATCTCCTCGCGGCTCGTGGCCGAGAGCCGGTCCGGGGAGAGCGACAGCAGGGTGATGAACTGCTGGTACGCCAGGGTGTCGAGGTCGGCGAGGCGGCGCCACAGGCCCAGCGCCAGCTCCTGCCGGGGGTCGTCGTTGCGGGCCCAGCCGCCGACGAGGACCAACCGCCGTACGAGTTCGGGCTGTTCGGCCGCAAGCGCCGCGGCGACCACCGCGCCCAGTGAGGCGCCGACGACGTCGACCGGGCCCGGGGCGGCGGCGCGGGCGGCGGCGGCGACCTGCCGGACCAGCAGGTCCAGGGTCAGCTCCCCGCGGGGCAGGGCGGTGCGGCCGCTGCCCGCGTAGTCGGGGGTGATGACGGTGAAGCGGTCGGTGAGCAGCGGCCGCATGGCCGCGTAGTTGGCCTCGGAGTCGGCGGTGGAGCCGTGGATGAGGAGCAGGCCGGGTCCGGAGCCTTCGGCACGGTAGTGGACCTCGGTGCCCGCGACGGTGACGGTGGGCATGGTGACGCCTCCTCGGGAGCGATGGGTTGCGGTCGGGTGGGGAAGGCGGGGGAAGGTGCGGGCCGCGTGAGCGGGGCTCAGCCGCGTACCGGCGACGAGGGCCGCTGCGGGAGGGTGTCGTGGTGCGCGGTGGCCTGCGCCGGGATGGCGGCGGTCTGCGGGGCGGTCACCGGAGCGGACGCCGCGGCGGTCTGCGGGGCCGGGGCGGTCACCGCGGCGGGCCGCTTGCGTCCTCGGCTCCAGCGCCGCATGGCGGGCGTCTCCACGAACCGGTACAGCAGCCAGCCGCCCAGGAGCGAGACCGCGAAGAAGGCGATGACCACGAGGATGGCGACGGGGACGCTGTACGTGCTCTCGCCGAGCAGCGAGCGCAGGTAGAAGATCGTGACGCCCTGCACGAGGTAGAAGCCGAAGGAGACCTCGCCGAGCCACACCATGGGCCGGCTGCGCAGCCAGGTGTCGCGCCCCGCCACGTCGTTGGAGGCCACGGAGCAGATCAGCGCGGCGACCGGGATGATGGTGGCGACGACGAAGCCGTACTCGAACGGGGCGACCAGGGCGGCGGCGTAACCGATCACCGACAGCACGAGCGAGACGCCGAAGCCGATGCGGCGCGGCCAGCGGCCGGCGAGGACGATGCGGGCGAGCAGGATGCCCAGGGCGAACTCGAAGACGCGGGCGGGCGGGAAGAGGTAGCCGAACCAGAACTGGAGGTCGGAGATGGGGGTGATCGCCGACTTCGGGGTGTCGGGGATGAGGAAGCGGGTGACGAGCTGCACGCCGACCATGCCGGCGACCATCAGGCCGGACCAGAGCCACAGCCGCCTCTCGGCGATCTTGCGGATCCCCACCATGAGCAGCGGGAAGAGCATGTAGAAGAGGAACTCGCTGCCCAGGGACCAGCTCGGCGGGTTGACGCTGAGGTTGATGGACGGCTGCGGGAAGAAGGTGTGGATCAGCAGCATGTTCGGCAGCCAGTCGCCCACGCTGGTGACGGCGGCGCCGGCGAAGAGCAGCATCGAAGCGGCGAAGACCACCAGGTGGTTCGGGAAGATCTTGAACACGCGCCGCCGCCAGAAGGAGGTCAGGCGCTCGCCGGGGCGGGAGGCCCAGGCGAGGACGAAGCCGCTGAGGACGAAGAAGAACGACACGCCCATGTAGCCGGCCTTGCTGAAGGCCGTGGTGAAGAACCCGGCCACGCCGTCGTCCGCGAAGGGGTTGATCGGGGCGTTCGGCGGGATGGGCGAGTCCATCAAGGAGGCGTGGAAGAAGAAGACCAGGAGGGCCGCGAAGAAGCGGAGGCCGGTGAGGGAGGGGAGGTTGGCTGGTCTGCGAGCGGTGGCGGCGGCGGTGGAGGACGAGGACACAGACATGGTGTGGGTGCTTTCCGGCGAGAGGGACGACGGGCGGGACGGTTCGGGTTCGGATTCGGGTTCGGGTTCGGGTTCGGGTTCGGGTGGGGACGGCCGCCGGGCGGTGGCCGTCCCCGTGGGGTGGCGCGGGGATCCGATGGCTACTCGGCGTCGTCGGCCGAGGAGACGTCCATCTCGTTGCGGTAGACCATGAGCTTGGCTTCCTTGGCCACGTAGTAGTTCTGGACCGAGTACGCGATGGTGGCGAAGTCCAGCCGGCCGTCGCCGTTGAAGTCGGCGGTGGCGATGCGGGCGACGGACTCCTCGGAGACCCGCCACTTGGCCCAGACGCCGTTGGCCGCGTCGATGGCCTTGTAGTACATGACGCCCTGCCAGGGCCACGGTCCGCGCAGCGCGACCAGGAACTCGTCGTCGCCGTCGCCGTCGAAATCGGCGCAGACGATCTGGTGGCCGGGGCCCTCGCCGTTCTCGTTGGGGTCGCCGTAGACGTCGAGGAGGACGCGGTTCCATGTCGGCTTGGCGCCGGGCGGGCCGTCGGTGGACTTGGTGTAGACGGCGACCGTGTTGCCGTGGAAGGGCTCGATGGCGGCGACGTACGCCATCGGGTCGTCGCCGAGCCGGCCGGCGTTGAGGTCGCCGCTGCCGCGGAAGCCGGTCTGCTCGAACTGGGTCAGCTCACCGGTGCCGATGAGTTCGCGGATCCACTCCTTGCGGTCCGCGTCCCAGTACAGCCAGGTCACTCCCTCGTCGGAGGCGAGCAGCAGCGAGTCGAGGTCGGAGCCGGGTATGAGGCCCTTCTTCTTCTCCGCGCCGTGGATCATGCGGAAGTGGCTGTCGTCGATGACGGTCATCGGCCACTCCTCGGCCGTGTGCACGTCGTCGGGCTGGGTGAACATCACCACCGGCAGGACGGCGTGCACGTCCTCCTTGGCGACGATCGGCAGGCCGATGACCTCCAGGCGCTCCTTCTGCGTGAAGTGCCCGACGCGCAGCCGGTGCATGCCGGTGGCGCGGCCGATGTAGTGGCGCTTCCAGCGGGACTCGTCCTTGTCCGGGGAGCCGGGGTTCTCCAGCCAGTCGATCTTCCCGCCCGCGGTGTTGGCGTCGTGGATGGTGCCGATCGGGCCGTACAGGTCGTAGCAGAGGATGATGTCGGGGTGGCCGTTGCCGCTGACGTCGGCGAAGTCGGCGCCGACCGGCATCTTGATCTTGTCCTGGACCAGGCGGCGGGTCCACCGCTCGTCGTTCTGGTACCAGTAGATCTCGCCGAGGCGCAGCCCGTAGCCGAACAGGTCCGGGCGGCCGTCGCCGTCGATGTCCGGGGCCTCCAGCCAGTATCCGTCGCGCAGCTGGTCGGCGACGAGCTCCGGGGTGAACTTCGGGGTCTGGAGCGGGAGCTGGGGCTGGGACTGGGGCTGCGACTGGTCGTTGCTGGTCATGGTGTGCTCCTCACGGGGTTCGGTCAGTGGGCGGCGGGGCGGCGGTGGTACTCGACGGCGAGCCAGACGCAGTCGGTGTCGGCGCGGTACTGGTGCCAGGGGTAGAGGTAGGTGCCGTCGGGGGCGGTGGAGCAGAAGGGGTCCGGGGTGGTGTAGCCCGGGGCCATCACGACGTCCTGGTAGAGGGTGCGGTGGTCCTGCTCGCGGAACTTCTGCATGCGGCCGATGCCGTGGACCTGGGTGTGGACCTCGATGAAGTCGTGCTGGTTGTGGATGGCGCAGTCGGTGCCGGCGGGGGCGTACCAGAGGTTGACCTTGACGTCGTACGTCTCCGGCCGGAGCGGTTCCGGGGCCTCCCCCAGCAGGTGGGCGGCGTCGAAGGTGACGGTGCCCGCGTCGTCCTGGGGGCTCTTCCACAGGGGGGTGTCCCGGGGGAAGCCGGCGAGGACGTCGCCGAGGAGGTCCCAGCCCGGGTCTTCGGTGACGCCGGGCAGGCCGGCCTCGTCGCGTACGCGGAGCAGGACGAGGGTGTCGGCCCGCTCGACGCGGGTGTCGGCCAGGATCGTGGAGGACAGGGGCGGGATGCTCTTGCGGGGCGTTTCGGCGATGTGGACGTCGGTGACGCCGGTGTTGACGACGATGGCGGCTTCGCGCACGGGGTAGTCGCGGGCGTGGCGTACGAGCGTCGCTTCGATGCGGGGGCCGCTGAAGGCGAGGGCGGTCTCGGGCACGGTGCTGTGGGCCTCTCCTGTGGGTGACGGGCTCTCAGGCCCGTGCGTACGAGGCGGTGCGGGCGAGTTCGGCGGCGAGCTCGTCGACCGGGGTGCCCGGGACGAAGGGCTCCACCGGCGGGCCGTCGCCGAAGAAGTGCGCCAGCGCGCCGACCGTGCGCTCGGTGGCCCGGCCGTCGCCGTACGGGTTGGCGGCGGCGGCCATCCGGTCGTACTCGGCCTGGTCGCGCAGGAGCCGGGTGGCTCCGTCGACGATGGTCTTGGTGCTGGTGCCGACCAGGCGTGCGGTGCCGGCCACGATGGCTTCGGAGCGCTCGGTGACGGTGCCGAGGACGAGGGTCGGCTTGCCGAGGGCGGGGCCCTCCTCCTGGGAGCCGCTGCTGTCGGAGAGGATGAGGTCGGCGCGGCGCATCAGCCGGCAGAAGTTCAGGTACGGCAGCGGGTCGACGACGGTGATGTTGGGGTGGTCGCCGATCCGGGGCAGCATCGCCTCGCGCACCACCGGGTTGCGGTGCAGCGGGACGACGACCCGTACGTCGGGCTCGTCGGCGATCTCGGCGAAGGCCTCGGCGATCTCGGGCAGGTGCGGCCATGCCTCGCGCCGGTGCGCGGAGGCGAGGATGATCCGCCGCGGGTCGGTGTCGAGGTCCGCGAGGGCCGGGTCGCCGTAGTCCTCCGCCTTGTCGCACGCCCACTGGAGCGCGTCGATGACGGTGTTTCCGGTGACCACGACGGTGTCCTCGCTGATGCCTTCCCGCAGGAGGTTGGTGCGGTTGCCGGGGGTGGGCGCCAGGTGCAGGTGGGCGACCTGGGCCACGAGCCGGCGGTTGCCCTCCTCCGGGAACGGCGAGCCGAGGTGGCCGCTGCGCAGGCCCGCCTCCACGTGGACGACGGGGATGCGGTGGTGGAAGCCGGAGAGGGCGCCGGCGAGGGTGGTGGCCGTGTCGCCGTGGACGAGCACGGCCTCGGTGGAGAGCATCGCGAAGTGCTCCTCCAGGCCGCGCAGCGAGCGGTAGGTGACCTGGGAGAGGGTCTGCTTCGGGGCCATGATCTCCAGGTCGATGTCGGGCTTCAGACCGAACGCGTCGAGCGTCTCGTCGAGCATCTGGCGGTGCTGCCCGGTCGAGATGACCACGGGGTCGAACCGGGGGTCGTCCTGGAGCGCGCGGATGACCGGGGCGAACTTGATGGCTTCGGGCCTGGTACCGAGGACTACTGCGACGGACCGCATGGGTGCCATTCCTTTACGACGTGGATGACGGCAGGGACTGGAGGACGGGCGGGGCGCGGTGCGGGGAGCCACGTGGGGTGTGGTGCCGTGGGGCGTGGAGCGTGCGTGCGGCCGTGCGTGGGGCGGCCGGATGGCTCAGGCGCCGGGGTTGAGACCGGGCGCCGGACACTGCGCCGCCGGCGGGAGGTGAGGTGCGACGCCCCTCGGAGCCGAAGCTCCGGGGCGGTTCTCCCTTCCGGACGAGAGATATCTTTTCCGTGAGCTATCTCTGCCGTCAAGTCGCGCCGTCCCGACTTGCACACCGCGCGCCCCGAACGCACAACACCCCGGCTCTGCAAGGCGGTTGGCGCCTGCAGAGCCGGGGCGGAAACGCCGCTGCGCCCGCCGCGTGGCCCGAATCCGCTTCATCGGGGCCCTTATTGACGCCGTAACGGACAATGCGGACTGTCGTGATCAAGCCCGTGATCATGTGCTTTCCGCGAAACG
>NZ_JBEXNO010000079.1:0-9920 GCF_040611175.1 Streptomyces sp. NPDC003036 | reverse complement strand
TCAACGCCCACCGCGCGGGCACCGTCAAGGGCCTGGCCGCCGAGGTCGGCGCCTCCCTCACCTCCGGCGCCCCCATCTGCGAGATCAAGGACTGACGTCCGTACGGAGATGCCTGTGAAGGGGCCCGCCGGTGGTGACCGGCGGGCCCCTTCACCATCCGGAGAGGGCCTCCGGCTGCGCGATGGCATGCTGGAGGCACACGGCGGAGCCAGGGAGGACGGGCGCCATGACGACCAGTACGGCAGCGGGCACGGCACCGGGTACGTCGCCGGGTTCGGCGCGCCCCATGCGGGCGGACGCGCGCCGTAACTACGAGCGGTTGCTGTCCGAGGCGCGCTCCGCCTTCGCCGAGCACGGCACCGACGCGTCTTTGGAGGACATCGCGCGCCGTGCGGGGGTGGGCATCGGCACGCTGTACCGGCACTTCCCGAACCGGCACGCGCTGATGGGCGCGGTCTTCCAGGAGGCGCTGGGCGCGCTGCTGGAGCGGTCGCGGCAGCTCGCCGACGCGGAGCACCCGTGCGAGGCGCTGGTCACGTGGCTGCGCGCCATCATCACGCACGCGGGCGAGTACCGCGGCCTGGCGAGCGCGCTTATGTCGGCGTCGCACGACCGGAGTTCGGCGCTGTCGGAGTGCAACGTACCGCTGCGCCAGGCGGGCGCCCGCCTCCTGGACCGGGCCGTGAGCAGCGGCGCCGTACGGGAGGGCGTCTCGATCGACGACCTCATGCAGCTGACGAACGCGATCGCCCTGGCGGCGGAGCAGTCCCCGGACGACCCGGAGCTGGCGGACCGCCTGCTGCGGCTGACGCTCCGCGGCCTGAAGGCGTAACGGCTCGCAGGCGTAACAGCTCGCAGGCCTAGGGGGTGTCTTGTCGATCAGGCCGGATCAGCGAGCGGCGTCTGGGGCCCCCAGGCGAAGCCGAGGGGGAGCGTGCGATCGCAAGGCGGACCGAGGGAGTCCATGCGGTGGGGGCACCTCCCGTGCCTGAAGGGCTACGGGGGCCATCGGCGACCGACGACAACGCGGCTGGGGGCACCCCCAGGCGAAGCTCTGGGGGAGCGCGTGCCAGGCGTCGCGAGCCCGGCAAGATCGGCAAGACACCCCCTAGCGACGAGCGGGCGCCGCACGCGCGCTCAGCGGCGCCGCAGGTCCGCCACCCGGGCGCCGCGCTCCGCGGCGCGGTCGTCCGCCGACAGGGAGGCGGCCGAGCGCAGGGGGCCGCCCGGGTGCCGGGCGCCGCGCTGGCCCGGGAGGGGCACCTCCCGGCGCGGTGGGCGGCCCGGCGGGGAGGCCTCCGAGGCTCCGGAGGAACCCGCGCTCGCGACCGTGAGCTGGACGCCCTGGTCCGCGAGGGCCTGGAGCTCCGTGGCGGCGCGCTCGTCGTGGGCGGGCGGCTCGTCGGTGACCAGCCGCGTGATCACGTCCGTCGGCACGGTCTGGAACATGGTGTCCGTGCCGAGCTTCGTGTGGTCGGCCAGCACCACGACCTCCGCCGCCGCCTGCACCAGCGCCCGGTCGACGCTCGCGGACAGCATGTTGGACGTGGACAGGCCCCGCTCGGCGGTCAGGCCGCTCCCGGACAGGAACGCCCGCGAGACCCTGAGCCCCTGGAGGGACTGCTCGGCCCCGCTGCCCACCAGCGCGTAGTTGGAGCCGCGCAGGGTGCCGCCGGTCATGACGACCTCCACGCGGTTGGCGTGCGCGAGCGCCTGCGCCACCAGCAGGGAGTTGGTGACGACGGTGAGCCCGGGGACGCGGGCGAGCCGGCGGGCCAGCTCCTGCGTGGTCGTCCCGGCGCCGACGACGATGGCCTCGCCCTCTTCGACGAGGGCCGCGGCGGCATCGGCGATGGCCGTCTTCTCCGCGGTCGCGAGATGGGATTTCTGCGGGAAGCCGGACTCTCGCGTAAAACCGCCCGGCAGTACCGCACCGCCGTGCCGGCGGTCGAGGAGTCCTTCGGCCTCGAGGGCCCGCACGTCACGCCGTACGGTCACTTCGGAGGTCTGGACGACGCGGGCGAGCTCACGGAGCGAAACCGCCCCGTTGGCGCGCACCATTTCGAGGATCAACTGGCGACGTTCTGCAGCGAACACGAAACTGACAGTAACCCCAGCACGCGGGTGTTTGCAGCCGTATGCACCGAATACGAGAAGTTGCGAACAGATGGGGCCGCCAAGTGGTATGGGCGGCCCCGTCCGTGTACGTACGACGATCGGCCTCGGCCGGTCGATGTCCCGACTTGCCGGGGGTTGCCGGGTGTTGTCCCGGTGGCCGGGGGGCGTTACGCCTCGGCGGTCGTCTTCCGGGTGTGCAACTGCCGTGCCACCTCGGCGATCGAGCCCGACAGCGACGGGTACACGGTGAAAGCGTTTGCGATCTGTTCGACGGTCAGATTGTTGTCGACCGCGATCGAGATCGGGTGGATCAGCTCGCTGGCGCGCGGGGCGACGACCACGCCGCCGACCACGATGCCCGTGCCCGGGCGGCAGAAGATCTTCACGAAGCCGTCCCGGATGCCCTGCATCTTGGCGCGCGGGTTGCGCAGCAGCGGCAGCTTGACCACCCGGGCGTCGATCTTCCCGGCGTCGACGTCGGCCTGGGTGTAACCGACCGTGGCGATCTCGGGGTCGGTGAAGACGTTCGCGGAGACGGTCTTGAGGTTGAGCGGGGTCACCGCGTCGCCGAGGAAGTGGTACATCGCGATGCGGCCCTGCATGGCGGCGACCGAGGCGAGGGCGAACACGCCGGTGACGTCACCGGCGGCGTAGACGCCGGGCGCCGAGGTGCGCGAGACCCGGTCGGTCCAGATGTGACCGGACTCCCTGAGCCGTACGCCGGCCTCCTCCAGGCCCATCCCCTCGGTGTTGGGGACGGCGCCGACCGCCATCAGGCAGTGGGTGCCGGAGATGACCCGGCCGTCGGCGAGGGTGACCTCGACGCGGTCGCCGACCCGCTTGGCGGAGGCGGCGCGGGAGCGGGCCATCACGTTCATACCGCGGCGCCGGAAGACGTCCTCCAGGACGGCGGCGGCGTCCGGGTCCTCGCCCGGCAGCACCCGGTCGCGGGACGAGACGAGCGTGACGCGCGAGCCGAGCGCCTGGTAGGCGCCCGCGAACTCGGCGCCGGTGACACCGGAACCGACCACGATGAGCTCCTCGGGGAGCTCGGTGAGGTCGTACACCTGCGTCCAGTTGAGGATCCGCTCGCCGTCGGGCAGGGCGTCCGGGATCTCGCGCGGGTGGCCGCCGGTGGCGATCAGGACCGCGTCGGCGGTGAGGGTCTCCTCGCTGCCGTCGGCGGCGGTGACGATCACCTGGCGGGAGCCGTCCACGGCCTGACGGCCGTCGAGCCGCCCGCGGCCGCGCAGCACCCGGGCGCCGGCCCGCGTGACGGAGGCGGTGATGTCGTGGGACTGGGCGAGGGCGAGCCGCTTGACGCGGCGGTTGACCTTGCCGAGGTCCACGCCGACGATGCGGGCGGGCTGGTCGACGTGCGGGGTGTCGTCCGCGACGATGATGCCGAGCTCCTCGTGCGAGGAGTCGAAGGTGGTCATCACCTCGGCCGTGGCGATGAGGGTCTTCGAGGGTACGCAGTCGGTCAGGACGGACGCTCCGCCGAGGCCGTCGCAGTCCACGACGGTCACCTCCGCGCCGAGCTGGGCGGCCACCAGGGCCGCCTCGTATCCGCCGGGTCCGCCACCGATGATCACGATCCGGGTCACTGGGGTTACGCCTCGCGCTCTCGTCACGGCAGGGATGGAGTACGTAGCCCATTGTCCCGCACCGTTCGAGGACCTTCCCGCCGGGCCCCCTCCAGGCGGAACAGCCGCCGCCCGGGCCGCTCCCGTACCCTCGGACCCATGTCGCTCTACGCCGCGTACGCCGGCAACCTCGACGCGCGGCTCATGACCCGCCGCGCCCCGCACTCCCCGCTGCGCGGCACGGGCTGGCTCAACGGCTGGCGGCTGACCTTCGGCGGCGAGCAGATGGGCTGGGAGGGCGCGCTCGCCACGATCGTCGAGGCGCCGCGCTCGCAGGTCTTCGTCGCGCTGTACGACATCGCGCCGATGGACGAGGACTCCATGGACCGCTGGGAGGGCGTCGGGCTGGACATCTACCGGCGCATGCGGGTGCGGGTGCACACGCTGGACGGCGAGGAGCCGGCCTGGATCTACGTCCTGAACGGCTACGAGGGCGGCCTGCCCTCCGCGCGCTACCTGGGCGAGATCGCGGACGCCGCCGAGTCGGCGGGCGCGCCCCACGACTACGTGATGGAGCTGCGCAAGCGCCCCTGCTGAGGCGTCGCGGGCCTACCCGCCGGTACTTGTCGGAAACGACAAGGCAACGATCCGAGCTCCGTGGGCATCGTCATCTACGCGCGTAGGCAATCTCGGGCTACGCTCTTGTCCGTACGTGTTTTTCCGGGGCCCGCCCCCGGCCCCCGGCCCCGCGCAGCGGTTCCGGGGCGACTGTTACTTCGCGAGGCGAGAGACTCTGTGAACGCAACTGCCACCCCGGACCACCTCCAGGGCGACCCCTACGCCGCCGCCGCCGACGCCGCCGCGCGCCTGCGCGAGCTGACCGGCGCCGAGACCCACGACGTCGCCCTCGTGATGGGCTCCGGCTGGGCGCCGGCCGTCGACGCGCTCGGCGCCCCCGAGGCCGAGTTCCCGGTCACGGAGCTCCCCGGCTTCCCGCCGCCGGCCGTCGAGGGCCACGGCGGCCGCATCCGCTCGTACCGCATCGGCGACAAGCGGGCGCTGCTCTTCCTGGGCCGTACGCACTTCTACGAGGGCCGCGGCGTGGCCGCCGTCGCCCACGGTGTGCGCACCGCCGTCGCCGCCGGCTGCAAGACGGTCGTCCTGACCAACGGCTGCGGCGGTCTGCGCGAGGGCATGCGCCCCGGCCAGCCGGTCCTGATCAGCGACCACATCAACCTCACGGCCACCTCCCCGATCGTGGGCGCCAACTTCGTGGACCTGACCGACCTGTACTCGCCGCGCCTGCGCGCGCTGTGCAAGGAGGTCGACCCGACGCTGGAGGAGGGCGTGTACGTCCAGTTCCCCGGCCCGCACTACGAGACCCCGGCCGAGATCAACATGGTCCGCGTGATGGGCGGCGACCTCGTCGGCATGTCCACGGTCCTGGAGGCCATCGCGGCGCGCGAGGCGGGCGCCGAGGTGCTCGGCATCTCGCTCGTCACCAATCTGGCCGCGGGCCTTTCGGGTGAGCCGCTCAACCACGAGGAGGTCCTCCAGGCGGGCCGCGACTCGGCCGCCCGCATGGGCGAGCTGCTCACGCGGGTCCTGGACCGGATCTAGTCCCTCCCCGTCCCTTCAGCGAAGGGCGACGCGGCCCCGGAGCCTCGGTGCTCCGGGGCCGCGCCCCTGCTCCGCCGCGGCGGGCGCGGGGTACCCGTAACGCACCTACATCCGTACGACTCCCAGAGAGGCAGACCACCGTGCAGCAGAACCTCATCGCGCAGGCGGAGGCATGGCTGGCCGAGGACCCGGACAGCGAGACCCGCGACGAGCTGGCCAAGCTCATCGAGGCCGGGGACCTCGACGCGCTCGCGGAGCGGTTCGGCGGCACGCTGCAGTTCGGGACGGCCGGGCTGCGCGGGGAGCTGGGCGCCGGGCCCATGCGGATGAACCGGTCCGTGGTCATCCGGGCCGCCGCCGGTCTCGCCGCGTACCTGAAGAACAAGGGCCAGGACGGCGGCCTGGTCGTGATCGGGTACGACGCGCGCTACAAGTCGGCCGACTTCGCGCGGGACACCGCCGCCGTGATGACCGGCGCGGGGCTGCGCGCCGCCGTGCTGCCGCGGCCGCTGCCGACGCCCGTCCTGGCGTACGCCATAAGGCACCTCGGCGCGGTCGCCGGTGTCGAGGTGACCGCGAGCCACAACCCGCCGCGCGACAACGGCTACAAGGTGTACCTGGGCGACGGCTCCCAGATCGTGCCGCCCGCCGACGCCGAGATCGCCGCCGAGATCGCGGCCATCGCGAGCCTCCACGACGTACCGCGTCCGGAGTCCGGCTGGGAAACCCTCGGGGACGAGGTCCTGGAGGCCTACCTGGCGCGTACGGACGCCGTCCTGACCTCTGGGTCCCCCCGGACCGCGAACGTCGTCTACACGGCCATGCACGGCGTCGGCAAGGATGTCGTCCTGGCCGCCTGGGAGCGGGCCGGCTTCCCCGCGCCCGTGCTCGTCGAGGAGCAGGCCGAGCCCGACCCGGCCTTCCCGACCGTCGCCTTCCCGAACCCCGAGGAGCCGGGCGCGATGGACCTGGCCTTCGCCAAGGCGCGCGAGGCCGGCCCCGACATCGTCATCGCCAACGACCCCGACGCCGACCGCTGCGCCGTCGCCGTCCCCGACGACTCCGCCGCCGGCGGCTGGCGGATGCTCCACGGCGACCAGGTCGGCGCGTTGCTCGCCGCCCACCTCGTCCGCAAGGGCGCCCGGGGCACCTTCGCCGAGTCGATCGTGTCCTCGTCGCTGCTGGGCCGGATCGCCGAGGCGGCCGGGCTGCCGTACGAGGAGACGCTGACCGGCTTCAAGTGGATCGCGCGCGTGGAGGGCCTGGCGTACGGCTACGAGGAGGCGCTCGGCTACTGCGTCGACCCCGAGGGCGTTCGCGACAAGGACGGCATCACGGCGGCGCTGCTCGTCGCCGAGCTGGCCTCGGCCCTCAAGGAGCAGGGCCGTACGCTCACGGACCTGCTGGACGACCTGGCCGTCGCGCACGGCCTGCACGCCACGGACCAGCTGTCGGTGCGCGTGGAGGACCTGAGCATCATCGCGAACGCCATGCGCCGCCTGCGCGAGCAGCCGCCCACCGCGCTCGCCGGGCTGACGGTGACCTCCGCCGAGGACCTGAACAAGGGCAGTGCCGCGCTGCCGCCCACGGACGGCCTGCGCTACTACCTGGAGGGTGCCTTCAAGGCGCGCGTGATCGTGCGCCCGTCCGGCACCGAGCCGAAGCTGAAGTGCTACCTGGAGGTCGTGGTCCCGGTCGCCGACGCGAGCGAGCTGGCCGACGCGCGCGCCAAGGCCGGTGACGTGCTGGGAGCGCTGAAGCGGGACCTGGCGGCCGCCGCCGGCATCTGACCGGCATCCGAGTCGTCCACCGCGGGAGGGCCCGTACGAGAGCTTCGCCAAGCTCTCGTACGGGCCCTCTTGCGAGTGATTCTCGTACGGCAGGTGACGCACGGCTCCGATACGCGCCCCGGGCGGCCGAGCAGGGTGACCCCCATAGCGCAGCCGCGACCCGAGCGAGACTGGAGTCCCACCGTGCCGCCGTCGGCGATCACCGCCCGCCCGACCGTCCCCGCGTCCCGGCGACCCCCGTCCCCGGCGGCCGTACGCGTCCGGGAGCGGACCGCCCGGTCCCTCCGGTACGCCGCGCCCGCGCTGGTCGGCTATCTGACGGTGCGGCTCCTCGGACTGCTCGTCCTGGCCCGCTGGGCCCATCTGAAGGGGCACGGCGTCTGGCCGACGCTCGCCACCTCCTGGGATTCCAACTGGTACCTGGGCATCGCCGACCACGGCTACCAGGACTCCCTCGGCACCACGTACAACTCCAACAACCTGGCGTTCTTCCCCCTCTACCCGGTGCTGATCAAGGCGGTCGCGGGCGTCACGCCCGGCTCGCGCGCGTCGGTGGGGCTGGTGCTCGCGGTCGGCTTCTCGCTGGTCGCGGCCTGGGGGGTGTTCGCCGTCGGCGCCCATCTGCACGGGCGCCGCGCCGGCACCGTCCTCGCCGTCCTGTGGGGCGCCGCGCCCGTCGCGGTCGTCCAGTGGATGGGGTACACGGAGTCGCTGTTCACGGCGCTCGCCGCGTGGGCGCTGTACGCCGTGCTGACCGGGCGCTGGTACGCGGCGGGCGCCCTCGCCGTGCTGGCGGGGCTGACGCGCCCCACCGGGATCGCGGTGGCGGCGGCGGTGACCGTGACCGGCCTGCTGGCGGCGGCGCGCACCCGGCGCGCGGCACCGCTCGCCGCCGCGTGCGCGGCCCCGCTGGGCTGGCTCGGTTACGTGGCCTGGGTCGGCGCCCGGATCGGCCGCTGGGACGGCTACTTCGCCGTGCAGCGGCTGTGGCGCAACGCGTGGGACGGCGGCGCCGGCACCCTGCGCGAGCTGCGGCACCTCCTCGCGTACGACCGGAACCCGCAGCTCTTCCTGGTCGCCGTCTCGGTGGTCCTGGTGCTGTCGGCGGCGGCGTACGTGCTGTGCCTGGCGGAGCGGCAGCCGCTCGCGCTGCTGGTCTTCAGCGGGGTGCTGCTGCTGGTGGTGCTGGGCAGCGGCGGTGTCTATTTCCCGCGGGCCCGCTTCCTGGTGCCGGGTTTCCCGCTGCTGCTGCCGCTCGCGCTGGCGGTGTGCCGGGCGCGGCGGGTGGTGGCGGGGCTGGTGGTGGGCGGGGCGGTGCTGACGTCGGCGTGGCTGGGCGCGTACATGCTGCTGGTGTGGCCGGGTCCGCCGTGACAGGCGGCCCGTTACGCGGTGGTGGTGAGCACCACCAGCAGCACCAGGCCCGCGAGCGAGGTCGCGATGATCTCGTACGCCCAGCGCACGCGCGGTTCGCCCTGCGCGGCGGGCCGTGACGCGCACTGCTCGGCCAGCTGCCGCAGCTCGGCGATGCTCCGGTCGGCGCCCATGGCGCCGGCGACGGGGTCCGGGGAGGCACCGGACCTCGCCGCGCGGTCCTGGAGGCGGGCGGCGCGCTTCCGCTCCCGCAGGGAGACGGGTATCGACCAGAGCTGGTACTTGGCCCCGCTCTTGGTGATGACCTCGCTGGAGTACCCGGCGCGCACGGTGGAGACCGCCGCCCAGGGCAGCTCGATCGTGCGGAACGGGTTGCGCACGGTCATCCGGTCGTGGTTGGCGCGCACGACCGGCCGGAAGGTGAAGGCCGCGATGAGCGGCACGACGAGGAGCAGCGCCGCGAGCGCGACCCAGCGGGCCCGCCCTTCGCCGCGGATGAGCGCGTCACCGCCGATCCAGGCGGCGAAGGCGAGCAACAGGAGGCCGCCCACGATGGCCAGGGGCGAGCGGTAGGACCGGTCGGCGGCGGGCTCGGGCTGCTGGGGGCTCGTCATGCGGCCGATTCTGCCTCACCCCGCTCGGGCTCACGCGATGAGATCGGCGTACAGGATGATGTTGTCGGAGCGGTGGCCGTCGACCAGGTCGCCGCCGCAGGTGATCAGGCGCAGCTCGGGGCGGGCGGTGTCGCCGTACACCTTGGCGGTCGGGAACGCCTTCTTGTCGACCTGCTCCAGTTCCCGTACGCGGAAGACGGCGGTGGTGCCGTCGGCCCGCTGGACGCTGATCTCGTCGCCCGTGCGCACCTTGGCGACGTTCTTGAGCACGGCGGGGCCCTTCTCGGTGTCGAAGTGGCCGATCAGCACGGCCGGTCCGGTCTCGCCGGGCGTCACGCCCTTGTCGTACCAGCCGATCTTGCCGGCGTCGGCGACGGAGGGGACCTCGACGGTGCCGTCCGCGGCGAGACCGAGGTCGAGTACGGGCCCGGTGTCGACGCCCGCCGCGGGCACGCGCACCCGCACCGGCTTGGACCTGGCCATCGCCGCGGCCTGCTTGCCCTGTACGGCCGCCGGGGCGGCGGTGGCCGGCTCGATGTGGGCCGGCGGGGTGTCGGCCTTCCCGGGGCCGTCCGCCGCGGACGCACCGCAGCCGGCCAGGGCGGCCGGGGCGGCGAGGGCGAGCAGCACGGCGGCGATGCGGCGGGGGATGGCGACGGCGGGCATGGGCGGGCTCCAGGGGGACGGCGGGCGGTGGTACGGGGCCGGGGGGGGGGGCCGAGGGGGCGGGCGCCCCCCCGGGGGGGGGGGGGGGGTGGGGCGGGGGGGCGGGCCCCGGCGCCGCGGCCGCGGCGCCCGAAACAAGCCCCGGGGCGGGG
>NZ_JBEXNO010000078.1:0-10277 GCF_040611175.1 Streptomyces sp. NPDC003036 | reverse complement strand
CGGCGGCGGGCCCGGGTCCCGCGGCGGGCCCGTCCCGGGTCCGGTGTCCACACCGCCGGACCGGGAACGGCGGGCGGCCTCTCGTCCCCGGCCGACGCACCGCCCCCGGCCCACCCACCGCTCCAGGCCCACCCACCGAGCCGCCCCGCCCGTCGCCGATCACCAGAGCGCCGCCGCCCTCGGCGCCGGGCGGGGTCGAGGAGACCGGCGCGCGGTCCGACCGCCCAGCCGTCCTGCCGGGGAGGGAGCCCGGCCATGGACGCTAGAGCCCGCAGACCGCGCGTCCTCCTGCTCACCGGCGGACCCCTCGACGGGCGGGACGACGCCGACACCGAACTGGCCGCCGTCCTCCTGGACGCCGTGCCGGACGTGGAGTTCACCTGGTTCACCCGCTGGCCGCCCCGCGGCGCGCCCAGGACCGTCTCCCGCGTCCCGCCCGGGCGTGCGGTGCCCGTCCTGTCCCTCGACGGCGTCCCACGGCCGCGCCAGCGCCTGCAGATCTCCGTCGCCGCCGCCGTACTGGCGCGCCGCGCCGACCTCGTGCACGCGGTCCTGACCATCGGCGAGGGTTACCCCCAGTCTTCCCGGCTGTGGCCGCCGCTGCTCGCCGGACGGCCGGTGCTCCACACCGTGACCGGCGTCCACGACGCACGGCTGCTGCGCCGCGCGCGGCCGCTCGGCCGGACGGTGGCGCTGTCGTCGGCGACCGCGCGGCAGCTGAGCACCGCCGGATTCGGCCCGGTGGTGGTCGTCCCCCCGGTGGTGCGGCTGGACCAGTGGCCGCTGATGCCGCGTCCGACGGGGACCACGCCGAAAGTGCTGGTGACCGGGTGTCACGGGCGGGGCGGTGGCGCCGAGGAGGCCGTACGGGCGGCCGCGGTGGCCGCCCGCGCCGGGGCCCGCTTCCGGCTGACGCTGGCGCTGCGCGCCCGCCCCGGGGAGGACGCGCGGGCGCTGGACGAGGAGGTGCGCGGCCTGGCGGAGCGCGAGGGGCTGCGGGACGTGGAGGTCCTCGGGTACGTCCACGACATGCGGTCCTTGGTGGCGTCGGCGGACCTGCTGCTGCACGTGCCGTGGGAGCTGACCGGCAGGACGGACATCCCGCTGACCGTCCTGGAGGCGCTGAGCACGGGCCGC
This sequence comes from Streptomyces sp. NPDC003036, assembly GCF_040611175.1. NCBI lineage: Bacteria > Bacillati > Actinomycetota > Actinomycetes > Kitasatosporales > Streptomycetaceae > Streptomyces > Streptomyces sp. NPDC003036. The sequence goes on along the minus strand of NZ_JBEXNO010000078.1, from coordinate 9,140 downwards.
CCGGTGATCCTGAGCGACCATCCGGAGTTCGCCGCGCTCGGCGACACGGTGCTGCGGGCGCCGATCGGCGACGCGCGCCGCACGGGCCGTCTGCTGCGCCAGCTGCTGGAGCGCCCGCACTGGTGGCAGGTGCTGTCGGAGCAGGGCAGGGCGACGATGGAGGAGCGTTTCGCACCGGAGCGTTTCGGGGCCCAGTACGCGCGTCTCTACGAGGAGTTGCTCACCTGAGCCCGCGGCCGCCTCGGCACTGCCCGCCGAGCTTCGCCTGCCGGCCGAGCTCCGCGCTAGTCGGCGCGTACCGCCTGGAGCAGCACCATGCCCGTGTCCCCGTAGTCGGGCAGGGTCGGGTCCTTGTCGACCCGGGTGACCCGCAGGTGCGCGGTGTGCGGGGCGAAGACCCGCCGGACGGTCTGCGTGTCGACGGGGAAGGCCGGCCAGACCAGGCCGCCGCCGATCTGATAGCTCGGCATGTTCTCCATGAAGGCGGCGACCAGGTGTCCGCCGGGCCGTACGGAGCGGATGAACATGCCGCACAGCTCGGCGAACTCGTCGGCGTCCTCGGTGACGCTCTCGGCGACGAAGTTCATCGACGCCAGGTCGTAGGCGCCCTCGGGCACGGCCGTCGCGTCGGCGTGCAGGACGCGGACCCGGGACAGGGCCTCGGTGAGTGTGGCGGGGAGCCTGGGGTCGAGGGCGCGGCACAGCGCGTAGAAGGTCTGCCAGCTCGCGTCGGGGTGCTCCAGCTGCCCGGCCAGGTAGGCGACGTTGCCGGCCCCGGGCTCCAGCGCGTCGATGCGGCGGACGACCGCGGCGGCCGGCATCAGCGGGTACAGGTTGGGCCCGGCGCCGAACTCCAGGGAGCGGCCGACACCGTCGGCCGGCAGGCGCCGGTAGAAGGCGCAGTGGTGGCGCAGGACCGTCGCGTCGGAGCTGTGCATCCGCCGGTAGTTCTCGGTGAGGTACGCGGAGACCGGCCACCGGTCCCAGTCCGCTTCGCGGTTGTGCCGGGGCCCGGGCCCCCGGTAGTGGGGCACCTGCCCGTCGTCGAACCGCGGGTCGGGGGCGCGCTCCCCGGGTCCCGGCCTCACGCCCGCCACCCGCCCAGGACGCCGTCCGGCTCGGCGCGGGCGCCTGCCTGCTTGAGCGGGAAGCGGTCGGCGAGGTCGGTGAGCGTGGCGTTGAGCTGGTCGATCTGCTCGTCGGTGTTGAGGGCGGTCATCTGGACGCGGAAGCCGACCTGGCTGCGCGGGACGAGCGGATAGGCGGCGAGCGTCACGTAGATGCCGCGCTCCCACAGGAAGTCGCCGACGGCGTCGAGGTCCCAGCTGTCGGCGAGCGGGACCTCGATGATGGGGAGGCCGTCGGTGCTGGGCGTGGCGACGCCGATGGCGCGGATGTGGTCGAGGACGCGGTGCGTCTTGCGGTACAGGTCGGCGCGGATGGCGTCACCGCGCCGCTCGTTGACGTCGAGGCCCGCGAGGGCGGTCGCGAGGGACGCGACCGGCGAGGGGCCGGAGTACAGGTAGGGCCCGGCGGCGACCTTCAGATGGGCCTTCAGGTCGGGCGGGGCGGTGACGAACGCCAGCAGCGAGGAGTACGCCTTCGACAGGCCGCCCACCATCACGACGCCCTCGTAGCTCTCGCCGAGGTGGCGCACGATGCTGTTGCCCAGGGAGCCGTACGGGGACGTCTCGTCCGGGGTGCGCTCGCCGATGACGCCGAAGCCGTGGGCGTCGTCGACGTACAGCAGGGCTTCGTGGGAGCGGCAGACGCGGACGAGGGCGGTCAGGTCGGGGAGGTTGCCGGTCATGCTGTTGACGCCGTCGAGGCAGACGAGGCGCTGTACGCCGGGCGGGGCGGTGGCGAGCAGCCGGTCGAGCTCCTCGGGCTGCTCGGCGTGGAAGCGCTGCACCGAGGCGCCCTGGCCGCGGGCGACGACGCAGCCGTCGTACATGGTGCGGTGGGCGCGGGCCTCGACGCAGACCAGTCCGCCGCCCGCGAGCGCCGGGATCACCGAGCCGTGGATGAGGGTGATGGTCGGCAGGAGGAGGGTGTCCGGAGCGCGCAGGAGATCGGCGAGCCGCTCCTCGATATCGGTGGAGAGGCGGGGGTTGCCGATGAGCCGGGACCAGCTGGGGTGGGTGCCCCAGCGGCGTACGGAGGGGGCGATGGCGTCCATGATCTCGGGGTCGAAGTCGAACCCGAGGTAGTTGCAGGAGGCGAAGTCCACGAGCCAGTGGTCGCCGATGCGGATCCGGCGCCCGTGGACCTCGTCGATGACGGCGTCGCACATCCTGCTGGTCTTCTGGAGGTGGCCGAGGTCCCCGATGCGCTGCTCGGCGCGGATGGCGGAGCGGGTGAGCTGTGCGCCGGCCGGGCCACGGCCCGCGGGGGCGAGTCCCTTGCGCTGCTCGGACGGGTCCCGGGGCACGAGGAGGTACCGCTCGGCCTCGCCGGCCGCCATGGGCCGGGCGAAGAGGTAGCCCTGGCCGTGGCGGCAGCCCATGGCGGCGAGCAGGTCGCGCTGGCCGGGGTTCTCGATGCCCTCGGCGATGACCTGGAGGCCGAGGACGTCGGCGATGCGGACGATGCCTTCGACGAGGGCGACCTGCTGGCCGTCGGTGACGATGTCGTCGATGAACGACTTGTCGACCTTCAGGACGTCGATGGGGAACTCCCGCAGATAGCTGAGCGAGGAGAAGCCGGTGCCGAAGTCGTCGATCGCGATGGAGACGCCGAGCTCCTTGAGGGTGCGCAGGGCGGTGCTGATGTGCTCGTCGCTGCGCATCAGGACGGATTCGGTGATCTCCAGGACGAGGGAGCCGCGCGCCAGGCCGGAGGTGTCGAGGACGCGGCGTACGTCGTCGACGAAGGAGGGGTCGAGGAACTGGCGGGCGGAGACGTTGACGTTGAGGTAGAGGGGGTCGGTCCGGGGCCGGGCCCGCTGCCAGCGGGCGATGTCGCCGGCGGCCCGCTGGAGGACCCAGGCGCCGAGCGCCGTGATGTGGCCGGTCTCCTCGGCGAGGGTGATGAACTGGTCGGGCGGGACGAGCCCGCGGTGGCTGTGCGGCCAGCGGATCAGCGCCTCGAAGCCGGTGACCTCGCCGCTGACCAGCTCCAGGATGGGCTGGTAGCGCAGCGCGAACGCCTCCTCCGTGATGGCCCGGTCCAGGCCCTCCTGGAGTTCGTGGCGCTCCACCATGCCCGCGTGCAAGTCCGGGCGGTAGCGACGCCACTGGCGCTTGCCGGCGGTCTTGGCGGCGTACAGCGCCAGGTCGGCGTGGCCGAGGAGCTCCTCGCCCTCCTCGCCGTCCGCGGCGGTGGCCACGCCGACGGAGGCCGAGACGCTGGTGGAGCCGCTGGTGAGGCGGAACGGCCGGCCGAGGGTCTGGACGATGTGGGCGGCGAGCCGGTCGGCGTCCTCCGGGGCCTTGGCGCCCTCCATGAGGACGGCGAACTCGTCGCCGCCGAGCCGGGCGGCGGTGTCGCTGAGCCGCAGCGCGCCGGTGAGCCGACGGGCGACCGCGACCAGGAGTTCGTCGCCGACGGAGTGGCCCATCATGTCGTTGACGACCTTGAAGTCGTCGAGGTCGACGAAGAGGACGCCGGTGAGGGTGGCGTCGCGGCGGCCGCGCAGCAGGGAGCGCTCGATGCGCTCCAGCAGCAGGACCCGGTTGGGCAGGCCGGTCAGCGAGTCGTGGAAGGCGCGGTGGGTGAGCTCCCGCTCCAGCTGGCGCTGCTCGGTGACGTCCCGAAGGGTCAGCACGATGCCGTGCACGGTCTGCTCGTGGCGGAGGTTGCTGCAGCGGACCTCGACGTCGAGCCGTTCGCCGTCGGCGCGCAGGACGCGCCAGTCGTCGTGGGCGTCGCGGGAGTCCTCGTCGCGTACGCGGGCGAGGGCGCGCAAGGCGCGTTCGTGGTCCCGGGGGTCGACGAGCCGCATCAGCGGGGTGGCGCCGACGAGGGTGCCGAACATGACCTGGGCCGAGGGGCTGGCGTACCGGACGGTGCCGTCGTCGTCGAGGATCAGGATGACGTCGGAGGCGTTGTGGACGAGGGTGCGGAAGTAGGCCTCGCTCCTGCGGCGGTTGATCTCCTCGCTGAATCCGACGCGTTCGAGGGCGAGGGCGGCCTGCGAGGCGAGGGACTCGACGGACACGGCGAGCTGGTCGAGCTCCCGGGCGGAGCCCGCGACCAGCAGGGCGCCCATCGCCGGTTCGAGGGAGTCGGGTGACTGGAGGGCGAGCGGGCAGAGCATCGCTCGTGTGGAGGGCGCGAGCGCGGTGGCGGCGTCGGGGCCGAGCTCGGCGGTGTCGAGGAGCCGGGTGCCGCCGGTGAGGGGGGCCGGGACGCGGCTGCCGCCGTCGTCGTGGCGGTCGTGGTCGTCGAGCGGGGGGCCGGGGGCCGTCGTGGGGTCGGGGCCCGGGCCGGGTACGGGGACGGGCTCCGGCGCCGGCTCCGACAGCCGCTCCGACGGCCGTCCCCCCAGCGGGTCCGACGGCCGCTCCGACGGCGGGCCCGGCTCCGGGGCGAGCTCCCACACCCATCGGTGCTCCGGGGTGGACACCGGCCGCAGGTTGCCGTCCGCGTCCACGACGAGGAGGACCGACCGGTGGTGGGTGCCCTCGCCGAACAGCGCGTCCGCGGCGCCCTCGACGCACTCGGCGACATCCTGCGGGGTGACGGCCCCGACGAGCGAGGCGGCGGCCAGGCGGAGGCTGCGCTCCCGGGTAACGGCCCTGCGGTGCTCCGAGACCAGCTCCCACAGCCGGGCCATGACCAGCAGGAACATGACGCCGGAGAACACGGCGATGATGGCGGCGTCCCGCACGCTGCCGAGCAGGGCCTCCGACAGCAGCACGGCGGGCGCGATGAGCGAGGCCCCGGCCAGGACGGCCAGGCGCCGCTTGGCGATGCCGGGCCCGGGCTGCGGCACCCGTTCGGTCAGCCGCACCATCGACGGGTGCAGGGCGGCGAGGCCCCAGGCGGTGAAGAAGACCACCCAGCCGAGGTCCATGACGGTGCCGACCTGCCAGGTGCCCTGGAGCTGGAGCAGCCCGTACAGCGCGTCGGAGGTGAGGATCCCGACCGTGCCGAGGGCGAGCAGCTGCACGGACCGCTCGCGCGTGCCGCCGAGGGTGAGCAGCCGGACCACCATGGCCAGGATGAGCACGTCACCGAGGGGGTACGCGATCGCCGCCGCGCGCTGCACCCAGGTCTCGCTCTCGGCCACGGTGAGCGGGTTGATCAGGTGCACCCAGGACAGCAGGGCGAGCCCGGACGTGAGGATGAGCGCGTCGAGCAGGCTGGCGAGGTCGCGGCCCCGCCAACGGGCGCGGACGAAACCGAAGATGCCCGCGGCGAAGAGCGGATAGGTGGAGAGGTAGAAGACATCGGCGAGCGAGGGAAAGGGGTTCGTCTGGCCGTACACCGCCTCCAGGATGTTGTACGTGGTGTCGCCGGCGGTGAAGGTGAGGTTCGCGGCGGCGAGCAGCAGCCACGGCCACCGCTTGGCGGGGCGGTGGATACGGATCCCGATGAGCATCGCCGCGACGCCGGCGAGGCCGACCAGCGCCCACATGCTGGTGTGCCGCGACGGTACCGTCAGGTACACGACGGTGGGCGGGATCACGAAGAGGATGTAGCAGACCATCAGGCGGTGCACACGGCGGCTCGTACGTCCGATGGGCGTGAGCCCTTTCTTGTGGCGTGTGTGGCGTGTGATCGTCTCCACGGTGACCTGCCGCTGGTCTTCTCTCGCCTCCACAGGACCTGGGTACGCCCATACAGGCTATATTTACGACGTATATGGACACTTTGCCCCTGTATGTCGGGAGGGTCAAGGGAACCCCCGGAGGCATGGCATGCCCCAGCAGGCAGGACCGGGGCGGCGCCGTCGCGGGCGGTTGAGCCGGGAGCTCGTTCTCGCCACCGCCCTCGCGCTGGTCGACCGCGAGGGCCTGTCCGCGCTCAGCATGCGGCGGCTCGCCGCCGAGCTGGGGGTCGAGGCGATGGCCCTCTACCGGTACGCCGCCGGCAAGGACGGCCTGCTCGACGGCCTGGTCGAGGCGTTCTTCGCGGAGCTCCTCGACGCGCTCGGGCCCCTGGGTCCCGCCGACGCGGACCCGGACGCGGATGGGCGCGCCGAGCTCCACCGCACCGCGCTCGGCATCCACCGGCTCTCGCTGCGCCATCCGCAGGTCGTGCCGCTCCTGGCCACCCGCATGCTGGCGGTGCCGCTGTCCCGCCGCCCCCGGGCGGTGCTGCGCGCCCACGAGCGCGTCCTCGTACTGCTCGCCCGCTCCGGGGTCGCGGAGGACCGGGCGCCGCTGGCGTACCGCGCCGTGACGGCCTGGGTGCTGGGGTACGTCCTCGTGGAGCTGACCGCCGTGGTGGACACCCCCGACGAGCCCGAGCCGGCGATCCGGTTCGGGCTGCACCGGATGCCCGCCGACGAGCTGCCCCGCCTGCGCGCCGCGGCGCCCGCCCTCGCGCAGCGGGCGGGCGAGGAGGGGCTCGCGGCGGGGCTGGACGCGCTGCTCGACCGGTTCGCCGCACCGCCCCGCTGACGTCGTTGACAGCGGTCCGCCGCGGTGATGTAACGAACAGTCATGAAGAGGCAGGCGACTGGGGTGACCGAAGCGACCGGGACGGTCACCGCACCGCCGCCGCGCTCGCGCGGAGCGCTGGTGGCGGGCTCGGTGGGGAACTTCATCGAGTGGTACGAGTTCGGGGTCTACGGCTACTTCGCCACGATCATCGCCGCCCACTTCTTCAGCCCGGGCGGCGAAGGGGGCGCGGAGGCGCTCGTCCGGACGTACGCGTCCTTCGCCCTCGCCTTCTTCTTCCGCCCGCTCGGCGCGGCGCTCTTCGGCCGTTTCGGCGACCGCGCCGGGCGGCGCCCGGCCCTCGTCCTCGCCGTGCTGCTGATGACCGGCGCGACCACGCTGATCGGCCTGCTGCCGACGTACGCGACGCTGGGCGCGGCGGCGCCGTGGCTGCTCACCCTCCTGCGCGTCGTGCAGGGGCTGTCCGCCGGGGGCGAGTTCGGCGGCGCCGTCTCCGTGATGACGGAGTTCGCGCCGCCCGGCAGGCGGGGCCTGTACGGGGCGTGGCAGTCGTTCACGGTGGCGCTCGGCCTGCTCGGCGGCGCGGGCGTGGCCGCCCTGCTGGCGGCCCTCCTGTCGTCCGGGCAGCTTCACGCGTGGGGCTGGCGGCTGCCGTTCCTGCTGACACTGCCGATGGGACTCGCGGCGCTGTGGCTGCGGCTCCGGCTGGAGGAGACCCCGTCGTTCCGCGGCGAGCGGCGCGGCGCGGACGCCTCGCCGGCCGCTCCGCCGGTCGCTCCCGCGCGCGAGGCGGTCCGGGCGGTGGCGCTGGGCGCCGGACGCCTCATGGGCTGGTCGGCGGCCGGCTACACCTTCCTGGTCGTCCTGCCGTCGTACCTCCAGACCACGCTGAACGCCACGTTCCAGCAGGCCCTGACCGCCACCGTCCTCGCCAACCTGGGCTTCGCGGCCGCCATCCTCCCGGCGGGCGCGCTGAGCGACCGGGTGGGCAGGCGGACGGTCATGGTGGCCGGTGCCGTCCTCGCCGTGCTGCTCGCCTTCCCGTTGCTGGACCTGCTCCAGGACCCGGCCGCCCCGACGGCCGCCAAGGGCCTCGCCGTGGTCGCGGCGGGCGCGGTGGTCGGGCTGATGGCGGGCCCGGGCCCGGCGATGCTGGCCGAGATGTTCCGGACGCACGTCCGCTACACCGGCCTGGGGCTGGCGTACGCCCTCTCCAACGCGGTGTTCTCCGGCTGCGCGGGCCTGCTCATCACCGAGGCGGTCGAACGGACCGGCGACATCGACATCCCCGCGTACTACGTGGCCGCCACCTGCGCCGTGAGCGCCCTCGCCCTGGCCACCCTGCGCGGCGACGACTACCGCCGCGCCCTGCGCGACTGACGACTGGACGGACGGGAGGAGCGCCATGCGGGTCATCGGGATGATGTCGGGCACGTCGTACGACGCGGTCGACGCGGCCGCCGCCGATCTGGCCCTCGACGGGGACACCCTCGTCCTGCGCCCGCTGGGCCTGGTGAGCGCCGGGTACGAGGAAGAGCTGCGGGCCGCCCTGGCCGCCGCGCTGCCCCCGGCGGCGACGACCATGAAGGACGTCTGCGCGCTGGACACGCGCATCGGGCAGGCCTTCGCCGCCCTCGCCGTACGGGCCTGCCGCGAGCTGTGCGGCGGCCGCGCCGACCTGATCGTGTCCCACGGCCAGACCGTCCACCACTGGGTCGAGGACGGCCGGGTGCACGGCACGCTGCAGCTCGGCGAACCGGCCTGGATCGCCGAGGCGACCGGCCTCCCGGTGGTCTCGGGCCTGCGCACCCGGGACGTCGCCGCGGGCGGCCAGGGCGCGCCGCTGGTGAGCCTCGTGGACGTCATGTGGCTGCGCGGCCGCCCGGGCGTGCCGGTCGCGCTCAACCTCGGCGGCATCGCCAACCTCACGGTGGCCGCCGGTCCCGGCGCGCCCCTCGCCTTCGACACGGGTCCCGGCAACGCGCTGATCGACGCGGCCGCGCACCACGTCACCGGCGGGCGGCTCCGGTACGACGAGGACGGCGCCCTGGCGGCCCGGGGCGCCGTCGACGCGGAGCTGCTGCGGCGGCTGCTGGCGGAGCCGTACTACGCGGCGCCGCCGCCCAAGACGACCGGCAAGGAGCTGTTCCACCTGCCGTACCTGCTGGCCGCCCTGGACGGGCGGGGCCCCCTCCGGCCGCAGGACCTGCTGGCCACCCTCACCGAGCTGACCGCCCGTACGGTGGCGGACGCGGTGCGGTCGGCGGGGGCGACGGAGGTCGTCGCCTCGGGCGGGGGCACCCGCAACCCGGTCCTGATGGCCCGGCTGCGCGCCGCCCTCGGCGGTGTCCCGGTGCGCGGCTCGGACACGCTGGGGCTGCCGTCGGCGGCCAAGGAGGCGTACGCCTTCGCTGTTCTCGGGTTCCTGACCGCCCACGGGCTGCCCGGCACCGTACCGGCGTGCACCGGCGCCCGGCACGCGAGTGTGCTGGGCTCCCTCACCCCGGGCCGGGGCGGGCTGCGGCTGCCGGGAGCAGCCGCGGCCGCCGCGGCCACCCGGGCCCGGACGCG
>NZ_JBEXNO010000077.1:0-10730 GCF_040611175.1 Streptomyces sp. NPDC003036 | reverse complement strand
CGGATTCATCACCGCGGTCAACCACAACTCCTATCTGGACCCGCTGTCGTACGCGCACTACCAGTACAACACCGGACGGGTTCCTCGTTTCCTGCGACCCCCTCGCCGTACGGGCGCGGCTGCGGCACACCGAGGCGCGCCGGGCCCGCCTCGCCGCCGAGGTCGCGCTCGGCCGTCCGCAGGACGCCCTGCCGGGCCTCACCGAACTCGTCGCGGACCGGCCGTTGGACGAGCCGCTGGCCGCCCTGCGGATCCGGGCGCTGCGCGCGGCCGGACGCCCGGCCGAGGCGCTCCAGGCGTACGAGGAGGTCCGGGCCGGGCTCGCCGCGCGCCTCGGCACCGCGCCGGGCCCGGAGCTGCGGGCCCTGCACGCGGAGCTGCTCGCGGCGGACAAGGAGCCGAAGCCGGCTGAGGCCCCGGATTCCCGGCGCGCGCCGCGCCCGCCCGCGCCGCCCGGGAACCTGCGCGCCCGCCTCACCTCGTTCATCGGCCGCGACACCGAACTGGCCGCCCTCGCCGAGGCGGTACGCCGCCACCGCCTGGTCACCCTCCTCGGCCCCGGCGGCGTCGGCAAGACCCGGCTGGCGCTCGAAACCGCCGACACCGCCGACACCACCGACCGGCCCGACGGCGTCTGGATCGCCGAACTTGCCCCCGTGCGCGACGAGGACGCCGTCGTCGAGACCGTCCTCACCGCCCTCGGCGCGCGCGAGCCGCTCCGCTGGAACACCGACGGCCGCGCCCGCGACCCGCTCGCCCACCTCCTGGAGCACTGCGGACGGCGGCGCCTGCTGCTGGTGCTCGACAACTGCGAGCACGTCATCGGCGCCGCCGCCCGCCTCGCCGACACCCTGCTGGCCGCCTGCCCCGGCGTCACCGTGCTCGCCACCAGCCGCGAGCCGCTCGGCGTCCCCGGCGAAGCGGTACGGCCGGTCGAGCCGCTGCCCGAGGACGCGGCGCTGCGGCTGCTCGCCGAGCGGGGCGCGGCGGCCCGCCCCGGGTTCGACGTGTCGGACGACCCGGACGCCTGCGCCGAGATCTGCCGGCGCCTCGACGGCCTGCCCCTCGGCATCGAACTGGCCGCCGCGCGCCTGCGCGCCCTGACGCCCCGCCAGATCGCCGACCGCCTCGACGACCGCTTCCGCCTCCTGACCGGCGGCAGCCGCACCGCACTGCCCCGGCAGCAGACCCTGCGCGCGGTCGTCGACTGGTCCTGGGACCTGCTCGACGCGGTCGAACGGGTGGTGCTGCGGCGCCTGGCCGTCTTCTCCGGCGGCTGCTCGCTCCCCCTCGCCGAGGAGGTCTGCGCCGAGCCCGACACCCTCGAACGCCTCGCCTCCCTCGTCGACAAGTCCCTCGTCGTCGCCGACCCGGCGCCCGACGGCACCATGCGCTACCGGCTCCTGGAGACCGTCGCCGACTACGCCGCCGCCCGCCTCGCCGAGGCGGGGGAGCGGGAGACCACCGCCCGCCGCCACCTCACCGCCCACCGCGAACTCGCCCGCACCGGCGACCGCGAGCTGCGCGGTCCGCGCCAGACGGAGTGGCTGAACACCTTCGAGACCGAGCACGACAACCTCCGCGCCGCCCTGCGCACCGCCGTCGAGCTCGGCGAGGAGCAGGAAGGCCTGTGCCTGGCCCTCTCCCTGAACTGGTTCTGGCAGCTGCGCGGCCACCAGAGCGACGCCCGCGTCTGGTCGGCGGCCGTCGCCGCGCTCGGCCCCGACCCCTTCCTGCCGCCCGTACGGCCGGCCGTGCCGATGACCGCCCGCTGCACCGAGGCGCCGCCCCCGTGGGACGAGGAGACCCTGTGGGAGGCGCGGCGCGGCGTGCGCCTGCTGGTCTTCGCCTCCGACGGCAGCCAGGGCACCGCCGCCCTGGAGAAACCGGAGAACCGCGCCTATATGCAGGCCATCGCCGAGGCCTACCGCCCCGGTCTGCCGCAGAACAGCCGCCAGCCCGGCGCCATGTGGTTCTTCGTCCGCATGCTCCTCGGCGAGTTCCGCGGCATCCCCGACACCATGGCGGCCGTCGTGGAGTGCTGCCGTGCGCACGGCGACGACGTGGACCTCGGCTTCGCCCTGCTGATGCGCGCCAAACTGTCCCCGGACGGGTACGCCGACGCCGACGAGGCCCTCGGCCGGTTCCAGGCGGCCGGGGACCTGTGGGGCGCCTCCGAATCGCTCTCCGCGCGGGGCGAGGCCCACGAGCGCGCCGGCCGGTACGCCGAGGCCGCCCGCGACTTCGAGCGGGCCATGGCGAGCGCCGAGCGGGTCGGGGCGCACAGCCAGGCCGTCTTCCAGGCCCGCCTCGCGTCGGTACGGCTCCGCCTCGCCACCACCCCCGCCGAGCGCGAGAGCGCCGAACGCCTGCTGCTCGACGCCGCCGAGACGGCACGCACGTACAGCGTCGAGACCGTCTCCACCGCGCGGCTGCTGCTGGCCCAGCACTACGGCCGCACCGGGCGCGTCCCCCTCGCCCGCCACCAGCTCCGGCTCATCGAAGGGGAGTTCACCCCCTCCATGGCCGAGATGTTCACCGGCATGCTGCTCGGCCTGCACGCCTGGCTGGACTGCCTCGACGGCGACCACGCGGCCGCCCGCCGCCACCTCGCGCGAGCCGTCCGCCTGCTGGAGACCCTGGCCTATGTGGTCGCCCCGCACATGATCCTCGCCCAGTTCGCGACCGCCGCCTGGGCGATGGCGCACGACGGCGACCCGTACGACGGCGCCCGGCTGCTCGGCGCGTACGACCGGCACGACACGGCCGCCTCCGGTACGGGCTTCCGCCACCTCCCCCTCGACGCCGAGAGGGAGGTCAGGGACCGCGCCGAGACCGAGCTCCGCGCGGTCCTCGACGCGGCGGCGTACGCCCGCGCCCACGCCGAGGGCGGCGACCTCACCCTGAAGGAGGCCGCCGCCCTCGTGCGCTGATCCGCCTACGGTGTGCGCGCCGTGCCGTCGCCGAGGCCGTCGGCGTACGCGGCGACCCAGGCGAGCGGGGCGTTCCAGTTGATGGTGATCTCGTTGGTCGACCAGGACTCGATGTCGTCGATGTAGCACATCGCCGGGGCGCAGCCCTTCAGTTTGGCCTGCGCGACCGGGTCCTGGATGGCGTCGTTCGGGCCCCCCGCCAGCGAGCCCGGCGCCGGATTCGGCAGGGACGGGTCGAGCTGGTGGGCCCAGAAGCGGTGGTGCTGGTTGTGCGCGTCCCGCTCGCCGTAGCCGGTGACGTACGACTGGTTGAGCGGGTTGCGCCCCAGCAGGTAGTCCAGGCCGCGCAGGACGGCGTCCCGGTAGACGGTCCGGCCCGTCAGGTCGTGGGCCGTGGCGAGGACCACCATGTTGTTGGCCACCTGGCTGTTGGAGCCCCACACGTAGTGGCCGTCCGGCGGCGCGTAGGGCAGGCCGTACGCGGTGCGCGCGGAGTCGGCCGCGTAACCGTCCGCCGCCTTCGTCACCATGGCCCGTACCGCCTTCCGCTGCGTGGCGGTCAGCTTGTTCGGCACGGTGGCCAGGTCCAGCGCGCCCAGGCCCGCCACCGCGCCCCACGACATGCCGCCGCGCGGGAAGACCGCGTCGGTGTCGCCGTGCAGCGGGGAGCGCAGCACCTCCTGGCGGTAGACGTCCTTGCCGGTGGTCAGGAAGAGCTCGGCCGCCGCCCAGTAGAACTCGTCGCGTACGTCGTCGTCGGGGTAGGCGCCGCCGCCCGTGCCGTCGTTCGGGTCGGCCAGCACGTCCGGGTGGGCCTTGGCGGCGTTCCACGCGGTCAGCGCCGCCGTGCGGCAGCGGGTGGCGAAGGCCGCGTCGTACCGGGCGAAGAGGCGGGCGCACTGGGCGGCCGTGGCGGCCAGGTTGAGGGTGGCCGCGGTGGTCGGCGGGTGCAGCTCGCGCGGCTGCGGGTCGGTGTGCGGGGGAGTGGGCAGCCCGGTCCACGCCTTGTCGTGCAGCTTGTGGTGGACCATGCCGGCCAGCGGCTCGCCCGCCGGGACCTGCATCCGCATCAGGAAGTCCATCTCCCAGCGGACCTCGTCGAGGATGTCCGGGACGCGGTTGCCGTGCTCGGGCAGCCGCAGCCTGCCGTCCGCGAACGGCGCCCCGTCCGCGCTCTCCTCGGTCAGAGTCCGCTCGTACGCCGACATCAACTGGGCCACGGAGATGCCGCCGTTGACGACGTACTTGCCGTGGTCCCCGGCGTCGTACCAGCCGCCCGCCGCGTCGAGGCGGTAGTCGCACACGCCCGGCTGGCACGGCACGTCGTCGTCGCCCTGGTTGGGGCTCACGTTGAGGTGCCCGGCGGGGCGGGCGTACTGCTCGCCGACGATGTCGGCGTCGATCTCGATGCCGCTGCGGTTGTGGTAGAAGTACGCGAGCGCGTCGGTGACCAGCGAGGAGTACAGGCCGTCACCGATCGCGAACGGCTCGCTCCGCTCTCCCGCGACGGTGACGGTGTAGCCCTCACCGGCGGTGGTCACCGCGCTGAAGTCGAAGGTGTGGACGTGCTGCCGCGAGGTGGGGTCCACCCCGGCCGGCGTGGTCGTGCCGCTCGCCCGGGTCGCCCCGCGGGCGTCGGTGAGCGTCCACGGCAGCGGTGCGGCGGCGTCGCTGACGACCGTGCCGCCCTTGGGGCCGTGGGGCAGGTAGCCCACCTGGTTGACGCGGACCGGGGAGCCGGTGTCCGGTTCGTACGGGGGCGGCTGCGTGCCGCCGCGCAGCGAGACGTCGTCGACGCAGAAGGTGTACGCAGCCGCGCTGCCGCCGATCTGGAAGGCGAGCTGGGCGGCCGTGTGGTCGGCGCTCGCCGTGAAGGTGTGCGTGACGCGGGCGGCCGTCGGGCCGACGGGCTGCGCGGCGCCGAGCTCCGTGGTCCACGGCTCGGTCGCCATCTGGACGTTGGCGCGGATGGTGACGGGTGTCGTCGCCGTCGCCGTGTAGCTGAGCGTGTACCCCTCTCCGGCGGTGAGGGGGAGGGCGTTCTGCCCGATGATCGCGTCCCAGGGGTTGGCCGTGCCCGCCGGGACCTCGGCGCACAGGCGCCCGTCCACGACGGCGGCCGGGCTGCCCGCGGTCCACCACCAGGAGGTGGTTCCGTTCGAGAAGTCCCCGTTGCTGATCAGCTCGGGTACGTCCTCGGCCGGTTCGGCCGCGCCGGCCGGGACCACCAGGGCTCCGGCCAGCAGCCCGGCGAGCGCGGCGGCGAGGCGGGCGGTTCGTTTTCGGTGGGGCTGCTGATGCGACACGCTGCGTTCCTCGGGGGAGTGGGGACGGGGGTGGCGGTGCATGGGCGTACGGCTCGTGGGAGCGCTCCCAATCTCCGGGTCCGAGGGGCCGGCGTCAAGATGTCGCACACGGTGGGTTCCAGGTGTCCGACGGAGCGGCGGCGCCCCAGGTGTAGGGGATGCGTTCGGGGTACCCGGCGACGACAATGACTGCAGGACGGACAAGGAGGCGGCATGAACGCTGAGCCCGATTCGACCTCCCAGCGAGAGCGCGTCACGCCGGACAAGCTGCTGCACAGCGGCGCCGAGAGCGGCGAATTCACCGCGGAGGACCTGGTCCTCGCCTCGGGGCGTGACGTGAACCCGAAGAACATGGCCTGGGCCGAACGCCGGCTGGCCGAGAAGGGCAAGGCCGCCCTCGACGAACTGCTCCCCTGACCACACGGACTCCCGGCCCCCGGCGCGCGGGCCCCGCGGCCGCACCCCTCACGGGTGGCGCGGCCGCGGTCCCGCACGCGCGGGTACGCTGCCGCGGTGGACGGACACCTACCTTTCGAGCGGCTGCACAACTTCCGTGACCTGGGCGGCTATACGACCGAAGACGGCCGCGCGGTGCGAGGGGGAACGCTCTACCGCTCCGACTCCCTCGGCAAGCTGAACGGCGAAGCGCACGGCGACGACTGCGCGCGGTTCCTCGCCCTCGGCGTGCGCACGGTCATCGACCTGCCCTACCCCTGGGAGATCGACGCCAAGGGTTCCGTACCGCTCCACGCCTCGTTCACGTACCACAACCTGGACGACCCGGCGGCCTGGGGCGGCAGGCCACCACCGCCGGGTACGTCCACCGCCTGATGACCGACCGCCGCACCGCACCGCCCGGCACCGGCCTCCGCATGCTCGCCGAGGCCGAGGCCGAACGCCGCATCGCCGAGGCCGGCCGGACCCTGTGCCGCCTCGACTGCCTGGCCCGCAACGCCCGGCTGCGCCGCTACTACGAGGACGCCGGGTACACGGTGGTGGGCGAACAGCGCTCCAAGGACGGCGGCACAGGCGCCCCGTACGCGGTGACGCTGCTGGAGAAGCGGCTGGTCACCGCCTGAAAAGGGCGGGCCGCCGGGTCCGCCCCGGCGGCCCGCCGCTCACGCTGCCCTCACGCCGCCCTCACGCCGCCCGGAGGGCGGCCGGCGAGTGGCGCAGGGACGTGCGGCCCGCGTCCCACGCCCCCAGCACGTGCTCGTCCCAGCGGTCGTCCAGCCACACGGTCGCGCGGATGCCGAAGGCGACGTCCGCCGCCAGCTCCGGCTCGCGGGCCAGCAGGTCGCCCAGGACGTCTCGGCGCATCACCTGCTCGTGCACCGCGTCCGCCTCGATGTGCTCGGTGAAGAAGCGGACGCACCGCTCCTCGGCGCCCAGCCTCTCCAGCGCCTTCGCCATCCGCCGGGCCCCCGGCGGCGAGGTGATCTCCAGGACCGCGAAGTTCCCGGCCGCCGCGCCCCGCAGCGAGCGGCGCAGCCCGAACAGCGACATCGCGTTCACCACGGCCAGCGTGGCCGCCGGGGCCAGGTCCAGATAGCGCCCGTACGACGGGTCGAGCCCCGCGCCCTCCATCAGGTCCGCGTACAGCCGCGCGTGCACCCGTTCGCCGCGCCCGCCGCCGAATTCGTCGAACGCCACCGCTACCAGCGACGCCTTGGCCTGCCCCTCCAGACGCGGAATCAGCCACGCCTGTGGATCGGACTCCTTGAGCTGGTACAGCGAGCGGTGCACCAGGTACTCCCGCATCAGCTCCCAGGTGCCCGACTCCATCAGCCGGTGCGAGACCCCGTGCCCGTCGACCGGCTCCACCAGCAGCGGCGCCAGGGCGCCGTCCACGTCGTCGTCCCCGGGCACCGCCTCGCGCAGCGCCGCCAGGAACGCCTCCTCCATCGGCCGGCGCAGCCCCAGCAGCGCCGGGTCCCACTCCCGGTCGCCCGAGACGCCCTCGAGGTCCCGGTAGTGCGGTTCGTACGCCAGGTACAGCGCCAGCTGCAGGTCCTCCCCGAACGGGTCGGCCCCCGCGGCGCCGGCGTCCGGCGGTGGCGCCGCCTCGCCCAGCAGCACCCGCCGCACGGCCGCCGACAGCGGGCCGCGCGGTTCGGGCAGGGGAGCGGGCCTCTGCGTCATGCGCCGTCCTCCTTCACGTCTTCCTCCGCGCCTTCGGTGCCTTCCGCGCCCTCCGCGCCTTCCTCCACCTCGTACTGCTCCAGCGGCCGCAGCGCGGGCCCCTGCATCACCTTGCCGTCGACGTCGAAGCGCGAACCGTGGCACGGGCACTCCCAGGCGCACTCCTCGTCGTTGAAGTGCACGATGCAGCCCAGGTGCGTACAGCGCGCCGACACCGCGTGCAGCGCCCCCGACGCGTCCCGGTGCACCGCGAGCCGCTGCCCCCCGACGCGCACCACCGCACCGGCGCCCGGCGCGATGTCGGCGGTCGAGTCGGCGTGCGCGCCCGGCAGCCGGTCGCCGATGAAGTGCTTGCCGACCTGCGCCTGGAGGCGCAGCATCGCGGGCGCCTCGCGCACCGGATGCAGCCGCACCGGGTCGTACAGGCTCGTCCAGGCCGGCTCGCGGCCCCGGATACGGCAGGCCAGCAGATCGCCGGCCATCACCCCGTTGCTCATGCCCCAGCCGGCGAAACCGGTCGCCACGTACGCGTGCCGGGCGCCGGCGTGCAGCCGCCCGACGTACGGCACCCGGTCGGTCGTGAAGTTGTCCTGCGTCGCCCAGCGGTGCGTGAGCTCCACGCCCGGGAACCGCTCGCGGGCCCAGGCCTCCAGCTTCTCGTACCGCTCACCGACCTCACCCGCCTCCTCCGTGCCGGGCGTGAACTTCTCGCCGGTGACGATCAGCATGCGCCGCCCGTCGCCGTACGGCGCCGTCCGCACCGAACGCGTCCCGCCCTCCGGCGTCAGGAACATGCCGCCGGGGTCCTGCTCCGCCGGGATCGGCCCGGCCACCACCAGCTCGCGCTTCGGCTCCAGCCGGGTGAACAGCAGCCCGCGGTCGAAGACCGGGTAGTGCGTGGCGACCACGACGTCCCGGGCCTTGACCGTGTGCCCGCTGCTCGTGGTCAGCTCGCACGGCGAGCCCTCCTGGAGCCGCGTCACCCGGGTCCGCTCGAAGATCCGCCCGCCCAGCACCTCCAGGTCGGCGGCGAGCGCCAGCAGGTACTTGCGCGGGTGGAACTGCGCCTGGTTCTCGACCTTGACCGCGCCCGCCACCGGGAAGGGCAGCGGCACGTCCGTCTCGTACGAGGCGGCGAGACCCGCCGCGCGCGCCGCCTCCGCCTCCTCGCGCAGCTTGCCGACCATGGCGGGGTCCTCGGTGTACGTGTACGCGGACAGCGCCTCCAGATCGCAGTCGATGCCCAGCTCCTCGGCCACCTGCGCCACCCGTTCGACCGCGATCTGCTGCGAATGCGCGTACAACCGCGCCCCGCGCGCGCCGTGCACCGACTGGATCCCGGCGTACGCGAGGCCGTGCAGGGACGACAGCTTCGCCGTGGTGTGGCCGGTCACCCCGGACGCGATCCGGTCGGCCTCCAGCAGCACCACCGGATGCCCGGCGCGGGCCACCTCCCAGGCCGTGCACAGCCCCGCGATCCCACCCCCGACGACCGCGACCTCGGTCTCGATGGAGCCGTCCAGGGGCGGGCGGGCGGGGCCGGGGGCGTACTCCATCCACAGGGAGCCGGAGGCGGGGTCGTACGTCATCGCTCACTCCTCACAGCCGTACACATCGTCTTCTTGCTCACGTTCCGATACACACCGTTCCGATCGTTTCGCGGGAGATCTTTGAGGTACCCGTTACACATGCGGCTACTCAAACCACGTGGCGTGTACGAGCCCCAGGAGGACACGGAGCTGCTTGCGAAGGCCGCCCGCAGCGAACTGCGTACCCTGCATCTCCCCGCCCACGCCGAGATCCTCGACGTGGGCACCGGAACGGGTGCGCTCGCGCTGCTGGCGGCCGAGTGGACAGCGGCGCGGGTGACCGCCGTGGACATCTCCTGGCGCGCCGTGCTCGCCGCGCGCTACAACGCCCGGCGTCGCGGCCTGCCCGTCGAGGTGCGCCACGGCGACCTCACCGAACCGGTCGAGGGCCGGACCTTCGACCTCATCCTGGCGAACCCGCCGTACGTGGCCTCGCCGCGTCCGGCACACGGCCCGGCGCGCTCCTGGAACGCCGGGACTGACGGGCGCGCCGTCCTGGACCGGCTGTGCGAGCGCGTGCCCGGGCTGCTGCGGGACGGGGGCGTCCTGCTCCTGGTGCAGTCGGCGCTCAGCGGCGTGGGCACGACGCTCGAGCAACTGGGTGACCGGGGGCTGAGCACGCGGGTGACCCTGCGCACCCGTATCCCCTTCGGACCGGTGATGGACGACCACGCCGAATGGCTGGAGGAGCGCGGCCTCATCCCGCCCGGTGAACGCAAGGAGGAGCTGGTGGTGATCCGTGCCCAGCGAACGTGACCCCCGGCGCGTCGTCGTCGACCCCGAAGGACCCCTGCTGCTGGACGGGCCGGTCGAGGTCCGCCTGCCCGACGGCACCACGGCGTGCTCCGACCGGTTCATGGTGGCGGTGTGCACCTGCCGGCGCAGCCGCCGCTACCCATGGTGCGACACGAGCCACCGGCGCAGGACCCGTACGGAACCGGCCGGTGAAGACGGTGGACGTCGAGGAGCGTGAATGAAACGCCCGCGATTGCGCACTCGTACTCCATGACCCACCCGAACCCGAACCCGGACCCAGATCCGGACCGCACCCCGGGCCTCGAGCCCGGTGGCGGCGTTCCACCCGGCGAGACACCGCCCGCGGAGTCGAGCATGTCCGAGGCCGGGCCGAGGGAGACGCACAACCCGACGACCGGCTGGGCGAAGGCCCCGCTGGTCATGATCCTGCTCATCGTGGTGCTCGTGGCGGCGCTGTTCGCCGCGATGGCCCTGATGATCGCACTGTGAACGCGAACCTGTGAAGGAGCTCGAAACACATGACAACCGCACGTCAGCTGATGACCAAGGGCGTCGAGTGCATCGGCGAGAGCGACACGCTCCTGAAGGCCGCCGAGACGATGAAGCGGCTCGGGGTCGGAGCGATGCCGATCTGCGGCGACGACGACAAGCTCAAGGGCATGCTGACCGACCGCGACATCGTGGTGAAGGGCCTCGGGGCGGGCAAGGACCCGTCCACCACCACGGCGGGTGAACTCGCGCAGGGCGAGGTCGTGTACGTGGACGCCGACGACGACGTGCAGCTCGTGCTGCGCAAGATGTCCGAGCACAAGGTGCGCCGGCTCCCGGTGATCGACAACCACCGGCTGGTCGGCATGGTCGCCCAGGCCGACGTGGCCCGCGCCCTCCCGGACCCGCAGGTCGGCGACCTGCTGCAGGCGCTCTCCACGGACTGAGGAGGCGCTCTGCGCGGGCGGCGCGTGAAGCGTGTGAAGGGCGGGGCCGGGGCATCAAGCCCCGGCCCC
>NZ_JBEXNO010000076.1:0-11688 GCF_040611175.1 Streptomyces sp. NPDC003036 | reverse complement strand
ATCGGCCCCGACGCCGTCCTCAGCCCCCTCGCCGACGCCACCCCCACCCTCCGCAAGAACCGCCCCGAAGCCCACCAGCTCGTGACGGCCCTCGGAGTGCTGCACAGCCGGGGCGTGCGGGTCGACTGGCGGGCGCTGTTCGCGGGTTCCGGTGCCGAGGCGGAGCCGCGTCCGGTGGCGCTGCCGACGTACGCGTTCCAGCACCGGGCGTTCTGGCTCACCGGTACCGCCGGGGGCGGGGACTCCGGGTACGGTCTGGCGGCGACCGGTCATCCGCTGCTGGGTGCGGCGGTGACCGTGGCGGGAGCCGAACAGACGCTGTTCACCGGTCGGTTGTCGGCGCGTACGCACCCGTGGCTGGCCGAGCAGGCGGTGTTCGACGCGCCGGTGGTGCCGGCGTCCGCGCTGGTCGAGATGGCCGTGCGGGCCGGTGACGAGCTGGGCCTGCCGGGCTCGGTGGAGCTGGACCTGGTGGCGCCCGTGGTGCTGCCGGCGGACGGCGCGGTGCAGCTGCAGCTGGGCGTGGGCCCGGCGGACGCGTCCGGCCGCAGGCCGTTCACCGTGCACAGCCGCGGTGAGGACGCCGGGGCGGACGCGGTGTGGACGGTCCACGCCCGGGGCTTCCTGGTGCCTGCCGGTACGGACACGCCGGAGGGCCCGTCGGCGCACGTGCCGTCGGACGGCCCGTCGGTGGAGGTGCGGCTGCCGGAGGACCTGCTGCCGGACGCCGCCCGCTACGAGCTGCACCCGGCGCTGCTGGAGGCCGCGGTGACCGCGGTCGCCGGCGACGGCGACGGCGAGCCGGGGACCACCCGGGTGCCGGCGCGCTGGGAGCAGGTGCGGCTGCACGCGAGCGGCGCGACCGCCGTCCGCGTACGGGTCGCGCCGGTCGAGCTGCCGGAGGCCGCCGAGGAGGCGGACGCCGAGGCCGGCGGCGCGGTGGACGCGCACGCGGTCGCGGTGGTGCTGGCCGACGCGGAGGACCGTCCCGTCGTCACGATCGGGCGGCTGGTCTTCCGGGACGTGCCGGACGCGGCGTTCAGCGGGGCTGCCGCGGACGCGGCCCGGCCGCTGTTCGAACTGGACTGGGAGCGTGCCGCGCTGCCGGCTCCGGACGCGCCGCTCCGCTGGGGCGTGCTCGACGGGGACGGTCTGGACGCGGCGGGGGCCGTCGCGGGTGCCGAGGTGCCCGTGTTCGACGAGGTGACCGCGGTCGGCAAGGCCGTGGAGGCCGGGGCCGGGGTGGACGCCGTGCTGGCCCGGTTCGCGGCCGGTGCCGCGGACGACGTGGTGGGCGCCGCCCACGCGGCGGCGCGGCGGGCGCTCGGCCTGGTGCAGGAGTGGCTGGCCGAGCCGCGCCTCACCGGTACGCGGCTGGTGGTCCTGACGCACGGCGCCGTCGACACGGGCGCCGAGGGCGTGCCCGAGCCGGCCGCGGCGACCGTCTGGGGGCTGCTGCGGTCGGCCCAGGCGGAGGCGCCGGACCGGCTGACGCTGGTCGACCTGGACGAGGCTCCGGACGCCACGGGCGACGCACTGTCCGCGGTGGTCGCCTCGGGCGAGCCGCAGGCGGCGGTGCGCGGCGGTGCGGTGCTGCTGCCGAGGCTGCGCCGTACGCCGGTCGGTGACGCGCGGGGCGGTACGGCGGGCCGGGCCGCGGCCTGGGACCCGGACGGCACCGTGCTGATCACGGGCGGTACGGGCGCCCTGGGCAGCCTGTTCGCCCGGCACCTGGTCGCCGAGCACGGCGTGCGGCACCTGCTGCTGCTGAGCCGCCGCGGGGCCGGGGCGCCGGGTGCGGCCGAGCTGGAGGCGGAGCTGTCGGCGCTGGGCGCGCAGGTCACGTTCGCGGCCTGCGACGTGGCCGACCGCGAGGCGCTGGCGGCCGCGCTGGCCGCCGTACCGGCCGCGCATCCGCTGCGCGGTGTCGTGCACACGGCCGGGGTCCTGGACAACGGGCTGGTGCCGGCGCTGACCGAGGACGGTCTGGACGCGGTGCTCCGCCCGAAGGCGGACGCGGCCTGGTACCTGCACGAGCTGACGGAGCACCTGGACCTGTCCGCTTTCGTCCTGTTCTCGTCCAGCGTGGGCGTGATCGGCGGGCCCGGGCAGTCCAACTACGCGGCGGCCAACGCGTTCCTGGACGGGCTGGCCGGCCACCGGGCGGCCCGGGGGCTCGCGGCGACGTCGATCGCCTGGGGCCTGTGGGGCCTGAGCTACGGCATCAACGGGGACCTGACGGACAACGACCTGGCGCGGTTCGGCCGCGAGGGCTTCCGGCCCGTGTCGCCGGAGGAGGGCGCGGCGCTGTTCGACTCGGCGCTCACCGACAGCACGGCCGCCGTGGTGGCCCTGCCCGTGGACCTGTCCGCGATGCGGGCGCACGGCCAGGTGCCGCCGGCCTTCCGGTCGCTGGTGCGGGTGGCGGGCCGGCGGGTGGCCCGGTCGGGCGGCGGCGAGGTGGAGTCGCTGGCGCGGCGGCTGGCCGGGCTGTCGGCCGTGGAGCGCCGGCAGACGGTCCTCGACCTGGTGCGTGCCGAGGTCGCGGCGGTGCTGGGCCACTCCGGGGTCGACGCGGTCCACGCGGGGCGCGCGTTCCAGGAGATGGGCTTCGACTCCATGACGGCGGTGGAGCTGCGGAACCGGCTGAACGCCAGGACCGGGGTGCGGCTGGCCGCGACCGTGGTGTTCGACCACCCGAGCCCGGAGGCGCTGGCCGAGCACATCGTGGCCGAGGTGGCACCGGAGGGCGACGGCTCGGGCGCGTCCCAGCCGCTGCTGGGCGAACTGGACCGGCTGGACGCGGCCCTGGCGGAGCTGGGCGACGACGCCGCCGCTCGCACGGCCGTCTCCGTACGGCTCCAGACGCTGCTCTCGCGGCTCAACGAGACCGCGGCGCAGAACGGCCAGGACGAGGAGGTGGCCGAGGCCCTGGAGGCGGCCACCGCGGAGGACCTCTTCGACTTCATCGACAACCAGCTCGGCCGCAGCGCGAACTGATGACCCCACGAACCAGCCCGAGGAGAAGTTGATCACGCATGTCCCATGAACCTCAGACGTCAGGTCAGGACGCAGGCAAGGACGGGGCGTCCGCACGCGAACAGAAGATGGTGGAGTACCTGAAATGGGTGACCACCGATCTCCAGAAGGCCCGGCAACGGCTCGCCGAGCTGGAGGCCGGCAACGAGGAACCGGTGGCCATCGTCGGCATGGCCTGCCGCTTCCCCGGCGGGGTGACGTCCCCCGACGAGCTGTGGCAGCTCGTCATGGACGAGGCCGACGGGATCACCGAATGGCCCACCGACCGCGGCTGGGACATCGACGCCATCTACGACCCGGAGCGCGGCAAGCCGGGCAAGTCGTACACGAAGAAGGGCGGTTTCCTCGACGGGGCGGCCCTCTTCGACCCGGGCTTCTTCGGCATATCGCCGCGTGAGGCGCTGGCGATGGACCCGCAGCAGCGGGTGCTGCTGGAGACCGCCTGGGAGACGTTCGAGCAGGCCGGCATCGACCCGGCGACGCTGCGCGGCACCCCGGTGGGTGTGTTCGCCGGTGTCGTGGAGCAGAGCTACCTGGGCCTGGAGGGCCCGGAGGAGCTCGAGGGCTACCTGATGACCAGCAAGCTCAGCAGTGTCGCCTCGGGCCGTATCGCGTACACGTTCGGCTTCGAGGGGCCCGCGGTGTCGGTGGACACGGCCTGCTCCTCGTCGCTGGTGGCGCTGCACCTGGCGGTGCAGTCGGTCCGCAAGGGCGAGTCGACGCTGGCGCTGGCCGGCGGTGCAACGGTGTCCGGGAACCCGAGCGGGTTCGTGGACTTCTCGCGGCAGAACGGGCTCGCGGAGGACGGCCGCATCAAGTCGTTCGCGGCCGCCGCCGACGGCACCGCCTGGTCCGAGGGCGTGGGCCTGCTGCTGGTGGAGAAGCTGTCGGACGCGCGCCGCAACGGTCACCGGGTGCTCGCCGTGATCCGCGGCTCGGCCGTCAACCAGGACGGCGCGTCCAACGGGCTGACCGCCCCCAACGGGCCGTCGCAGGAGCGGGTCATCCAGCAGGCGCTGGCCGGCGCCCGGCTGTCCGCGACCGACGTGGACGTGGTGGAGGCGCACGGTACGGGCACCCGGCTGGGCGACCCGATCGAGGCGCAGGCGCTGCTGGCCACGTACGGGCGGGGCCGGCCGGAGGACAGGCCGCTGTACCTGGGCTCGCTGAAGTCGAACATCGGGCACACGGTGGCGGCCGCCGGCGCGGGCGGCGTCATCAAGATGATCCAGGCGATGCGGCACGGCATCCTGCCGCGGACCCTGAACGTCGACACGCCGACCCCGATGGTCGACTGGGAGGCGGGCGCGGTCGAGCTGCTGACCGAGGCCCGGCCGTGGCCGGACACGGGCGCGCCGCGCCGGGCGGGCATCTCCGCGTTCGGCGTCAGCGGCACCAACGCGCACGTGATCCTTGAGGAGCCGGCGGCGGAGGACCTGGCCGGTACCGCGGAGGCGTCGGGCGACGGCGAGGCCGCGTTCACGCACCCGCTGCTGCCCTGGGTGGTGTCGGCGAAGACGGCGCAGGCGCTCGCCGCGCAGGCCGGCCGGCTGCTGGACCACCTGGCGCGGGACTCGGAGCTGGTGTGCCCGCTGAACGTGGCGTACTCGCTCGGTACGGGCCGCTCCGCACTGGAGCAGCGCGCGGTGGTCGTCGGCGCGCACCGGGACGAACTGCTGGCGGGGCTGCGGGCCCTGGCGGCCGGCGAGTCGGCACCGCACGTGGCCCAGGGGACGAAGACCGCCGGGAAGACCGCCTTCCTCTTCACCGGCCAGGGCGCGCAGCGCAGCAGCATGGGCCTGGAGCTGTACGACACCTACCCCGCCTACGCCGACGCCTTCGACGCCGTGTGCGCGGAGCTGGACCCGCTGCTCGACAAGCCGCTGCGCGAGATCATCGCCACCGGCGAGGAGCTGGACCAGACCGGCTACACCCAGCCCGCCCTGTTCGCCACCGAAGTAGCCCTCTACCGGCTGGTCGAGTCCTGGGGCGTCACCCCGGACTACGTCGCCGGCCACTCCATCGGCGAACTGGCCGCCGCCCACATCGCCGGCGTCCTGGACCTGCCCGACGCGGCCCGGCTCGTCGCCGCCCGCGCCCGGCTGATGCAGCAGCTGCCCACGGGCGGCACGATGATCGCGCTCCAGGCCACCGAGGACGAAGTCCTCCCCCTCCTGAAGGACGTCGGGGACCGGCTGTCGATCGCCGCCGTCAACGGGCCCACGTCCGTGGTCGTCTCGGGCGACGAGGCGGCGGCCTCCGATGTGGCGGCGCACTTCCGGCGGCTCGACCGCAAGACGAAGCGGCTGACCGTCTCGCACGCCTTCCACTCGCCCCGTATGGACGGCATGCTCGAGGAGTTCCGCCGCATCGCCGCCGAACTGACGTACAACGAGCCGCGGATCCCGGTGGTCTCGACGCTCACCGGCCGCCTCGCCACCGGCGACGACCTGCGCACCCCCGCCTACTGGGCCGACCAGGTCCGCCAGGCCGTCCGCTTCGCCGACGCGGTGACGACGCTGCAGGGCCTGGGCGCGACCGCGTTCGCCGAGGTCGGCCCGGACGCGGTGCTGACCACGCTGGTGCGGGACACCGCCGACGTGGGCCCGGAGGCCGCGGTGCCGCTGCTGCGGCGCGGCCGCCCGGAGCCGGAGGCCCTGGTCACCGGGGTGGCCCGGCTGCACACGGCGGGCGTCCCGGTGGACTGGCAGGGCTTCTACGCCGGTACCGGAGCGCGCCACACCGACCTGCCGACCTACGCGTTCCAGCACGAGCGGTTCTGGGTGGAGACCACTGGCGTGGTCGCCGAGGCCGCAGACCTGGGCCTGGAGTCGGCGGAGCACCCGCTGCTGGGCGCCGCGGTGACCGTGGCGGGCGTCGAGCAGACGCTGTTCACCAGCCGCCTGTCGGTGCGGACCCATCCGTGGCTGGCCGACCATGTGGTGCTGGGGCAGACGCTGGTGCCGGCGACGGCGCTGGTGGAGATGGCCGTGCGGGCCGGCGACCAGCTGGGCTGCACCGTGCTGGACGACCTGTCGATCCTCGGCCCGCTGGTGCTGCCCGCGAAGGGCGGGATCCATGTGCAGGTCAGCGTGGGCGCCGCGGACGCGGGCGGCCGCCGGGAGGTGTCGATCTACTCGCGGCCCGACAGCGCCGACGTGCCGTGGACCCTCAACGCCCGGGGGCACCTCGGCTTCCGCGGCCCGGACGTCCCGTTCGCGCTCACGCAGTGGCCGCCGGCCGGCGCGCAGGAGGTGCCGCTGGACGACGCTTACGAGAAGCTGGCCACGCAGGGCTACGAGTACGGGCCGGTGTACCGGGGCCTGGACGCGGTGTGGCGGGTCGGCGAGAACGAGGTGTACGCCGAGGTGAGCCTGCCCGAGCAGAGCCGTACCGGCGTCGAGGGCTTCGGGCTGCACCCGGCGCTGCTGGAGATCGCGCTGGCCGCCTCCTGCCTGGCCACGTACGGCAGCAGCCCGGCCGGCGCGGTGTGGATCTCGACGGACTGGCACGGCGTACGGCTCCACGCGACCGGCGCCCGGAAGCTGCGCGTACGGCTGGCCGTGGGTGCCGACGGGGCGCTGGAGGTGCAGCTCGCGGACATGGCGGGGCAGCCGGTGGCGACCGCGTCGGCGGTCGCGTGCCGGGCCATCGCCGTCGGCGAGCTGTCCAACGCCCTGGCCCGGAACCGGGACGCGCTGTTCCACGTGGACTGGGCCCACTATCCGCTGATGCCGGTGGACGAGCCGGAGCACTGGGCGGCGCTGGGCGAGGGCCCCTTCGCCGCGGGCCGCGTCCTCGCGGACGTGGCCGCGGTCGCAGCGGCGGTCGCCGCCGGTGAGCGCGTCGACGTCGTCCTGGCGCCGCTGGGCGCGATGTCCGACGGCGCCGCCGGGACGTCCGGTGACGTGGCGGCGGACACGCACGCGGTCGCCCGGGACGCGCTGGACCTGGTCCAGCGGTGGCTGGCGGACGAGCGGCTGGCCGACACCCGGCTGGTGGTGCTCACCCGCGGCGGCGTCGCCGTCACCGACGCGGAGGACGTCACCGACCTGGGCGCCTCCGCGGTGTGGGGCCTGCTGCGGTCCGCGCAGTCGGAGAACCCGGGCCGGATCGTCCTGGTCGACCTGGACGGCCAGTCCTCGTCGGCGGCGGCGCTGCCGGCGGTGCTGGCCGCCGGGGAGCCCCAGGCGGCGGTGCGCGGCGGGCGGGTGCACGTTCCGCGGCTCGGCCGGGTCGCCGAGTCGGCGGCCGGCACCACCGGCTCCTGGAACCCCGACGGCACGGTGCTCGTCACCGGCGGTACGGGCAGCCTGGGCGCCCTGTTCGCCCGGCACCTGGTCACCGAGCACGGTGTGCGGAGCCTGCTGCTCACCAGCCGGCGCGGCCCGGCCGCCGAGGGCGCGGCCGAGCTGGAGGCGGAACTGCGGGCCTTGGGCGCCGAGGTGACGATCGCCGCGTGCGACGTGGCGGACCGGGAGGCGCTGGCCGCCCTGCTGGCGTCCGTACCGGAGGACCGCCCGCTGACCGGTGTGCTGCACACGGCCGGTGTGCTGGACGACGGGCTGATCGGCTCGCAGACCCCGGAGCGGCTGGCGGCGGTGCTGCGGCCCAAGGTGGACGCGGCGTGGCACCTGCACGAGCTGACGCGGGGCCTGGACCTGTCGGCGTTCGTTCTTTTCTCGTCGATCGCCGCGGTCGTGGGCGGCCCCGGCCAGTCGACGTACTCGGCGGCCAACCACTTCCTGGACGGGCTCGCCCAGCACCGCAGGGCGCGCGGACTGGCGGCGACCTCGCTCGCCTGGGGCCTGTGGTCGCAGACCAGCGGCATGACCGGGCACCTGGACGAGGCCGACCTCAAGCGCATCGCCCGCGGCGGGTTCCGGCCCGTCGAGTCGGAGCAGGGTCCGGCGCTGCTGGACCTGGCGATGACGTCGGGTCACGCGACGCTCGCCGCGACCCCCATGGACCTGGCGACGCTGCGGGAGCAGGTGCAGGTGCCGGTCCTCCTCCAGAAGCTGGCCCGCTCGTCGGGGCGGCGGACCGCGCAGAACACCGAGGTCTCCACGGAGTCGCTGGCCGACCGGCTGGCGGGGCTCTCCGACGAGGAGCAGCGGACCGCGGTGCTGGAGCTGGTGCTGGGCCGCGTGTCGGAGGTGCTGGGCCACGCGGACGCGTCCGGGGTGCCGACGGACCAGCCGTTCTCGGCGCTCGGTTTCGACTCGCTGACCTCCGTCGAGCTGCGCAACCAGCTCGGTACGGCGACGGGCCTGAAGCTGCCGCCGACGCTGGTGTTCGACCACCCGACGCCCGCCGCGCTCGCCGCGTTCCTGCACGGCGAGGTGGTGGCGGCGCAGGCCCCGGAGGACGGGCCCGGGGGCGGCCGCGGCGGCGTCGACTTCGCGGCCGAGGTGCGGCTCGCCGACGACGTCCGGCCGGCCGGCGAGGTGGTCGTGGCGGCCGACGCGCCGCGCGACATCCTCCTCACCGGCGCGACCGGCTTCCTCGGCGCGTTCCTCCTCCGCGACCTGATGCGCACCACCACGGCGCGCGTGCACTGCCTGGTGCGGGGTGAGGACGACGCGGCGGCGCTGGAGCGGCTGCGGGACAACGCCCGCTGGTACCGGGTGTGGGACGACATCGACCCGGAGCGGATCGTCGTCGTCCGCGGCGACCTGGCCGAGCCGCGTCTCGGGCTCACCGAGGAGGCGTTCGACGAGCTGGCCCGTACCGTCGACGTGGTCTACCACAACGGTGCGCGGGTGCACTGGCTGCTGCCGTACGAGACGCTGAAGGCGGCCAACGTCGGCGGTACCGAGGAGGTCCTGCGGCTGGCGGCCCGCCACCGCACGGTGCCGGTGCACTACGTGTCGACGGTCGGCGTGTTCAACGGCGTGCGGGAGCCGGGCGTGCCGCTGAAGGTGACGGACCCGACCGGCCCGGCCGAGCGGCTGGCGAGCGGCTACCTGCGCTCCAAGTGGGTCGCCGAGCAGGTCATCGAGGTGGCCAGGGAACGCGGCCTGCCGGTGTCGGTGTACCGGGTGGACGTCATCTCCGGCGACCAGGTCAACGGCGCCTGCCAGACGCGGGACTTCGTGTGGCTGACGCTCAAGGGCCTGGTGCAGGCGCGGTCCGTGCCCAAGGGCGTCGAGGGCCGCTTCCACCTGCTGCCCGTCGACTACGTCAGCGCGGCCATCACCGGCATCGCGGCCCGCCCGGAGGCGGCCGGCGGCACGTACCACCTGTTCAACCAGGGTTCCCTGGCCCTCACCCAGTGCGCCCAGTACCTGCGCGCCCTCGGCTACGAGCTGGACGAGGTCGACTGGGACTCCTGGACGTCGACGGTGACGTCGGGCGACAACGCGCTGCTGCCGCTGCTGGACGCCTTCGAGATGATGACGTCCGACACGGACGGCTTCTACCCGCCGATCGACACGACGGAGACGGAACGGGCCCTGGAGGGCACGGGGATCGGGATCCCGGCCCTGACCCAGGACCTCTTCGAGAAGTACGTCCGCTTCTTCATCGAGGAGAACCACTTCCCGGCCCCGTAACCCCGGGCCGCCCGCGAAAGGGCCCCGCCGGCTTCGGCCGGCGGGGCCTCTTCGTGGTTTTTCGAAGGAACAGCGGTTACGGAAGGCGGATGGAGAGGCGGTGGCTGAAGACGTTCTTCGGGTCCCACTTCGCCTTGACGCGCTGCAGGCGCGGGTAGTTGTCCTTGAAGTACAGCTGGTGCCAGGGCAGGCCGGAGGTGTTGAGGGACGGGTCGGCGAGGTCCGCGTCGGCGTAGTTGATGTAGGCGCCGTCGTTGACGCCGCCGGTGCGGGGGACGCCACCGGTCGTGGCGTACACGTCCGCGTACGCCTCGCGCACCCACGCCGTCTGCACGGCGTCGTCCGCCGGGTCGCTCCACAGGCTGCAGTAGAGGATCTTCGCGAAGGAGTCGCGCTGCGCGGTGGCGGTGTCGGCGGTCGCCACCTCGTTGATCTTTCCGCCGAAGCCGACGACGGCGATCATCCCGTACGGGCCGGGGTAGTCGTCGCGGGTGAGCTGCCGGTAGACCGCCTTCAGCTGCTCGTCCGGCATGGCCTTGCGGACGTACGCCGACTTGGCCTTCCAGCGTGGGACGGCGGCCTCCACGAATCCGGACCACTCGGTGACCGCGTACAGCCAGGGCGCCCGGTACCGGTCGCCCACGTGGTACGGGACGCCGGTGCCCTCGGTGACCGCGGCGAGGAAGTCGTCGAGCAGCTGCTCGGCGCCCGGCACCGAGGCCTCGACCTGGGTGCTCATCCGGAAGTAGCCGGCCGCCTTGTGCATCATCTTCAGCTGGCTGAACAGGTGGCGGCCGGGCGAGGTGGGCGCCGAGTTGGCCTCGTGCCAGGCGTTGAAGTTGCGCAGCAGCCGGGTGAGGCTCGCCTCGTCGAGGTCGCTCCAGGACCAGCTGACGTCGGACAGCAGCACCTCGGTCGGCGCCTGTGGCAGCAGCTTCGACGGGTCGGTGCCGGTGGCGCCGGGCGAGCGGAGCCAGTAGCGGGTGATGACGCCGAAGTTGCCGCCGCCCGCACCGGTGTGGGCCCACCACAGCTCACGGTTCGGGTCGCCCGGCTCACGGGTGGCGACGACCTTGCGGGCCCGCCCGTCGGCACCGACGTGGACGACCTCCACCGCGTACAGGTGGTCGACGGTCAGGCCGCGGGAGCGGGACAGCGCCCCGTACCCGCCGCCGGTGATGTGGCCGCCGGCGCCCACCGTGGGGCAGGTGCCGCCCGGCAGGACGACGCCCCACCGCTTGTACAGCGTCCGGTATACGGAGCCGAGGAGCGCGCCGGGGCCCACGGCGATGGCGTTCATGGCCGGGTCGTAGTCGATGGCGTTCATCCCCGCCATGTCGATCACGACGCGGACGTCGCGGTTGGCGGTGAAGTCCTCGTCGCAGTGCCCGCCGCTGCGCACGGCCACCTTCAGTTTGCGGTCGACGGCCTCCTGGACGGCGGCGACGACCTGGTCGGCGCTGTGGACGACGCGTATGTAGTCGGGCGAGCCGACCCAGCGCTGGTTGGAGCCCGACACGAGGCCCTTGTACCGCGGGTCGGCGGGGGTGACGTGGATGGCCGGGGTCGCCCGCACGGCGTGCTCGGCGCCGTCGATCCCGTCGACGGCGGCGGCCACGGCCGGTGTCGTGGCGAGGGCCGGCAGCGCGAGGGCGCCACCGGTCACCGCGGCGCCCCTCATCAGCCCGCGCCGGGAGAATTCGGTCATGATCGCATGCCTCCATGAGACCTGAACATCGGAAAAATCCGCACGAGTGTCGTGCCGTGCGCGAACGTTTCCAGCCGTTCGTCATGACCGGGTAACCCGGCGGGAACCCGGGGCGCGGGCGCCGCGGCGCGGCGCCGGGTCCTCAGCGGAAGGTCATCCGCCGGTCCCGTGGGACACGCCGGTGATTACCGGCGGATGGCCGATGCGCGGAACGGACGCCTATACGTTCGAGCGGTGCTGTTTCAAGCGGTGCTGTTCCGTGCCCGATGTTCGTGACGTCTTCGAGGAGCCTTCGTGCGCAAGGTGCTCATCGCCAACCGTGGCGAAATCGCTGTCCGTGTCGCCCGTGCCTGCCGGGACGCCGGGATCGCGAGCGTAGCCGTCTAC
>NZ_JBEXNO010000075.1:0-12229 GCF_040611175.1 Streptomyces sp. NPDC003036 | reverse complement strand
ACAGATCAAACGCAAGGCACCAAGGCCAGTCGTAGCGCGAGTCAGACCACCGCCCGGAGCGGCACCCGAACATCCTCACAGTCATAGCGGGTGGCCAGGGCTTTGTTGTGCTTGAGCCGATTGAAGCAGCGTTCGATGACGTTGCGGCGCCGGTAGGCGGCCCGGTCGAGCCGGCAGCGGCTCTCGCCGCGCCGGATGCGCCCGTTGCCAGCAGACGGTCCCAGGTACCGTCGGCCGACCAGCGGCGGAAGCGTTCGTAGACCGTCTTCCACGGGCCGTATCGCTCGGGCAGGTCCCGCCAGGCCGCTCCGGTGGACAGTTTCCACAAGATGCCGTTGACCACTGGCGGCGGTCCCGCACCGGTCGGCCCATCCGAGGCGGGGCCAGCAACGGCTCGATCACCGCCCACGATTCATCGGTCAGCTCATGACGACGCAGCACAAACAGAACAACGCACCAACCACTTCGCAGGCACGGCCTAGTAGTCGAGCTCCACGTAATCGATGTCGGTGAACTCGACCTGGAGGCCCGCCGCGCGCCGCCCGCGGTCCTTGAAGTACTGCTCCTGGAGGCCCTCGGCGGCGATGGCGCGCAACTCCTCTTCGGCCGCGCCCGCCGCCTGGGCGTCGAAGAGGCGTGCCGCGTAGGCGGGGGGCAGGTGCTGGGTGACCAGGCGCAGGCGGCTGTCGTCGGTCGAGCCGGGGGCGGCCGTGAAGCCGAAGCGGGCGCGGGTCTCGATCACGATGCCGCCGGTCGTCGCGGCCGCCTCCCGGGCCCGTTGCCGTACGCGCGGCTGCCACGACTTGCGGACCTCGGCGGCCAGACGCGCCGCGAGCTCGGGGCGCGGCTGTCTGATCTGGCCCTTGACGTACCGCTCCACCGTGCGCTGCGAGACGCCGAGGCGCCGCGCCACCGCCCGCGTGGAGCCCTTCTCGCTCCTGACGAGGAACCTGACCTGCGCCGGAGCGGACTTCGGGAGGGGGCGGGTGAACGTGTGCTCCGCCGCCCGTTCGAGGCTGTCGCCCAGGATGCCCATCGTGCGGTCCTACTCCCCGTCCGCCACGGCGTCCGTGCCCTTGATGTGCCGGGCCGGGTTGTGGCCCTCGTCCAGCAGGCGCACCGCCCACATCAGGGACTGCGTTCCCTCGTGCTTGACCATGCCGGGCGACACGCCCAGCCGGAAGCCGCCCGGCAGCGGCTTGCCCTCCGGGGTGCGCGGCAGGAAGTCCAGCGGACTCGGCCCGTCGGACAGGTACACGGCGCAGTCGGACAGCACTGCGATCGGGAACAGCCCCGCTCCCTCGGCGAGCCGCAGCATCTTGCGGTGCATGTTGATCCGCGCGGCCGCGATCACGGCCGCCCGGATGTCCGGGCGCCAGGTGGGGCGTTCCAGGGCGGGCCACCGCTCGCCGGGGCGGTAGCCGACGCCCTGCGGACGTTCGCGGAGCTTGCCGATGCCGCCCTTGACCGTCGCCTTGATGGCCGACAGGACGGCCGCACGGCCCGGATGCTCCGCCTTGTGCCGCTCGGCCTGCTCCATCGCCGCGAGGAACTCCGCCTCCGGCATCCCGGCGCGTACGCCGAACTCCTCCATCGTCGCCAGGTAGGCGTCGCGCAGCCGCGTGTACCAGGCGTCCAGGTAGGCACCGCTCGAAGGGCGGAGGTACGCCTCGACGGGCGCGACCCGGTGGCCGAGTTCCACGGCGTACGCGACGGTCGGCGTGGCGTACCAGGCCGGTCCCTCCGGCCGTGCGCCGTGCGGC
Organism: Streptomyces sp. NPDC003036; assembly: GCF_040611175.1. Lineage (NCBI taxonomy): Bacteria > Bacillati > Actinomycetota > Actinomycetes > Kitasatosporales > Streptomycetaceae > Streptomyces > Streptomyces sp. NPDC003036. The sequence goes on along the minus strand of NZ_JBEXNO010000075.1, from coordinate 10,466 downwards.
GTGAACGGGTTCGGCAGCCGCGGGTCCACCTCGACGGAGGACAGGTCCACCAGCCAGGAGCCGGGCGTCTTCTTGTCGAAGACGGGCGAGGTGACGTGGACCGGGGCGCCCAGCCCGACCGTGAGGCGGTTCGCGGCCGCCGCGAACGCCATGTTCACGTCGATGCCGACGGCGTAGGGCCTGGCGCACTCCGCGTCGGTGAGCAGCTCCGGACTGCGGATCCAGTCGTACGCCTCCTCGTCGAGCACCTGGTCGGGCGTGCGCTGGTGCGCGCGCGGATACAGGGCCGCGACGACCGGGTGCTCGTCCGGGGCCTCCGGCGGCGCCGGGTCCACGGGCGCGGTGAGGGTGCCCGGGCTGGGCGCGGACACCCAGGAGCCGGTGGCCTCGTCCCGCACCGCGCGCGTCGGCGGGCGCAGCGCGGTCATCAGCTGCAGACCGCAGACGGCGGTGGTCCCGCGCGGCGTGATGACCCGGGCGGCGTACGTCGCGAGCATGTCGGCCAGGTCGGCCGGGGGCAGTGCGGCGGCCTCGCCCCACGTACGGCTGTCCAGCGCCCCCCACGGCAGGACGGCGAACTGCACGCACCGGCGGCGGCTGCCCTGCGCCGGGCGGTACAGCCAGGCCCAGGGCCCGAACCCACGGCGCGTCAGCAGCCAGTCGGCCTTCCTGATCCGCCGTACGACCTCGTGGTCGTCGGGCAGCCGCAGCCCGCGCCGGTCCGCCAGCTCGGCCGGCAACCCGAGCCGGACGGCCGCCGACTCCGTCAGCACCACGAGCGGGTCGGCGTCCTGCCCGTTGCGGTGCAGCCGGGGCGCGCCCAGCCGCGCCTCGCCCAGGGCCCATTCGGCGAGCGAGGGCAGGTCGGTGGCCGGGCAGTCCAGGACGAGCCCGCCGGCGCAGTACGCGCTGCCGTCGCCGTCCAGCACGGCCAACGGGCCGTGTGCGAACCGTGCGTCGACCGGGTCCTGGCCCTGGTCCTGGTGCAGGGCGGTGGGTCGGCTGCGTGTCACCAGGGTGCGGGCCTGCCCGGCCGCCACCCCTGACGTGCGCCGGTCCTGCGGCGCGGGCACCCGCCCGGCGGGGCCGTCGGCGCTGTCGTCGTACGGAGTCGGAGCCGGGGCCACTGCCTCCGCCGGAGCCGGAGCCGGCGCCGGGGCCACTGCCTCCACCGGAGCTGGAGCCGGGACCACTGCCTCCGCCGGAGCCGGGGCCACTGCCTCCGCCGGAGCCGCCACCGACGCCTCCGTCGGCTCCTCCGCGGCCCCCGGGTGCCGCTCCGCCAGCCCCGACAGCAGCCGTGCGTACGCCGCCCGCTTCGGCGGGCGGGGGTCCGAGCGGCCGGTTTCCCAGGACGTGATGGTTTCGCGGCGGACGGAGAGCGCCTGGGCGATCTGGTCCCGGCTCAGCCCCGCCGCCTCGCGCAGGCGGCGGCGCTCGGCCGGGGCGGGGAGGGCCGCCACCTGCTCCAGCAGCGCGTCGACCGCCGCGAACAGCTGCTCCTGCTCATCAGACACACGGTCACCCTAACGTCAGCCGCCCGGGCGCCGGGCCACCCCCAGGACGCAGGGCGACGACGGCAGCTGCGGCCCCTTCTCGGGGAGGCGGAACCGGCGGTGGGTGACGACCTCGAAGCCCGCCGCCTCGATCGCCGCCAGCGGGTCGCGCGCCGTGTGGCACCCGCCGAAGAGCGTCGGCCACACCGTGCGGTCCAGCGCCCGCTGAGCCGTCGCCAGGGCCCGCCCCTCCGCCCGCCCGTGCTCGAAGAACCGCAGCTCACCGCCCGGCCGCAGGACCCGCCGCAGCTCGGCGAGGGCGCGCGGCAGGTCCCGTACCGTGCACAGCACCAGCGACGCCACCGCCGCGTCGAACGCCTCGCTCTTGACCGGCAGCGCCTCCGCCACGCCCGGCACCACGTCCACCGGTACGTCGGAGCGCAGCGCCGCGCTCACCGCCAACTGCCGCAGCCGCCGTTCCGGCTCGATGGCGACGACCTCCGAGACGGCTCCCGGGTAGTGGGCGAAGTTCAGGCCGTTCCCGGCGCCGATCTCGATGACCCGGCCGGAGAGCCCGGCCAGCAGCTCGTCGCGGTACGCGGCCATCCCGCCCTTCGTGTCCATCGCGACGCTCACGCGCGCGTAGAAGCGGGCGAAGAGGGGGTGGTGGACGGTGTCCCGCATCGCGGACCTCCCGGCGAGAGGGTGGGGCGGACACCGTCAGTGTCCCCCCGTCAGCCGCTGACGAAGCAGAACTCGTTGCCCTCGGGGTCCCGCAGCACCTGGAAGTCGCCGTAGTCGTCCGCCACGACGCCGCCGACCCGCACCGCGCCGAGCCGTACCGCCTCGGCCGCGGCGGCGTCCACATCGCCGCCCTCCAGATCCAGGTGGAGCCGGTTCTTCGCCGCCTTGCCCTCCGGCACGCGCTGGAAGGCGATCCGTACGAACCCGGGAGGCTCGACGTACGACCAGTCGGGGCCGCGGTCCACCGGCTCGCCGCCCAGCAGCGCGGCCCAGAAGCGGACCAGCGCGGCCGGGTCGGCGCAGTCGAACACGATCTCACTCACTCGAGCACGCATGCTCAGCAGCGTACGGCCGCGGCGAACGCCTCCGCGTCCCAGGTGCCCCCGAGCGGGGGCGCCAGCCATGACGCCGCCCGCTCCCGGAAGGCCTCCACCGGCAGCGCCCCCGCACCCGCGGGCACCGCGCCCAGCAGCGGCGCCCCGGCCGACTCGGGCAGGTCCGTGATGTTGCAGCGCTCGGCCAGCCCGGGCTCGTCCGGCCAGCTGCCGACGACCACGCCCAGCTGGGCCAGGCCGCGGGCCCGCAGCGCCTCGCCCGTCAGCGTCGCCATGTTGAGCGTGCCGAGCGCGGCGGGCGCCACGACCAGCACGGGCGCCTCCAGCAGCCGGGCCGCGTCCGCGAGGGTGCCGCCCTCGGCGTCGTACCGTACGAGGAGCCCGCCGGCGCCCTCCACCAGGACCAGGTCGTGCTCCTCGGCCAGCTTCCGCGCCGCCCGCGCGACCTCCTCCGGCGCCACCGGCGCCATCCCGGCGCGCCGGGCGGCCGTCGCCGGGGCCAGGGGCTCGGGGAAGCGGACCAGTTCGACGGGCGTGACACCGTCACCGGCGAGGCGTACGACCTCGTCGGCGTCGCCCCGCTCGCCCGGGCCGACCCCCGTCTGCGCGGGCTTCAGCACGGCCACCGACCGCCCCGCCGCCCGCGCGACCGCGGCGACGGCGGCCGTGACGACGGTCTTGCCGATCTCCGTGCCCGTTCCGCTGACCACCAGTACCGTCATCTCAGCCCTCCCGCGCCGCCGCGCACACCCCGCGGCAGATCCGTTCCAGATCCTCCGCCCCGGTGATGTACGGCGGCATCACGTACACCAGGTCCCGGAACGGCCGTAGCCACACGCCCTCGCGCACCGCCGCCGCCGTCGCGGCCGCCATGTCCACCGGATGGTCCAGCTGGACGACGCCGATGGCGCCGAGCACCCGCACCTCGCGCACCCCCGGCAGCTCGCGCGCCTCCGCGAGCCCGTCCAGCAGGCCCGCCTCGATCCGCTTGACCTCCTGCGCCCAGTCCTGCTCCAGGAGCAGGTCGATGGAGGCGGAGGCGACGGCCGTGGCGAGCGGGTTGCCCATGAACGTCGGCCCGTGCGCCAGCACCGGCACCTCACCCTGCGAGATGCCGTCCGCCACGCGCGGGGTGCACAGCGTCGCCGCCAGCGACAGGTAGCCGCCGGTCAGCGCCTTGCCCAGGCACATGACATCGGGGGCCACGCCCGCCTGCTCGGCCGCGAACAGCGTGCCCGTCCGCCCGAAGCCGGTCGCGATCTCGTCGAAGACCAGCAGCACGTCGTGCGCGTCGCACGCCTCGCGCAGCACCCGCAGGTACGCCGGGTCGTGGAAGCGCATCCCGCCCGCGCCCTGCACCACCGGCTCCACGATCACCGCGGCCAGCTCGTCCGCGTGGCGCGCGATCAGCTCCCTGAGCCCGTCCGCGTACGTCTCGTCGTACGCGGCGGGCGGCGGCCCCGCGAAGAGCTGCCGGGGGAGCACCCCGGACCACAGCCCGTGCATGCCGCCCTCGGGGTCGCACACCGACATCGGCTGCCAGGTGTCGCCGTGGTAGCCGCCGCGCCAGGTCAGCAGCCGCTGCTTGGCCGGGCGGCCGATGGAGCGCCAGTACTGCAGGCACATCTTGACGGCGACCTCGACCGCCACCGAGCCCGAGTCGCACAGGAAGACGTGGCGCAGCGGCTCCGGCGTGATCTCGACCAGCCGGGTGGCCAGCCGCACGGCGGGCTCGTGGGTGAGCCCGCCGAACATCACGTGGCTCATCCGGCCGAGCTGTCCGCTCGCGGCCTCGTTGAGCACCGGGTGGTTGTAGCCGTGGATCGCGGACCACCAGGACGACATGCCGTCGACCAACTCGCGCTGCCCGTGCGCCGGTTCCGCGAGCCGCAGCCGTACCCCGGAGGCGGACTCGACGACCAGCGGGTCCGTACGGCCCGGCATCGGGCTGTACGGGTGCCACACGTGGGTCCGGTCCAGGGCGATCAGTTCGCCGGGGGTGAGCTGATCAGGCATTGGGCGCCAGGTCCGTACCGGCGCCACGACGGCGCACCGCGACCAGGTCGGGGCGGGCCGCCTGGGGCTCGGCCGCCACCTGCGCAGGCGCCTGCGCCGGGACCTCCGCGTCCGACCCGCACACGGAACCGGAGCCGCAGCCGCCGCCCGAGGAACCGCAGGACGCGGCGTCCGAGCGGTGCTCCGGCAGCGTCGTCGTGTCCGTGCCCTCCACCTCGAAACCGGCGTCCGCGATCATCTCCAGGTCCGCCTTGCCGGCCTGGCCCTCGCTGGTGAGGTAGTCGCCCAGGAAGATCGAGTTCGCCAGGTGCAGCGCCAGCGGCTGGAGCGTCCGCAGGTGCACCTCGCGCCCGCCCGCGAGCCGGACCTCGACGTCCGGGCAGACGAACCGGACCATCGCCAGGATGCGCAGCGCCCGCTGCGGGGTGAGGTTCCACTCCTTGGCGAGCGGCGTGCCCTCGAAGGGGATGAGGAAGTTCACCGGCACCGAGTCCGGGTCCAGTTCACGCAGCGCGAAGACCACGTCCACCAGGTCCTCGTCGGACTCGCCCATGCCCGCGATCAGACCGGAGCAGGCGGACAGGCCCGCGGCGTGGGCCTTTTGCACCGTATCGACGCGGTCCGCGTAGGTGTGCGTGGTCGTGATGTCCCCGTACGTCCCCTCGGACGTGTTGAGGTTGTGGTTGTACGCGTCGGCGCCCGCCGACCGCAGCCGCTCCGCCTGGCCGTCGGAGAGCAGGCCCAGGCAGGCGCAGACCTCGACGCCCTCGTTCTCCTCCTTGATCGCCGCGATGGTCTGCGAGACCCGGTCCACGTCCCGGTCCGTCGGCCCGCGGCCGCTGGCGACCAGGCACACCCGCTTGGCGCCGCCCGCGACACCGGCGGCGGCCGCCTTGGAGGCCTCCTCCGGCTTCAGCCAGGTGTACTTGAGGATCTCGGCCTTGGACCCGAGCCGCTGGGAACAGTACGAGCAGTCCTCCGGGCACAGGCCCGATTTCAGGTTGACCAGGTAGTTGAGCTTCACCCGGCGCCCGAACCACTTGCGCCGCACCTTGCCGGCCGCGGCCACCACATCGAGCAGCTCGTCGTCGGAGGTCGCCAGCACGGCGAGCGCTTCTTCGCGGGTCGGCAGCTCGCGCCGAAGCCCCTTGTCCACCAGCGTGTTCAACAGGTCCATGGCGCCGATCCTGTCCTACGGCACACCCCCTGGCCAAGGAGGAACCGGACAAGAGAGCGGCTGAGCGGTGTGTGTATGACCACACTGTGCCCCCGGCTGTCCCGGGCTAGGGTCTGTGCGCTGCCTACAAAAGGGACCCGACCCATGCCGCAGGAAGACCCCTTCGACTGGACCGACGCCGAGGCGCGCCGCCGCACGGACGCCGGTCTGGTGCGCGTGCTGCGCCCCCGTCCCGCCGAGCCGGACCTGCTCGACCTCGCGAGCAACGACTACCTCGGCCTCACCCGTCACCCCGCCATCACCGCGGCGGCCGCCGGGGCCGCCCGCCGCTGGGGCGCCGGCGCCACCGGGTCGCGCCTGGTCACCGGCACCACCGAGCTCCACACCGAGCTCGAGCGCGAACTGGCGGACTTCTGCGGTTTCGAGGCGGCCCTGGTCTTCTCCTCCGGGTACGCGGCCAACCTCGCCGCCCTGACCGCGCTCAGCGCCCGCGGCTCCCTCATCGTCTCCGACGCGGGCAACCACGCCTCCATCGTCGACGGCTGCCGGCTCTCGCGCGCCGAGACCGCCGTCGTCCCGCACGCCGACCCCGAGGCCGTCGCCAAGACCCTCGGCGCCCGCCCCGACCGCCGCGCCCTCGTGGTGACCGACTCGGTCTTCTCGGTCGACGGTGACGCGGCGCCGCTCGCCGGACTCGCCGCCGCCTGCCGCGCGCACGGCGCCGCGCTGGTCGTCGACGACGCGCACGGCCTCGGCGTGCTGGGCGACGGCGGTCGCGGGGCGCTGCACGCGGCGGGGCTCGCGGGCAGCGCGGACGTCGTCGCCACGCTCACCCTCTCCAAGTCCCTGGGCAGCCAGGGCGGAGCGGTCCTCGGCCCGGCGCGGGTGATCGACCACCTGGTCAACGCCGCGCGGACCTTCATCTTCGACACGGGCCTGGCCCCGGCCGCGGCGGGCGCCGCGCTGGCGAGCCTGCGGCTGCTGCGGGCCGAGCCAGGCCTGGCCGGCCGGGCCCGTACGGTCGCGGCGACCCTGCACGGGCGGCTGACGGCGGCCGGCCTGACTGCCGTGCGGCCGGATGCCGCCGTCGTCTCCGTACGCGCCCCGTCGCCGGAGCAGGCCGTGCGGTGGGCCGCCGACTGCCGCGCCGAGGGGCTGGCCGTGGGCTGCTTCCGGCCGCCGTCGGTGCCGGACGGGATCTCGCGCCTGCGGCTGACCGCCCGGGCCGACCTGTCGGACGCTCAGATCGAGACGGCCGTGACCACGATCCTCCGTACGGCGCCGGAGCCGGTCAGCCGAGCGGCTTCAGTGAGCTGACGAAGGACGTCCAGGCCGCCGCCGAGAACCGCAGCGGCGGCCTGGCGGTGTCCTTCGAATCCCGCACGGCCAGCCGCGCGGCACCGAGGCGGGCCGCCTCGACGCAGTTGTTCATGCCCACGCTGCGGCTGCTGCGCCGCCAGTGCGGGCCATTGTGCTGTGCGAGGTAAGCAGACATGTGGGGTGCCTCTCCCTACGCGCCGTCACCGATCCCGGCGATGAGTTCCGACGACTCCTCGGGCGTCAGGGCGTGCGCCTGCATGGTGCGGAACGCGGCGCAGTACGCCTCGAGGTCTTCCGAGCGTTCGAGATAGAGGCTACTCGTCAAGTGGTCGAGAACCACCACATCCAGATCAGACATGTTCGCGAACGAGAAAATAACGAAAGGCCCGGAGAGGCCGACGTACCCGCCCACCGCGAACGGCAGCACCTGCAACCGCACATGGGGGAGGTCCGCCAGCTCCCGCAGCCGCCGCAGCTGGGCCCGCATCACCCCCGGGCCGCCCACCTGCCGACGCAGCACCGCCTCGTCCAGCACCGCCTCCAGGCGCAGCGGCGGATCACCGAACAGCACCTCCTGGCGGGCGATCCGCACCTCCACCAGCGAGTCGACCGCCGTCGCCGGCAGTCCGTCCAGCGCGGCGCGCGTCACCGCCCGCGCGTAGTCGGGCGTCTGCAACAGCCCCGGCACCACCGAGGTCTCCAGCGTGCGCGCCCCGCAGGCCTGCGACTCCAGGCTGATGAAGTCCTGGTACTGCGGCGGCAGCACGCCCCGGTACGCGTGCCACCAGCCCGTGCCGCCGCCGTCCGCCGCAGCGCCGGACAGGGCCTCCACCAGCGTGCGCAGCCGTGGTTCGCGTACGCCGTAGGCGTCGAGCAGCCGCGACACGTCCGCGCCCGTCACCCCGCTAGCACCCGTCTCGATCCGGCTGACCTTCGACTGGTGCCAGCCGACGAGCCGCGCCGCGTCCCGGCTGGTAAGCCCCGCTCTCAGGCGCAGCCGCTTCAACTCCTCGCCGAGCTTGCGCCGCCGCACCGCCGGACCGTGTCGCGTGCCCCGCACGACCGCACCTCCTCCCGCCCTCCGGAACGCTGGACCAACCCGCCAGTCTGCCCGCCGGAACCGCTCTCGCGTAGCAGGGTTCACCGCTTCGAGCGACAGATATATGCATATCTTGGGGGATCGGCCCCACCTGGGGCGACATAAGTGGCAGTCTGGCGCGAAGCGCAATCCGAGGCCGTCCTCGCACAACATCCGCTCCCTGTCGGAGTCCGGCCCCGGTGGGAAAGGGACAGCGTCGCCATGGCAGACCATCAGGAAGCATCCGTCACTCTGCCGAGCGATCCAGCCTCGGTCTCCGCAGCCCGCAGATACGTGGCGGACGTTCTTACCGAATGGGGGCTGTCGGCCGAGTCCGACACCGCGGACGCGGTACGGCTGATCGTCTCCGAGCTCACCACCAACGCCGTTCAGCACACCTTCGGACAGTCCCCGACCTTCACGGTGGACATCCGGCTGGAGCGGGACGAGCAGCTGCGCATCGGCGTCACCGACAGCCACCCGCGCTGGCCGCAGCGCCTGCCCGCGGCCGTCCAGCAGGACAACGGGCGCGGCATGGTCATCATCCGCTGGCTCGCCGCCGAGCGCGGCGGCCGCCTGACGGTCACTCCGACCGGCGACGGCGGCAAGACGGTGTGGATCGCCCTGCCCTGGTCCGTCCCCGTCCGGGGCTGACCGGCCCCGCACCGCAGGTGTGCACGGTCCGTGCGGTACGGGGGCTTGGGGTGTCGCGTCAGCGCACGCGTCCGTAGTAGACCGACTTCGACCAGATGCGGTCGAGCTTGACCACCGAACCCGACTTCGGTGAGTGCCAGATCTTGTTGTCACCGGCGTACAGGCCCACGTGGTAGACGCGCCCACCCGAGTGGAAGAAGACCAGGTCACCCTTCTGCCGCTGCGACGCGGAGAGGTGGCGGGTCTTGTTGTACTGCTGCTGCGCGGTGCGGGGCAGCGTCTTGCCGGCCTTCTTGTACGAGTAGAGCGTCAGCCCGGAGCAGTCGAACCGGGACGGGCCCGCCGCGCCGTACGCGTACGGGGAGCCTTTCTTCGACGCGGCGACGTTCAGCGCCTTCGTGGCGTGCGTCGCGGTGGCGGCCTCGGCGTCGGAGACGGCGCCCGGTGCCAGCATCGTGCCGCCGACGGCGGCGAGCGTCAGTGCCGAGACGGCACCGGCTCGGGACAGCAGAGACGGGACATGAATCTGCGCGGTCATAGCGCAACCCTTCGTCAGCCGCCTGTGAAGGATGACCTGTCGGGTTCGGGCTGGCGAAGTTGCCCGGCCGCTGACGCGGCTTCACCCCAAGGGGCGGCCATGGTGCGCTCGCCCCGTACTGCTTGGGTCCTCCACTCCTGCCGATCCACTCCTGTCGACCAGTCGTCCGGACGGCGGCAGGACTCGGCGTCCGCCCGGACCGCCCCGCCGCGGCGGCGGGGGCTTGTCGTCGAAGGGATCTTGACCCATGACGGGGCGAAATTCCGAGCCGAAACGGAAGTTTGTGAGGCTCCTCACGACTGATCCATTCGAGTGGACAGGGGCGTTTTGGCGCGACGCGGCGGCCGATTGATGATCCGTGTACCAGCGGCGGAGCGTGATGTTCCGCCAGATGTGTACAGCAGCGGCGCAACTCGTACAGTGCTTAATTCCCTCGTTTGCGTACGCCGAACGAGGGTGGCTCGTTGGCCCTTCTGCGCCCATCCGTGCTACGCGGAAGTCCCTCATCAGACGGGCTCCTGAGGGAGCGTCACCCGCGCGGCGCGGCATTCGCCATCGAGAACACGGAGCGCACGCGCCAGCGTCCGGTTGTGCGCCTGGCCCCCCGTGGTCATCCGTCGCGCTCAGTGCCTCCCGCGGTGCGGCCGTGCGCCCGGCGAGCGCCCGGTTGGTCCCGCTCCAGAGGTGCGGAGGCGTGCGGGATCGTTTCGTCGTCCTCGTGCGGGTGACCGGGCGCGTACCCGGGGCGCGGGGGTGGGTAGCCAGGGGCCGACTCGGACCAACCGGCGAGTCAGGCACTGTCACCCCGTCACAGGGAGGGAATCGTATGCGTCGCATCGCGGCCGTCGTCCTCGGAACCGTCGCACTCCTCGGGTTCACCGGTACCACCGCTTCGGGGGTGGTACCGGACCCCGCCGCCGTACTCGACTGCGTCACCACCAGCGCGATCGACCTGACCACCGTCGTCGACCCCACCGCCCCCGGCCTGCCCTCGGAAGTCCCGGGCGCGAGCTGCCTGGCCGTCTGAGGCGGGGCGCCGCTTACGGGGGGGGCCGGGGGCGCCCCGGGGCCCCCCCGGCCCGGGACGCGGGGGCGGCGGCCCCTGGGC
>NZ_JBEXNO010000074.1:0-15121 GCF_040611175.1 Streptomyces sp. NPDC003036 | reverse complement strand
CGGCGGGCCCGGCCCCCCTGGTGGCGGGTGGGCCCGACACCACCCCGCCCGCCCCCACCGCCCTGTTCCCGGCCCACCCCGCGCCCGTGTACACCGGACTGACCAGCTGGCGCCTGCTCGTCCCCGCGCCCGCGCGCCCCTTCCACCCTCACGAGAGCTGGGGCCGCGGCGCCCTCTGGGGCACCCAGCCGCTCAAGGACGGCCGGGTCTACGCGTACGCCGCCGCCGTCGCCCCCGACGGCGCGAAGGCCCCCGACGGCGAGAAGGCCGAACTGCTGCGCCGCTACGGCGACTGGCACGACCCCATCCCCACGCTGCTCGACACCGCTGACGAGGACGGGATCCTGCGCCACGACATCCGCCACCTCACCGCCCCGCTGCCCGCCTTCCACCGCGGCCGCACGGCCCTGCTCGGCGACGCCGCCCACCCCATGGCGCCGACCCTCGGCCAGGGCGGCAACCAGGCGATCGAGGACGCCATCGTGCTCGCCCACCACCTCCCGCCCCGGCGCGCCACGGGCGCCGGACTCGCGGCGTACTCCGCCGACCGCCTGCCCCGCACCACGGCCGTCGTCCGCACCGCCGCCCGGGTCGCGCGTCTCCACACGCGTACGGCCGCGCCCGCCGTCCTCCTGCGCGACGCCCTCATGACGCTCGCCGGAGCGGTTCCCGGCCTCGCGCTGCGCTCCTTCGACTCCCTCGCGGACTGGCACCCCCCGCACCGCGAGGAACTCGTCCCGGCATACGATCACCGGGACGACGGCCGGCAGAGCCGGCACCGTCAGGACCGCCCGGCACATCGACAGGGAGACCCCCGTGAAGATCGGCTGCATCGGCCTCGGTGACATCGCGCGGAAGGCCTATCTGCCGGTCCTCGCCACCCGCCCGGGGACCGAACTGCACCTCCAGACCCGCACCCCGGCCACGCTCGCCGGCGTCGCGGAGACCTACCACGTCCCCGCCGACCGCTGTCACACCGATCTGGAGTCGCTGCTCGCCGCCGGGATCGACGCCGCGTTCGTGCACGCGCCGACCGACGTCCACGCCGAGATCGTCACGCGGCTGCTGGAGGCCGGCGTTCCGACGTACGTCGACAAGCCGCTCGCGTACGAGATCGAGGACTCGCGCCGCCTGGTGGACCTCGCGGAGCGGCGCGGCGTCAGCCTCGCCGTCGGCTTCAACCGCCGTTACGCGCCCGGCTACGCGCAGTGCCTGGACCACCCGCGCGACCTGATCCTGATGCAGAAGAACCGCGTGGGGCTCCCCGAGGACCCGCGCACGCTCGTCCTCGACGACTTCATCCACGTCGTCGACACCCTCCGCTTCCTGCTGCCCGGACCCGCCGACCACATCGACGTACGCGCCCGGATCCGCGACGGGCTCATGCACCACGTCGTGCTCCAGCTGTCCGGCGAGGGCTTCACCGCCATCGGCACGATGAACCGGATGAGCGGCTCCACCGAGGAGATCCTCGAAGTCTCCGGCCAGGACACCAAGCGGCAGGTCCTCAACCTCGCCGACGTCGTCGACCACAAGGGCCAGCCCACCGTCCGGCGCCGCGGCGACTGGGTGCCCGTCGCCCGCCAGCGCGGCATCGAGCAGGTCGTCGTCGCCTTCCTCGACGCCGTGACCGCGGGCGAGACCCTCAGCGCCCAGGACGCCCTGCGGACGCACGAACTGTGCGAGCGGGTGGTACGGGACTCCCTCGCCCGGGCCGCCGCCTGAACGACCCCGCGGCCTCGGCGGCGCACAGCCCGGCCAGCACGGCGAGCGCGGCGTACACCGGCCAGTCGCCGAGGCGCGCGTACGCCGTCGTCGCGTCCGTCAACGGGATGTCGTACACCGCCGACGCGCTGCGCTCGGTGCCCAGCGGGGAGCCGATCCGGTCCCCGTCCGGGCCGTACACCGCGCTCACACCGGTGAGGGTCGCGTGCACCATCGGCCGCCCGGTCTCCGCCGCGCGCAGCGCCGCCAGCGAGGCGTGCTGCCCGGGGGCCCAGCTGTCCTGGAACGTCGAGGTCGCCGACTGGGCCACCAGCAGCTGGGCGCCGTCCCGGGTCAGACGCCGGCTCATGTCGGGGAACGCCGACTCGAAGCACACCAGGGGACCCAGCCGCAGCCCCTCGTCCCCGACGGCCATCACCACCGGGCGCTCACCGCGCCTGCGGTCCTCGGCCGCCGCCTTGCCGACCGACGTCGCCCAGCCCAGCGCGGAGCGGAACGGGATGTACTCGCCGAAGGGCACCAGCCGCATCTTGTCGTACCGGTCACCGGTAGGGCCGTCGGGGCCGATCAGCACACTGCTCTTGTAGATGCCGGGCCGGTCCGAGCGGCGCGCGTCCACATTGACCAGCACCTCGGCGCCCACCTCCCGCGACAGCGCCGCGAGCCGCCGTGCCAGGTCGGGCCGGGCCGCCAGGTCCGCGCCGACACTGCTCTCGCCCCACACCACCAGGTCCACGTCACGGCCGGCCAGCGCCCGCGTGAGCTCCTCGCCGCGCTGCACCCGCCGCTCGGCGCCGCCGGCGCCGTTGATGACGCCCGGCTGCACCACCGCGACCCGCACCTCGCCCGTCGGCTGGGGCGACCGCACCCACAGCCACGCCGAACCCATGGCCACCGCGCACACGGTGACCCCGGCCACCGCCACCGTACGCACGGAGGGAACCGCCACCAGCACGGTCACCGCCGTATTGACCGCCACCACCAAGAGGCTGACCAGCCACACCCCGCCGAGCGACGCCACCCGCAGCGCGGCGTCCACCTGCCACTGACTCGCGCCCAGCAGCCCCCACGGACCGCCGAGCCCCTCCCACGACCGCACCAGCTCCACCATCAGCCACCCGGACGGTACGACGGCGAGAGCGGCCGCCGCCCGCCCCCGCGACGGCGTACGCGCCAGCATCAGCCGCACCAGCCAGCCCCACGGAGCCCACAGCAGCCCCAACAGCCCGGCCAGCACCACGATGAACACATGGAGGCTCGGCATCAGCCAGTGGTGCACGGCGACCATGAACCCCAGACCACCGAGCCAGCCGTCCAGCGCCGCGCGCCCCCCGGTCCCCGCCGTACGGATCAGGAGCATCCACGGCACCAGCGCCACGTACGCGAACCACCACAGGGACGGGGCCGGGAACGCCAGCGCGGGCAGCGCCCCGGCCGCGACCGCGGCGGCCGCGCGCCACCAGGGCGAGGCGAGCACCCGCCCCGGAGCGTCCCGTCGGCCGACCGGAACCCGCAGGCTTCCGAACCGCATACCGCGCCTCCCTCGGAGTGACGCCTCCAGTGTGCGCGAACGCGCCCGTGAGCCGGTCAGCCCGCCGACAACGGGCCCCCGGCGCGTCGCCACGTCTCGCGCACCACCACCGAACGCAGCCGCCAGCCCGCCTCCGTACGCGTCAGGGCGAAGCTGTACCGCCCGCCCGCCAGGGCGTCGTCCCCGGCGTCCAGCGGCAGGGGAGTGAGGTAGTCGGCCAGCGCCTCGGCGCTGTCGCCCGGGTAGCCGCCCAGGTCCTCGATCCGCACCCGGCGGTTGACCAGGAGGTGCTGGCGCACCGGACGCGGCGGCACCGTCAGCGCCAGCCAGTCGGCGACCTCGGCCGCCGCACCCTCGATCCCGCCCGCGTCCCGGTAGTCCGCCCGCCCGTCCGGGGTGAACAGCTCCCGGTAGCCGGCCCAGTCCGCGTCGTCCAGGGCCACCGCGTACCCGGTGATCACCTCGTCGATGGCCAGGCGGTCCATCACGGTCGCGAGATCCGCGCGCTGTGTCATTCGGTCAGTGTCGAGCAGCCGGGGCCTCGCGCCAAGAGCGCCGCACGGCTCACGCCGCCTCCCACTGGTGCGCGCGTCCGCCGCGCCACTCCACCAGGTGGGGGTCGTCCAGCGAGATGTCCGCCTCGTCGAGCCCGGCGCGGCGCAGGAACTCGATCAGGTCGGCGTCGTTGTGCGCGAGCCCGACGATCTGTCCGCGTATGGTGACGCGCCGCCCGCCGCCGGGGGAGGGGCGGTGTACGACGATGGGTGCCTGCCAGGCCATGGGACCAGGGTGCGCCGGGCGGCACATGATCGCACCCGCCCCTCGCGGAGTGCCTTCACACGGGGTGTGAAGGACATGCATGCATATATGCGGCACGCGCCCTGGCGCCCGCACCGCTCCGCGCGGGACGCTGCTCCCGCGTGTTCGGGCCGGAGGACCCGGGCCACGGGCCGCCGGTCGCCCCCCCCTGCCGGCGGCCCGTCGCACGCTCCGGGCCCGCCGCCGGCTCACCCCGCGGACTCGCCCGCGTGCGGGCTCAACACCCCCAGCGCCACCAGCGCGAACAGCACGAGACCGAGGATGATCCGGTAGATCACGAACGGCATGAAGCTCTTCGTGGTGATGAACTTCATGAACCAGGCGATGACGGCATATCCGACACCGAACGCGATGATGGTCGCGAAGATCGTCGGCCCCCAGGAGACGTGGCCGCCCTCGCTCGCGTCCTTCAGCTCGAAGAGGCCCGAGGCCAGCACCGCCGGGATGGCCAGCAGGAAGGAGTAGCGGGCCGCCGCCTCGCGCGTGTAGCTCATCAGCAGGCCACCGCTGATCGTCGCGCCCGACCGCGACACGCCGGGAATCAGCGCCATCGCCTGGCAGAAGCCGAAGATCAGGCCGTCCTTCACGGTCAGGTCCCCGAGCGTCTTGCGCTCCCGCACGGCGCGGTGCCGGCCGCCCTCCTCGACCCGGGCCGCCAGGCGGTCGGCGATGCCCAGCACGATGCCCATCACGATGAGCGTCGTCGCGATCAGCCGCAGATCGCGGAACGGCCCCTCGATGTGGTCCTTCAGGGTGACGCCCAGGACGCCGATCGGAATCGACCCGACGATGACCAGCCAGCCCATGCGCGCGTCGTGGTCCGCGCGCATCGCCTTGTCCGTCAGCGAGCGGAACCACGCCGAGACGATCCGCGCGATGTCCTTGCGGAAGTAGATGAGGACCGCCGTCTCCGTGCCGATCTGCGTGATCGCGGTGAACGCCGCGCCCGGGTCGGACCAGCCCGCGAAGGCGGCGGTCAGCCGCAGGTGCGCGCTGGAGGAGATGGGGAGGAACTCCGTCAGCCCCTGGACGAGTCCGAGGATGAGTGATTCGAACCAAGTCATGGGGCTAGGGCCGTCCCGAATGTGCTCGTGCGGTCATGGTGGGCCGCCAGGGTCAACGGGGCGACCGGCGGCAGGTCGGTGCGCAGCGTACAGCGCGAAGGTGAATGGAGGGCGTCGCGCAGGCGACTCACCGGCCACGCAGCCGGTGGCGCTTGCACCAGGCGACCGCCGCCGCGCCGAGCCCTGTCAGGACGATGAACCCCGTGGAGAGGAGGAAGGCCGGCGAGGTCGGGGACGCGGCCTGGCTGCCCGCGATCACGTACGCGGCGGTGTTCGGGACCGACCCGATGCCCGTGGCCAGCAGGAACGGCGCGTACCCCATCCGTGAGACCGCCGCGCAGTAGTTCGCCGCGGCGAACGGCACCCCGGGGAACAGCCGGATCGCCAGCATCGAGCGGAACCCGTGCCGGCTGAGCTGACCGTCCGCCGCCGTCAGCCAGCGCCCGCGCAGCAGCGGACGCAGCGCGTCCTGCCCCAGCACCCGGCCCAGCGTGAACGCGATCCCCGCGCCCAGCACGGTCCCGGCGACCGCCGCGACGAGCCCGGCCTGCGAGCCGAACAGCGCTCCCGCCGCCAGGTTCAGGATCGGGCGCGGCACGAAGGCGGCGGTGCACAGCCCGTACGCCAGCGCGAACAGCACCACCGCGCCCGCGCCGCCGATCTGCGGCGGCCAGCCGGCCGAGAGCAGCCGCTGCGGCTCGTACAGGACCACGGTCGCGGCCGCGGAGACGAGCAGCAGCAGGAGCAGGGACAGGCGCGACCACGGGGAGACGAGCGCCCGCGAGCAGCGGAGGGCGAGAGGGGAGGCCTGGGGCCGCGTGACGGGGTCGAGCATCCGGGGAGACTAACCGACGAAGCCGGGTGATCGCCGTAACCTCCGGCTCCTCCGACGGGCCGTGACCGCGCCGCCTCGGCCGCCGTCGGGGAAAACCGTTCGACGCGTGCCCGGCCGCCGGGCGATGATCAGCGGCATGTTCCGGTACGCCTTCCTCGCAGCGCCGTCCGCAGTCGCGGACGCGCCGAAGGCTGCCGCCTCTTCCTTCCCGGCCGCTCTCGACGGCGCCCGAAGCTGACCCTTCCCGGACAGTCCGGCGGACCCCGCAGGGGGAGGGTCGGCAGGGCCCGGGGGTCCCTCTCCACTGCTTCGAGTTCCGGGAAGGAACCGCGTCGCCATGTCCAAGACGGCATACGTCCGCACCAAACCGCACCTCAACATCGGCACCATGGGCCACGTCGACCACGGCAAGACCACCCTGACCGCCGCCATCACCAAGGTCCTCAGCGAGCGCGGAACCGGTGCCTTCGTGCCCTTCGACCGGATCGACCGGGCGCCCGAGGAGGCGCGGCGGGGGATCACCATCAACCTCGCGCACGTCGAGTACGAGACCGACACCCGCCACTACGCGCACGTCGACATGCCCGGTCACGCCGACTACATCAAGAACATGGTCACCGGAGCCGCGCAGCTCGACGGGGCGATCCTCGTCGTCTCCGCGCTCGACGGGATCATGCCGCAGACCGCCGAGCACGTGCTCCTCGCCCGCCAGGTCGGCGTCGACCACATCGTCGTCGCCCTCAACAAGGCCGACGCGGGCGACGACGAGCTGACCGACCTCGTGGAGCTGGAAGTGCGCGAGCTGCTCACCGCGCACGGGTACGGCGGCGACTCCGTCCCCGTCGTACGGGTCTCCGGGCTGAGGGCCCTGGAGGGCGACCCGCGCTGGACCGGGGCCATCGAGGCGCTGCTGGACGCGGTGGACACGTACGTGCCCATGCCCGTGCGGTACGTGGACGCGCCGTTCCTGCTGCCCGTGGAGAACGTCCTCACCATCACCGGCCGCGGCACCGTGGTCACCGGCGCCGTCGAGCGCGGCACGGTACGGGTCGGCGACCGCGTGGAGGTCCTCGGGGCGGACAGGGACACGGACACGGTCGTCACCGGCCTGGAGACCTTCGGCAAGCCGATGGAGTCCGCGCAGGCCGGCGACAACGTCGCTCTGCTGCTGCGCGGCGTGCCGCGCGACACCGTCCGCCGCGGCCATGTCGTGGCGGCGCCCGGCAGCGTCGTACCGAGCCGCCGTTTCACGGCGCAGGTGTACGTCCTGTCGGCGCGCGAGGGCGGTCGTCCGACGCCGGTCTCGACGGGCTACCGGCCGCAGTTCTACCTGCGCACCGCGGACGTCGTCGGCGATGTCGACCTCGGCGCGGTCGGCGTCGCGCGCCCGGGCGACACGGTCACCATGACCGTCGAGCTGGCCCGGGACGTGCCCCTGGAGCCGGGGCTGGGCTTCGCGATCCGCGAGGGCGGCCGCACCGTCGGCGCCGGGACGGTGACGGAGCTCGTGTGAGCCGGTCCGCGTGAGCGCCGGTCACCGGCCTCCGCCGGGGGCAGCCCCTCGGCGGAGGCCGCCGGGCCGTGATCGCGCGGCGGCGGCGACCCCTGGGCGCCGTGGTCGCCGTGGCCGCGACCGGACGGCACTAGGGATCACCGGGGCCTGGTCCACACGACACCGCCTAGGCTGGCCGGGTGAACGAGCAGCTCCCCGTACTCCGCGAGGTCGACCACGGCACCGCCAAGCTCATGCCCGACGTGGACCGCGAGCGGGCCTGGCTGCTGACGGTCGACGGTGCGCCGCAGTCGTACGTCGACCTCGACGACCCGGCGTACCTGGAGTTCGAGTACGCCCGGAGGCTCGCCCACGCCGTGGACTGCGCCGCCGGGGAGCCGGGCGAGCCGCTGGACGTGCTGCACCTCGGCGGCGGCGCGCTCACGCTGCCGCGCTGGATCGCGGCGACCCGGCCGGGCTCGCGGCAGGATGTGGTGGAGGCGGACCGCGGGCTCATCGCGCTCGTCGGGCAGCACCTGCCGCTCCCGTCCGGCGCGGGGATCACCGTGCACGCCGCGGACGCCCGCGCCTGGCTGGAGGCGGCGCCCGCGCGGTCGGCGGACGTGCTCATCGCGGACGTCTTCGGCGGCTCGCGGGTGCCCGCCCACCTGACGTCCGTCGCGTACGCGAGGGCCGCCGAGCGCGCGCTGCGGCCGGGCGGGACCTACATCGCCAACCTCGCGGACGGCGCGCCCTTCGCCTTCCTGCGCTCGCAGCTCGCCACCTTCGCCACCGTCTTCGAGGAGCTCGCGCTGATCGCCGAGCCCGCCGTGCTGCGCGGCCGGCGGTT
This sequence comes from Streptomyces sp. NPDC003036, assembly GCF_040611175.1. Classification (NCBI taxonomy): domain Bacteria; kingdom Bacillati; phylum Actinomycetota; class Actinomycetes; order Kitasatosporales; family Streptomycetaceae; genus Streptomyces; species Streptomyces sp. NPDC003036. The sequence goes on along the minus strand of NZ_JBEXNO010000074.1, from coordinate 6,805 downwards.
CGGCAACGCGGTGCTGGTCGCCTCGCACCAGGAGATCGACACGGCCGGGCTGGCCCGCCGCACCGCCGCCGACGCCTTCCCCGCGCGCGTGGAGCACGGCCCGTCGCTGGCCCGCTTCACCGGCGACGCGCGCCCGGTACGGGACGAGGACGCGGTCGCGTCACCCGAGCCGCCCGACGGGGCCTTCGGTATCGGCTGACACCGGCGCGGCGGGCCGCGCCGCGATCTCCTTCGTACGCCGCGTCAGATTCCGTACGTCCGGCACCAGCAGGACCAGCGCGGTCACCAGCACGATCAGCCCGGCGCACCCCCACAGCGCCGTCTGCCGCCCGAACAGGCTCTCCGCCGGACCGGCCAGCGCGGTCGACACCGGCAGCATCGCCGTCGAGCCGAACCAGTCGTACGCCGAGACGCGCGACAGCTTCTCCTCCGGAATCTCCTGGTGCAGCGCGGTCATCCACGCCACCCCGAACACCTCCAGCGTGACGCCGCTGAGGAACATCACCGCCGCCAGGCCGCCCACCGGGAGGGGCACGGCCAGCGCGGCCGACGGCAGCGCCAGCGGGAAGACGCACAGGGTGCCGACGAGCAGCATCCGCCGGGGCTTCCAGCGCATCATCAGCACCGCCCCGCCCAAGGTGCCCACGCCGAACGCGGCCAGCGCCAGGCCCCAGGGCCGTGCCCCGCCCAGCTGCTCCTGGGCGACCAGCGGCCCGTACACGGACTCCGCGGCGCCCACCACCGCCACGACCACCGCGAACTGCGCGACGATCGACCAGAGCCAGGGCCGGCTCGCGAACTCCGTCCAGCCCTCCCGCAGGTCCTTCAGCAGTCCGCCGCCGGGTGCCCGCTTCGCGATGTGGCCGACGTCGAGGAAGGCGCGCAGCGCCCCCGCCACCGCGAACGCCGCCGCGTCGATCGCGAGCACCCAGCCCGGACCGACCGCCGCGATCATGGCGCCGCCGAGCGCGGCGCCGCCGATGCCCGCGCCGTTCATGGCCATGCGGAAGAGCGCGAAGGCCCGGCTGACCTGCTCGCCGCTGACGCTGGACATCAGCATGCCCTCGGCGGCCGGGTTGAAGAACGCCTGCCCGGTGCCCCCGAGCGCCGACAGCAGCATCATCTGCCACAGCAGGGCGTCGCCGGTGAGGACGAGGACGGCGAAGAGCCCCTGGGAGACGCAGTTGAGGGCGTTGGCGGCCACCATCACCCGGTGGCGGGGCAGCCGGTCGGCCACCGCGCCGCCGATGAGCAGGAACAGCACGAGCGGCAGCGTGCGGGCCGCCGTCACCAGCCCCACGTCGCCGCCGTCCCCGCCGGTCTCCAGCACCGCGAACGCCGCCGCGATGAGGGCGCCGTGGGTGCCCAGGTTGGTGACGACCGCGGCGGCGGTCAGCAGGGTGTAGTTGCGGCCGGCCCAGGCGGGGCGGCGGAGCCGGCGCGGGGAGTGCGGCGGAGCGGCGGGAGTTGTCACCCCGGGACTATCCCCGGAGCGCCGCCCCGATGCCAAACGGTTTCTCCGCCGACGCTTCGGCAGTGCCTCACGACGCGGGCTCGGCCAGCCGCACCGTGCTCAGGATCTTCTGGATGGTCGCGTCCGGCAGCTCGTCGCTGACGCCCTTGGCGCCGTACAGGACCCAGCTGGCATAGTCGCCCTTGTCGTTCTTGAAGGCGAAGGCGATGGACTTGCCGTCCGTCTTGCACTTGCCGGTCTTCTTCACGTTCAGCGCGGTGGCCGTCGAGACGTGTCCGGTGAGCCCGGACTTGGTGGTGTAGGGCACCGCCGTGCTCGCCTTGACCGTGCCCTTGGGCTCGGTCTGGGCGTACGCCGCCCACACCCAGCTTCCGGCCGCGTTGTACGCCGCGTCCGCGGTGTCCTTGGCCCCCTGCGCGCCCTTGGTGCCGGTGGCGCTCAGGGTCGTGCTCTCCTGGCGGCCGTCCTTGTCCGTGTCGTCCGTGCACCACTCGCTCTTGAAGTACGCGGGCGAGGTCATCACCACCGCCGGGCTGCCGTCGCCCTTCTTCACGTCGTCGAAGGCGGAGATGGCGCCCACCTTCGCGACCTCCCAGTCGGGCGGGACGTCGAAGAGCGTGCCGTACTTGGGGTTGGAGACGACCTTCCAGCCCGGGATCGTGGGCTGGGCCGCGGCGGAGCCGTCGCGCGGGTTCTCGATCGCGGACGGGCTGGAGTCGGCGGACGCGCTCTGCGAGGGCTTGGCGTCCCCGCCGGCCGTCGTCTTCTTGTCGTCGTCCTGCAGCACCAGGAAGCCCGTGACACCGGCGGCCGCGACGACGGCGATCGCGGCGACGATCGCGATGACGGTCGTCTTCTTCTTGTCGTCGGTGCGCGGCGGCACCGGCGGGCCGGGCGGCTGCTGCCCGGGCACGGCGTACTGCGGCACGGTCGGCTGCTGGTAGGGGTTGGGCTGCTGGTACGCGTTCGGCTGCATCGGCTGCGTCGGCTGCTGGTACGGGTTGGCCTGCGGCGGGCCGGCCGGCGGGTAACCCGGCTGCTGCGGCGGCGGTCCCTGAGGCGGCCCCTGCGGAGGCTGTGCCTGCGAAGGCTGCCCCTGCGGCGGCTGCTGCGGATAACCCGGCTGCTGGTACGGGTTCTGCTGCGGATAACCCGGCTGCTGGTACGGGTTCTGGTCCTGCGGGTTCTGCTCGCCCCCGGGCGGCTGCTGTCCTGGCCACATGGCGAGTAACCATAGAGGGGCCGGGGCGCGGACTGCCACGCGCGCCCCCCGGCCATGGGTTCCCGTACTTGCTACCGCCTGGTAACTTCGGTCCATGTCCGAGACCCAGCCGAACATCGGCGAGATGCTGCTGGCCACTGTTCCCATGGCCAAGACCCTGAACCTCGAGGTCGTCGAGGCGACCACCGAGCGGGCTGTGCTGCGGCTCCCCGACCAGAGCGACTTCCACAACCACGTCGGCGGCCCGCACGCGGGAGCGATGTTCACGCTCGGCGAGTCCGCGAGCGGCGCCATCGTCATCGGCGCCTTCGGCGACCAGCTGGGCCGGGCCGTGCCGCTCGCCGTGAAGGCGGAGATCGGCTACAAGAAGCTCGCGATGGGCCCCGTCACCGCCACCGCCACGCTGGGCCGCACCAAGGCCGAGGTCGTCGCCGAGCTGGACGCCGGCCAGCGGCCCGAGTTCCCGGTCAACATCGAGATCACGCGCGAGGACGGCGCCGTCACCGGCGAGATGACCATCACCTGGACCCTGCGCCCGAACGCGTAAAACGCTCTTCCGTGTGTGCACGCGCGCGTGCAGCCGCCCCCGCACCCCTCTTCGGGTGCGGGGGCGGCCCTGTCTGACCCGGTGTCAGGCATGTCGTCCCGCATAGTGCGTTTATGTCACAAGAGTCGGAAAACGTCAGCCGCAGAACCACGCTCCGCCTGCTCACCGGAGCCGTCACCGCCGCCGCCGTCACCACCGGAACCCCCGTCACCGGACCGGCCCCCCAGGCCCGGGCCACCCCCCGGCGCAGCCGCGTCGACGAGCTGCTCGCCCGGCTGACCCTCGACGAGAAACTCGGCCTCCTGCACGGCGCCAAGGACCCGGAGAACCGCGGCCAGGCCGGTTACGTCCCCGGCGTCCCGCGCCTCGGCATCCCCCCGCTGCGCCTGGCCGACGGCCCCGCCGGCGTACGCCTCAGAACGGCACGGGCCACCGCCCTGCCCGCGCCGGTCATGCTCGCGAGCACCTTCGACCCCGCGCTCGCCCGGGAGTACGGCCGGGTCATCGGCCACGAGGGCAGGGCGCTGGGCCAGGACGTCCTGCTGTCGCCCATGGTCAACCTGATCCGCACCCCGTACGCCGGACGGAACTTCGAGACCTTCTCCGAGGACCCGCTCCTCTCCGCCGACCTCGTCGCCGAGGAGATCCGCGGCATCCAGGGCGAGGGCCTGATCGCCACGGTCAAGCACTTCGCCCTCAACAACCAGGAGACCGACCGCACCTCCGTCGACGTGCGGATCGGCGAACAGGCCCTGTACGAGACCGAACTACGCGGCTTCGAGGCGGCCGTCGCCGCCGGCGCAGGAGCGGTGATGGGCGCCTACAACAAGGTCGACGGCCTCCACGCGTGCGAGAACCCGGCCCTCCTCACCGGGATCCTGCGCGACCGGTGGGGCTTCGACGGCTGGGTGATGAGCGACTGGGACGCCACCCACAGCGCCGCCCCCGCCCTCACCGCGGGTCTCGACATGGAGATGCCCGCAGGCCGCTGGTTCGGCGAGCCCCTGCGCCGCGCCGTGCGGGACGGCGCCGTACCCGAGGCCACCGTCGACCGTGCCGTACGCCGGATCCTCACCATCATGGAGCGGTTCGGGCTCCTCGACGGCACGGCCCCCGCCCGCCCCGCCCGCGACGCGCAGGCCGGCGCCCGGGTCGCGTACCGCGTCGCCGTCGCGGGCGCGACCCTGCTGCGCAACGCGCAACGCGACGGGAGCGCCACCCTCCCGCTCGCCGGCCCCGCCGCCCGCTCCCTCGCCGTCATCGGCCCCACCGGCGCGCTGCCCTTCGTCGGCGGCGGCGGCAGCGCCCACGTCGTGCCGGACCGGGCGGTGAGCCCGCTCGACGCCCTCACCGCTCGTGCGGGGCAGGGCGCACGCGTGACGTACGCCCTCGGCGAGGACCTGTACGGCAAGCCCCTGCCCGCCACGTCCCCCGGCGCCCGCTTCGAGCGCCAGAGCGTCGGCGCGGGCGAGACGTGGACGTACGACGGGACGCTCACCGTCGACGAGCCCGACGAGTGGACGCTCCTCGTCCACTACAGCGGCGAGCGCCCCCGCGTCCTTCTCGACGGCAGGGAACTCTTCCCCCGGCGGGACGCCATGGCCGAACTCTTCGACGGCTTCGGCCTGGCGGCCACCGCTCCGGACGGCCTCAAGGTGCGGCGTACCGCCCTCGCCCTCACCGCCGGCCGCCACGTCCTCCACGTCACCGCGAAGGGCGGTGCGAAGGGGCAGGTCTTCCGGCTCCGCCGGATCACGTCCACCACGCGCGCGGCGGACGTGGCCCAAGCCGTACGGACGGCGCGCGCCGCGCACAGCGTGGTGCTGTTCGCGTACGAGGACGCCATCGAGGGCCGCGACCGTACGTCGCTGGCGCTGCCCGGCCGGCAGGAGGCGCTGATCGACGCGGTCACCGCCGCCAACCCCCGTACCACCGTCGTCCTCAACACGTCGTCCGCCGTCACCATGCCGTGGCTGGAGCGGACGGGGGCGGTGCTGCAGATGTACTACCCCGGCCAGGAGGGGGCGGCCGCGACCGCCGCCGTCCTGTTCGGCGACACCGACCCCGGCGGCCGGCTCACCCAGACCTTCCCCGTCTCCGACTCCCGCCACCCGACCGCCGGCGACCCGCGCCGCTACCCCGGCGCCGACGGGGTCGCCGAGTACACGGAGGGGGTCAGGGCGGGGTACCGCTGGTACGACGCGGAGGGCGTGGAGCCGCTGTTCCCGTTCGGGCACGGCCTGTCGTACACGACGTTCGCGTACGCGGGGCTCGTGGTGACGCCCGCGCGCGGGGGCGGCCTCACGGCGAGCTTCACCGTACGCAACACCGGCGCGCGCACCGGCGTCACCGTCCCGCAGCTGTACGTCGGACCCTCGCCCGACGTGACCCTGGACCAGGCACCGCTGGTGCTGGCGGGCTACCGGCGCCTGGAGCTGCGGCCGGGGCAGATCCGCCGCGTCACCGTGCCCCTCGCCCCTCGCACCCTGTCCTGCTGGGACCCGGCGCGGCGCGCGTGGGTCCTTGGGACCGGAACCCGCACCGTACGGCTCGGGGCCTCGGCGCGGGACCTCCGCCTCACCGTGCGGGCGAGGGTGCTCGCACTGTGAGGCGGTAGGCTGCCACAGCCCATCAGCGGCCCATCACCCCATCACCACACCCACAGATCCGCAGATCCGCAGATCCATACGGAGGAGCCGGCGTTGCACGTCCAGGAGTGGCTCGAGACCGTTCCACCGCTCAGCATCTACCTCCTGGTGGGGGTGGTGATCGGGCTCGAAAGCCTCGGAATCCCGCTGCCGGGCGAGATCGTCCTCGTCAGCTCGGCGCTGCTGGCCTCGCAGCACGGCGACATCAACCCGTACGTCCTGGGCGCGTGCGCCACCGCCGGCGCGATCATCGGTGACTCCATCGGGTACGCGATCGGCCGCAAGGGCGGCCGTCCGCTGCTCGCCTGGCTCGGCGGCAAGTTCCCCAAGCACTTCAGCGAAGCCAACATCGCCCTGGCGGAACGGTCCTTCGAGAAGTGGGGCATGTGGGCCGTCTTCTTCGGCCGCTTCGTGGCGCTGCTGCGGATCTTCGCGGGGCCGCTCGCGGGTGTGCTGCGCATGCCGTACTGGAAGTTCGCCATCGCCAACGTCTTCGGCGGAATCCTCTGGGCCGGCGGCACCACGGCCGTCATCTACTCGGTCGGCGTCGTCGCCGAGGCGTGGCTGAAGCGGTTCTCGTGGGTGGGGCTCGTGCTCGCCGTCCTCATCGGCGTGACGTCGATGCTGATCCTCAAGAGCCGTGCCAAGAAGGCGGCGGCCAAGGCGGAAGCGGCGCCCGCCGCGCCCGCCGCGGAGCGGGAACCGGTACCGGCCGCGGCGGACTGAGCGGCGGGCGGGGGCGCGGGGCTTGGCCGCTGCGCGGGGCTTGTTCCCCACCCCGCCCCTTCCCGTAACCGGGGGCTCTGCCCCCGGACCCCCGCGCCACCAAAGCCCGCGGGGCTGGGGTTAAACCCCTCCGGGGCCCCGGGCAGAGCCCCCCGAACTCCGTCCACCCCTAACACGCGGTGCGCCGT
>NZ_JBEXNO010000073.1:0-19306 GCF_040611175.1 Streptomyces sp. NPDC003036 | reverse complement strand
GTCCGCCTCCGCGCTGGCCGCTGTACGGCCGGGGTCGCCGCTCCGCTGCCTGCCGCTGCGCCGGAGCCGCGCTGCCGCGCTGGGTCGCGGCCGTGCGTCCGTCGCCTGCCGTGCGGCGCCGCCTCCATCGCCCGTGCCGGGGCTCGTCACCGCGGCGCGGCAACCGGCTGTCCGCCGCCTGCTGCCTGCCGTTTCGCCGTACGGTCGCCGGACTTGCTGCCGTTCGCCGTTGTGCGTGGCTGCCAGGACTTCGAGGGTGAGGTCTACCCGTGCGTTGTCGGAGAGCGTCCGGGCGCGTGTCACGTCCGCGACCCCCGTCGCCGTTCGGCCCGAGGTGTGCTCCGGCCGTCTGCGGCTGGTCGTAGCGGCCCCGCTGCCCGCCGCCTCCGCCCGCTGTAGGGCCGTGCCAGCGGGGGCGCCGCGCGTCTGGATCGTTCGCCGCGCTCGCCGTACGGCCGTGCGCTCGTGCGCCGCGCGTTCGGGCTGTGCCGTCCTTGCGCCTTGTCCGGGTCGGGCTGGAGGCGTTCGCAGCTTCCGCCGCGCTCCGCGCCGGCCGCGGCCGCGCGTGCCGGGGGCCGCTCCGCCGCCCGCCCTACGGCTGTTGGCCGGGATCGTCGTACGCCCGACGTGGCTCCGCCGCTTCGCCTCGCGCCGGGGTCGCCGTACCCACCGCCCGCCCTACGGCCGCGCGCTCGCGCGCCGCTCCGCCGTCGCCGCCGGCCCGGGGGGCGTTCGCCGTGCTCCGTTGTCCGTTCGGGTTGGTCGTCCAGGCGCTGTTCGGGCGTTGCGCCGCGCGGAGCTGCTCCGCTGCCCGCCCGGCAGCCGTTCCCCGCCCGCCTCCGCCGATGAGGTCGGCCAGGCCGTGCCCACAGGCCCCGAGTCCGGCCAGGCCGGCTGCCGCCCGGCCCTCCGCCGTTCCGCGCCGGTCGCTCCGTGCGGGGGTAGCGTCGCCGTACGGCGGCCGCGTGTTCGGGCCGGCGCGCCAGTCCCGTTCCCGCGTCGCCGTTGTTCACCGCCGGGGTGGGCTCCGGTGTGTGCTTGGGCCGCGTCGGTTGTCCGCCTTCTCCGCATGCTGCCGGGCTGCTGCCTCTCCCCGCGCGCTGTCCGCCGGGGCCGTCGCTCCGCCGTGCCCGCCGTACGTTCGCTGCCTCCCCCTGGGGCGGTTGCCCGACCGGCCCGCCGCCGGCCCGCCGCCGGTCCGCCGCCCGCCGCCGCGTGGCCCCGCGCCTGACGGGGCCGCGCCGCCCCGCCGCTTGTCGTACACCCGCCGCCTGTCGTACGGCTGCCGTGTCGCCGATGGCGCCCGCTCCCCGCCCCGCTGGGACGTCGAGGTCCGCCCGCCGCTGCGCCTGTCGGGTGCTGAAGTCGAGATCGCGGCCGCTGTACCGGTGCCTGCGGCGGCTTGACTTCTGCATTGAGATGCCCCGGCATCTAGTGATCCGGGGGCGGTGTCAGAGCCGGGGTGAGGTGATCGCGCGCAGCCGTGCGGCTAGACTTCCCCGCCCGTCAATGTGCCAATTACGTCCACACCACCCATCTCATGGAGGCCGGTTGGCAGTCCCAGGGTGCCGCATTGGTTGCTTGGGCTGCTGGCGGGCAAGGCGACACCGAGGCCGGTGATGATGCCGCTGTGCTGCTTCGTAGCACCACCGGCACGAGGGCCACCGATGTTGACGCAGGCGTTGTCGAAGGCCGCGTTGCCGAAGCCGATGATGGAGGTAGCGCTTGCGGGTGTAGCGATGCCTAGGGCGCTGCTGGCGGTGAGCAGTGCCAGCGCGCCAGTGACGTGGATACGGTTCATGCACCGCCAACGCGTACTAGTGCAGGTCGGACACGGAACCCAGGACGCCGGGCGGCCGCCAGCTGCGCCCCGCCGTTCCGCCCCTTGTGCTTCTGCCGCCACCAGCTGCGCCCGCCGCTGTTCGGCGGCCTCGGGCTGCGCCGCCGCCGTCGGGCCGTCGTCCTGCTGCCGCGCCGCGGTCGCCCGCGCCCCGCCGCGCGCTCGCGCGCCGTTCCGCCATCGCCGCCGGCTGAGGTCGCCGTACCGCTCGCGCCGGGCGGCTGCGCGGGGCCGCGTGTTCGGGCCGGTCGCTGTACCGTGCCCGGCCGTACGGGGGTCGCGCTGTGCAATCGACTGGCCGCTGCGGCGTCGAGGTCGCGCTGCCGTGCTGCCGCGTTTCGTGTCGGTCGGATGGTCATGGGGCTGTGCCACCCGGGTCCGCCGGTTGGTTGTCGCCCGCCGTGTGGTCGCCGCGCGTCCTACGCCCGCCGCTCGCCTGTGCTGCTGCGCGCGCGGGCTGGTTGCCGCTCCGCGGCTGGGCGTTGTATGCCCGTCGCCCGCCGTCTCCACGTAGCTGGGCTGTGCCGTCCTTGCGCCCTGCCCAGGTCGGGCTGGACGCGTTTGCCGCTTCCACCGCGCCCCGCTGCCCGCTGTACGGCCGAGGCCGCCGTTCGCCGGGGCGCTCCGCCGGAGCCGCGCTGTCGCGCCCGCCGCGCGCCCGCCGTTTGGGCCGTGCTCCGTCGTATGGCCGTCGTGCGGCCGCATCGAGTGCTCGTCCGGTGCCGTTCGGGGGCTGCGCTGCCGCATGGCGGCACGCTCGGGCCGGTCGCTGTACAGCGCGCGCCTGGTCCGCGCCGCCGCGCCTGTCTTACGGCCGCTGGCCATGCGGTCGCCGGGTGCAGGCCGGAGGCCCGGCCGGGCCCGGGCCCTCAGCGGCGTGGGCTCCGCCGCCTCCACCGCGCGTGCCGGGCCGCGCCGTCGTACGGCCAGGCCGCTCGGCCGCACGCCGCTGCGCACGGGGCGGCGCCTTCGTACGGCTGCCGCTCAGCGTTGCGCAACTCGCCCTTTGGTGGGAAGTAGGAGCGCCGCGCGGGCCGGGTTCGCCGCGTGCAGCACGCGGCGCGCATGGCGTCCCGGGCGGCGAGGGTCACCCGCCGGCGTGAGGGGCGTACCGCTGGGTTTGGCGTGGAGGTGCCATGTGCACTTCGTTGCGCGGGGTGAGGGCATCACTCGGGTGGCATGTGCACGTGCCTGCGCGCGGCAGGCGGCACCCGTACCGGAACCAGGAGAAATGTATGCGTAAGCGCTGGGGTGTCACACTCGCGGTCCTCGCCCTTCTCGGCGCCTCGCAGGTGCCCGCGGCGACGGCTTCCACGCTCTCGGACGCCTCCCCCGGGCGCCCGTCCGCCAAGAACCAGACCAAGGCGTACTACGCCTACCCCTACCTCAAGTGCCAAGACGGCTTTGTCGTCTTCGGCTACGAGGGCACCAGGGAAAGCGAATACGACTGGTACGGCATGTACTACCCCGGCGCGGATCCCGGCCATCGGAACGGCTACTACCACGGCATGGCCACATGGAAGGACCGGTTCGGCTTCACTCACCACGCGTGGCAGTGGGCGTCGACGGCCAAGGAACGGCAGACCGGGATCCGCTCGGGCAGCTTCAAGGTCATCTACTGGAAACCGATTCCGGACTGGGTGGGGCACTACGAAAAGGCGGGATACATGTGGGCCAAGAAGATCAACTGCTCGTAACGCGAGCACCCGCTCCCCAGAGCCTGATGCACCGCGCGGCGCAGTGGGAATAGGCCGTAGCGGTCCGCGCCCACCCGCCGGCACGCTCACCAAGATCTCGCGAGCGCATGTCGAGCACGTCGTGCACGAGGTCAAGCTCGAGGGCGCAGCCGTCGGCGCCGGCGGCCGCGGGCCGCAGCTCGGCGTACCGTCGCGCGCTCTGGCCGGACTCCTGCGTGCCTGGCTCGGCGCCGCGCCCGCTCCCCCGCCGCCGCTCCGCCGCCTGCCGCGCCCGCCCCTCTGTGCCGGCAGGCGTTGTACGTCCGCCGTACGCCTGGATCCGTTCGCCGCTTCGCGCGGCCGCGCCGGTGCCGCGCCGGGTCACGGTTGTGCGTTCGTCGCCAGCTGTACGGCGCCGCCTCCACCGCCGGTGCCAGGGGCTCACGACCGCGCGGCGGCCGGTTGTCCGCCACCGCCGCCTGCCGCTCTGCTGCTCTGCTGTTCCGTGCCGTACCCGCTCCGCCGTACCAGCCGCTCCGCGCGCCGCGCGCTCGCGCGCCGAGCGGCCTTAGTGCGCTCAGGCCGGTCCTCGCCGCCTCCGCCGACGAGGTCGACCAGGCCCTGCCCACAGGCCCCGAGTCCGGCCAGGCCGGCTGCCGCTCCCTGCCTGCCGCCGCTCCGCCGTACGGCCACTTCCCGCGCGCTGTCCGCCGGGGCCGTCGCTCCGCCGTGCGCCGTACGACGCCTGCCAGCTCGTCGTGCGGTCGCGCTCTGCTTCGCCCCGCGCCGGGGTCGCGCGCCGCCGGCTTCCCCTGGGCGGCTTGCCCGACCGGCCCCCCGCCGCCGAACTGCCGCCCGCCGTGCGTCCGTCGTACGGCCGCCGCTCCGCTCCGCTGCGCTGGGTGGGTCCCTACGGTCACCGCGCGCCCGGGGCCCGTTCGCCGCGCTCCGCTGTGCGTTCGGGCCGGTCGTCCAGGCGCCGCTCGGACGTTGCGCCGCGCGCGAGCTGCCGCTCCGCTCCCGCCCGGCCCCGCTGGCCGCCGAACGGCCTCCGCGCGCTCGCCGCGCTCGCCCGTGCTGCTGCCGCGCCGCGCTCCGCCCCTCCGCTGCCCGCCGTACGGCCTTCGCCGCTCCGCGCCGCCGCGTAGCCGGGGTCGTTGTGCAGCCGCCGGCTGCCCCGCCGCTCCGTACCGGGTCCTGCCGCCGCGCTCGCTGTATGGCCGTGCGCTCGGGCCGCGCCGACCGGCCGCCGCTCGGCGCACCGCTGCGCTGTGCCGTTCTTGAGTCCGCTCAGGTCGAGGTGGACGCGTTCGCTGGCTCCGCGCGTGCGGGCCCCCGCGCGTGCTTCCTGCCGGGGTTGCTTCGCCGCCCGCTGTATGGCCGGACTGCTCCGTGCCGTCCGCCGCGCCCTCTGTCCCTGCCGCCCGCCGCGCGTTGTGCGGTCGCCGATCCGTACCGAGGTCGGACCGCTGCGCGCCAGCCGTACGTCCGCTGGCCGAGGTCGCTGTACGGCCGGGCGCTCCGTGCCGGGGCCGCTTCGCCCTGCCGCGCACCCGTCGTACGCTGCAGTCTCCCGCTGGGCCGTTGCCCGCCCGCCGCCGAGCTGCCGCTGATCATGCGGTTGCTCAGGCGCCGTACGGCCCAAGCTGTGCTCCGGCCGCCTGCGGCTGGTCGTAGCCGCGCCGCCGCACCCGCCTGGACCGTTCGCTGGCCGAGGTCTCCTCTGGCCGGCCGGACCCCTGCGTGCCTGGCTCGGCGCCGCGCCCGCTGGTCCGCCACCGTCCCGTTCCGTCGTCCGTCGTACGGTCGCTGCATCGCCTAGGGCTGTTGCCCGACCGGCCTACCGCCCGCCGCCCCGCCGCCTGCCGCTCTGCCACGCCCCGCCGTTCCGCGCTGGGGGCGTCGTACGCCCGATACCCGCCTGCACCTGGACCCGTTCGCCGGGGTCGCCGTCCGGGCCGGGACGCTGCACGCCGCTGCCGGTGTCGTCCCGCGCCGGGGTCGCGTCGTACCTGCGCCGCCGCCCGTCGGCCGCTGACTGAGGTCGTAGTACCGCGCGCGCCGGGCCGCTCAGCGCGGCCGCGCGTTCAGGCCGGTCAGCGCTCCGCCGAACTGCCGTGCCCGCCCGTCGCTCCGCTGTACGGCCACTTCGCGCGCGCCGTGCAGCTCCGCCATGCGCCGTACGGCGCATGCCCAGGTCGAGCTGGATGCGCCCGCCGTTTCCGCCGCGCTCCGCGCCCGCCGTACGGCTCTTGGCCGGGGTCGTCGTACGCCGGCAGCGCGGCTCCGCCGCTGCGCCGGAGCCGCGCTGCCGCGCCCGGGGCCTGTTTGCCGTCTCCGTTGTGCGTTCGGACGGTCGCCGTTCGCAGGGTCGGTCGCTGCTCCGTACGGTCGCTGGCACCGAGCAGGTGCTCCCCGCCTTTGCGCGAGCAGCAGTCGACGGTCCTTGGGGCCTGTGACCCGTTCGTCGCGCTCTGCCGTACGGTCGGGCCGGTCGTCCAGGCGCTGTTCGGGCCACGCCGCGCGCCCGAGCTGCCGCTCCACTGCCCGTACAGCCGCTCCCTGCCCGCCGCTCCGCCGCTCAGTTCGGCTCAGCGGCCTGCGGCCGACGCCTCCGCCCACTCCACGCCCAGCTCTCGTAGGGCGTCGAGCTGTTCCTGGGTGAGTTTGTTGCGGCGGCTCTTGGTGTTCGAGACCCACACCCCCAGCTTCACGGTGACTGGTTCGGCCTCGCCATCGACGGTGATCTCCTCGCTGTGGCTGCGTGGCACGGGCCGGTCGGCGCCTTCCCGTTCGGCCCATTGTGTGAGGGCTGTCAGGCCGCGTTGGAATGCCTGCTGCGTCTTGCTCGGGCCCTTCGTTGCGCGCGTGGTTGCCGGGGCGGGAGACGGCGCCTCAAGCGGCTTGACGCCCAGCGAGGAGAGCCGCTCCTGCTGTTCGGCCTGGAGCCGCGCCCAGACGGCCGGCTGCTTCTGCTGCTGGAGCCATTTGCCGAGGTCGTCGCCGTCCATCAGGACGCCGGGCTGGATGTCGGGCAGCACCCCACCAGGCTCGTCCTCGGCGAGGTCGGCGAGGACGCGGTAGTGCCGTTGCCAGTCCAGTGGCCAGGGGCAGTCCCAGTCCGGGTCGATGGCGGCCAGCTGCTCCGCGCGCTGCTCCGCCCGCTTCGGGTCCTTGCCCAGGCCGTTCTTCGCGCCTTTCCGCCGGAGGTTGGCCATGTGCTGCCCGACGGGCACCATGGCCTCTCCTTCACCCCACACTGCGTCCTGCCGGGGCGCGAGGTGTCCGGTGGCGCGCCGGTAGGACCGGAGCGCGGCGAGCTTCGCTTCCCATGCTTCCTCGCCGGGCTCCCACACCATCCCGGCCTCGTCGAGCAGTTCCTTGCGGTGGGGGTCGAGCTCGCCGGCGCGCAGCGTCTTGCGCTGCTGGTGCACCCACCGCCCGAGCGGGAAGTCCTTGGTGACGCCGACTTCGACCTCGGTGTCGTACGGGACGGCGTAGAGGCCGGTGATCTCGTTCTCCCTGCGCCACCGCAGCAGGGCCTGGTAGCCCTCCAGCCAGGCCAGGGACTCCGGCCGGTAGACCCGTGTACGCAGGAAGGCCGCGATGGTCGCGGCGTCGCGCGGGGTGGAGAAGTGGAGCAGGGCGGACTCGGCAGCGGCGTCGGTGTCGTCCTCCTGGTCCTCGCCGCCACCCTCGCCGCCGGCCCCGACGATCCGCCCCTCCTCATCGCACCGGACGTGCACCTTGCGCTTGCCGCTCGTGAGGGCACGGGAGGCGAGCTGCTCGACCAGGCGCTCATCGTGGGAGCGCAGGCCCTGGAGGACGGCCACGAGCGGTTTGAAGCTAGCGGAGGCGACCATGTCGGTCGGGTCCTCGCCGGGCTCCAGGAACACCGGCACGATGATGCGGGCGACCTTGGTGGAGCCGTCCTTGTTGAGCCGGAGCGCGCGGCCGATGTTCTGGACGATCTCGACCTGGGAGCCGCGGGTGTCGGCGAAGCAGATCGCCTCCACGCCCCGCTCACCGGTGATGTCCACGCCCTCCCCGAGCACCCGCACCGAGGCGAGGAAGGCCCGGTGCACGCGCCGGTTGTTCGCGTTGATGCCGCCTGCGAACTGGCGCAGGACCTCGCGCCGTTCGGTGACGAGGTGGTCGCCGCACAGCCACGCCGACCACACCCGGTCCGGGGGCACGTGGCGGCCGGCCTCCAGCTCGTAGAACTCCGCGTCGATCGACGAGGCGGGAAGCCGGTCCGCGGCGGCCAGGTCCTCGTCGGAGACGTCGTTGACGTACAGCTCGGCGGCCGTTTCGGGGAGCTGCGATCTCTCGGTTTTGTGACAGTGGAGTGAGAGACAGCGTGGCTTGGGGGTGTTGGTGCTGGTCGTGGGTTGTTCCGGGGCTGTGAGGTCACTGTTCTGGAGGTGAGAGATCTGCAGAGCATCGCTGTGGTGGAGCGTTATCGCGGGAGGGGTGATGCTGTCTCAGTTTCGTGAGTTCTGATCCGCTGGCCGATGGGTGTTGGTGTGCTCAGGGGTGTGGATCAGGGAGAGCAGGACCCGGCCCCGGAAGGGGTGGGTGGTGGTTCGAGTGGGGCTTTGCCGGCTGTGTCGGTTCGGGCGCTGCGGGGACCGGCGGTGCGCCGTCTGCTGGCCCTGCGGCGGGAGGGGAAGCTCACCACCACGCGGGTGAGGTCGGCGGCGGACGTGCTGGGGGTGCGGGAGCGTGCGGTGTGGCGGTGGCTGGCGGCCGCGGAGCGGGGGAGCGGGCCGCGTATCCCGGGCGGTTCACCATCACCCCGGAGATCAGGGCTCTGCTTGGGCTGTGGAAGGGGAACGTCGCGGCGGTTCATCGTGAGCTGACCGCTCGCGCGGCCAAGGGCGAGGGGGATCCGCCTCCGTCGATTCCGACGCTGCACCGGGCGATCCGCCGTGATCTGACGCCGGGGGATCGGGCCGGACTTGCGGGTGGGGAGCGGGCGGCGCGTAAACACGATGTGTTCCTGGCTCGGCCGGGGGGCTGGCGTAACCAGGCATGGGAGACCGACCACGTCCAGGCGCCGGTGCTGGTCGATGTCGAGGGCAGGGCTCGCAGGCCGTGGATCACCTGGTTCACCGACTGCGCCACCAACGCGATCACCGGGGTGGCGGTCACGCCGGTGCATCCGTCGCGGGAGTCGGTGCTGGCCGCGCTGCGCTCCGCGGTCCTGCGCGAAGAGCCTTACGGCCCGTTCGGCGGCCTGCCGGAAAAGGTGCGGGTGGACCGTGGCAAGGATTTCCTGTCCCGGACGGTGACTGCCGCGTTCGATCTCCTGGACGTCACCGTGGAGGATCTGCCCGCCTACACCCCGCACCTCAAGGGCACTGTGGAGGGCCTGAATCGGGCGGTGGAGAGCATGTTCCTGGTCGCGCTGCCCGGCTACGCTCGCCAGCCGCGCCCCGGCAAACGCCCCTCCCGGCCGAAAGACGAGGTGCTGCTCAGCTTCGAGGACTTCACTGCCCGGCTGCTGGACTGGACACGGTGGTGGAACACCGAGCACCGTCCCGTACCGCTTCAGGGAAAGACCCCACTTCAGGCGTGGCAGGACGATCCCACTCCGCTGCGGGATGTGCCGGCCGCGGATCTGTGGACGTTCACCCTGGAGGACGCCGGTACCCGCACGCTGACCACCCGCGGCATTCGCTTCAGGAAACGTGACTACGTGGGTGCGTGGATGACCGGTCAGGCCGGGATCCGGGTCCGGGTCCGTTTCATGCCTCACCACGATCACCGCATCGAGGCCTACCATGCGGCCACCGGCCGCTACCTCGGACCCGCGGACCTGGCCGACCAGGCCACCGAGGAACAGGTCAGCGCCGTACGGCGGGCACGGGCGACCCGCAGCCGCCGTCTGAAGAAGGACCTCGAAGCGTCCCAGCGGGAGCGCTACGCCGCCGCCACGCAGGCCGAGCCTCCTCGGCGGCTCGGCGCGCTGACCGGCGCGCAGGCCGACGCCGAACTCGCCCGGAGTGCCGGCACCAGCCTGTCGCAGCTCGCGTTGCCGGACGTCATCCCGCCTGCCGCGCCGCCGGCCGACTGGCGCACCCCAGCTTCCCTGGCCGCGCTGACTACGCAGGGCCGGCCCGCTCAGGCCCCGTCCGGCCGTGAGTCCGCCCCTGCGGTCCCGGACGGCCTGGCCGGACGGGCCGTACCCTTCACCACCGACGAAGACGGAGACGCCTCGTGACCGCGGCCACCTACCAGTACGTCGACCTCCCGGACGCCTCCGTGGTCACCACTCGCGCCCTGCTCACCGCCCGGGACAACATCCGCGACACCGTCGCCGCTCGCGCGATGATGTGCATCCACGGCGGCGCCGGCTTCGGCAAGACCCTCGCCGTCAACACCTGCCTGCGCGAACTCGAACCCGGCGAGGACGTCCGCAAGATCACCTTCCGGGTCCGGCCCACCGCCCGCGCGGTGCGCTACGAACTGTTCACCGCGCTCGACCTGGCCGGTGAACCACCGCGCCACCCCAGCGAGTTCGACCGTCTGCTGAAGACCGCCCTGGCGGAACGCCCCCGCACCTTCCTCGTGGATGAAGCCCAGTGGCTCAACGGGGAGGCGTTCGAATACTTCCGCTACCTGTGGGACGAGCCCTCCACCCAGCTCGCGATCATCTTCGTCGGCGGCGAGGGCTGCCACACCGTGCTGCGCCGCGAACCGATGCTCTCCTCCCGCATCTTCATCTGGCAGCACTTCACCCGCCTCACCCCCGACGAGGTCCTCGACGTCATCCCCTTGTTCCACCCCATCTGGGCCGACGCTGACCCCGACGACATCACGTTCGCCGACAGCCACGCCGCGCACGGCAACTTCCGCGCCTGGGCCCAGCTGACCGCCCATACCCGCACCGCCCTGGCACGCACCGGCCGCCCCCGCGTCGACCAGGAACTGCTGCGCTGGGCCTTCAGCCGCCTCGCCTGACCACCACACCACCCATGCCCCTCGTCGCGCCACCGCCGCCCGTCACCGTGGTCATCGACCCCGGCGACGACGCGATCCACACCCACACTGCCCTGGCCGCCCACCATCCGCCGTCCGGCCGGATCACCCTGCACCCCGGCCCCGGCACCACCAGCGAAACCGGCCTCGCCCACGACCTTCTCGCTGCCCTGGGCAAACCGCCCCTGCTCCCGGGCCGCTTCCCTGCTGGCCGTCAGCCCGCCTGGGAAGCCGCCGCCGCATGGATGACCGCCCTGCCCATCACCCGGCTGACCGTCCTGCGCGCCCACCGCCTTACCGCCCGTCGCGCGATGCGCCTTCTACAGCTACATGCCCTCACCGGTATCCACCTGACCTTGGTCTGCCACCGTCCACTTCTTCCCGCCGCTCTGCACCAGGCCTTGCGGACGGTCGACTACTCCGTCACCGCCGACTTCGAGGCAGCCCGCCGCCACTACTACGGCACGCCTATCGCCGAACTGCCGCCTGCGGACGAGCCCGCCGGGCCGGCCGGTCGGTGGCTCACCCTGCCCGCATTGGACCGCCTCGTTTCCTACGACAGCCCCCGCCCGTGCGCCGACCCGTGCACCCCGCCCCCGATTATCTGGCGGCACCGCCCACCGCCCGTGCCTCTCACCACGCCCACCGCCCAGCGCGTCGCCCACCGGCTGCACGCGGCAACGGCACATCCCCGCCTGGCCGCGGCCGTCGCCGCCGCGCTGTTCACCGGCGCCTCCCTCCAGCAACTCGCCACCGCACGCCCCCGCGACTACGACGACACCGCAGACACCTTGGCCCTGCACGACCGCGCCCGCTACACCGACGGCTGCGCCGCCCACCCCGTGCCACCCTGGGCGGGCGTCTTCCTGCGGGCCGCTGTCTGCTTCACCCGGCTTGTATCCGGCGAGGACCGGGAACTGCTCGCCGCGCCAGGTGACCGCGCGCACCTGCTGCGCGCGGCTGAGACGGCCAGACTGCGCCCGCCTCAGCCGCCCGCGGCCCGCCGCAAAGGTCCAGCCGACCGTGTGGAGTGGGACTGGTGCGAGCGGCAGGAAGCCGAGCAGTACGAAGCGCCGTCCAGCCGCGCCCGACCCTCGCGACGCTGAACACTGTCGCGGTCGCTCAAGGGGCAGGCTCAGCCGATCGAGAAGTCGGCGAACTCGACATCGCTGAACGCGATGTGCAGACCGTGGGCCCGGCGGCCCCATTCGCGGAAGTAGGCGTGCCCGAGCGCACGGGCGAGGATCACCGTCTGCTGCTGCTCGCCCGCGCCGGCATCCCGGGCGGCGAACAGCTCCCGAGCCACCTCTCCCGGCAGATCCTGGGTGATCCACCGCACCCGCGGATCGTCCGAGGACCTCGCCGGTGCGGCGAAACCGAACCGCGCCCTGGTATGGAAGACGAAGCCCTCCGCCTCAGCCCGCGCACGCCGACGGGCCCGTACCCGGGGCTGCCACCGAGCCAGGACTGCTTCCTCGATCGCCCGAACGTGCGCCGGACCCGGGGGTCGACGTCCTGGCTTCTTCGTCACCCACCGCTGCACGGTGCGCTGCGAAACCCCCAGCACGGCGGCCACCTGCCTGGTGGAACCCCGATGCGCTGCCAGCAGGAAACGCAGTCGGGCCTCGGTGCTTGAGGGAACGGGCCGGGTGCGCAACGCGCGCTCCAAACTCTGCTCTATCTGTCCCACGTCCGCCTCTCGAAGGGGCCAGCCGACCAGGCCGACACGTGCAGTCCGTCGCGTCAGTTCTCCCACGTCGCCCTGCCCCTGCCGGCCAGTTTGCGCATTCTCCAGACAGCGCTGGCTGACGCAGGCTACGAGCCTCTGGATGAGCATCGGCGACAAGCCGACGGAGCGGGGCACGACAGACGTCGCCGGTATCCCAGGGCTGTCCTTCTGGCCGGAGCCCCAGGGCGAGGCGGGAGAGCGCCGCCGGATGGAGAACCGGCGTGATCCTGCGGCTGCGCCTCGGCCGCGCGCGGCACGCACATGAGCCGACGACCCGTACGTGGACAACGCCACCGCCTCCCGACATCGACGAAGGCGGTGCATTGACCCGTCCCGATGCCCGCAAGGTCCGCTGGACTGCTCCCACCCCCACCCACCAGCGCATGGGGGTGGCACCGCCCCGCTACGCCTTGCCCGCGGCTTTGAAGCGGAAGCCGAAGAGGCCGCCCTCTTCGTCGTCGGTGAGGCGGGGGCTGCGGACGTGCGGTTCGGGGTTAAACCCGCGTTGGGCAGCGGTGCTGAGGGTGTCGGTGTTCAGGGTGACGATGTACTGCATGTGCTCTTCGTCCGTCACTTCGGCTGCGAGCGCGAGGGCTCGTGCGACCTGTCGTTCGTCGACGCCGTCGTAGAGGTGGCTGTCGTGAACGAGGAAGTCAGGGCCGCGGCCGTGGCGGTGTGCGAGGACTGCCAGGGTGAGGTCGAAGCAGAAGATGACCATGTTGTTGATGCCGCGGCTGTCGTCTGCGTCGATTCGGGGCGTGATGCTGAGGCTGGTCCGGCCGGCCTCGATGGCGAGGTAGGCTTCGCGGCCCTCGCCGTACAGGCGCTGTGCGTACCGGGAGAACAGCAAGATCGCTTCGTCTGTCTGCTGCCGGCGCTCTCGGAGGTCGAGGTCGACGGCCTGTTGCAGTTCAACGCTCTTGGCGGTGATCTGGCGGGCGCTGGCTTCAAGCGCTTGCGCTGCGTCGAAGCGGTGGCGAAGAGCACCGAGAGCGGCTTCCTCCCGACCCAGGGCTGTCTGTAGGGCGGTCAGCGCTTCCAGCGCTCCACCGTCCGCCAGCTCGCGCAGGAGGCGAGCCTGGTCCTCGCCCAGGTCGGCACGTTCCTGACGCCGGGCGGCCAGGCGAGCGGTGAGTTCCTGGATCTCTTCCTCCAGGAACCTGCGCCGGTTGCGTACGACGGAGTGGTGGAACGCCTTGACGTCCTCGAAGCGACGCCGGACCTGGTCGTTGAGGATGACCCCGAGCTCGCGGTAGGCCGGCTCGAGGTAGGACACCTCGACATCGGTGGTCTCGGTGACGGCGCCCTGGAGTTCTTCAAGGTTGTGCTGGTCGATGACGTCGTCCTGGGCGAGCTGCTTGATCCGGCGGCTTACCTGGTCTGCACGCTCTTTGAGGCGCTCGTACTCAGGGACCACCTGGAAGGCGGCAACCTGCGCCCGCAGCCGTTCGACCTGTGCCTCAGCGAGAGTGATCTGGCCCCTCAGATCGGCAGTGGACCCGACGATCCGTCCCCATACGGGATCGTTGACGGCCTTCCTCAGCTGATCTCTGGTCGCCTTGCGGGCATTGAGCTCGCGGTATCCGTTGACCAGCTGCCAGTCCAGCCCCAGGAGGTAGGCCAGGTTCGACGATGCCTCCGCAGCGGCCTGTCGGGAGAACGTCCGGGTCGGCTCGTTGAAGCCATGAGCCGAAACACGGCGGATGAGGAACGACAGGAGCGTGCGACCGCTCACTCCGGGATGGTCGCCCTCCAGCCCGAAGAGGTCCCGCTCGATGATGCGGTTCCACTGCTCAACGGACAGCTCGACGTCCTGGCCGTCCGTAAAGAGCGTGTCGGTCGGCACGCCGGATACGTCCCGGCTCAGCGACACGACCTTGGGACTGTCTCCGCGCCGTCGTACCTCCAGGGGACTGTCCTGCCCTGGCCAGTCCATAGCAAGGCTGAAGGCGATGTGGCGCAGGGCCTTGTTCGTTGCAAGCGACCCGGAGGATTTGGCTCCCAGAAGGAAGTGAACGAGTTCGATCACGCTCGACTTGCCGGCACTATTACGGCTGTCGGTCTCAGCCGACGACGAGGTGGTGTCAGCGACCAGCAGGTTCAGTCCCGGCGAGAACTCCACCGTTTTGAACCGCGCGTCGTCAGCGCTCAGACGGCGCAGCATCCGTACTCCTTGCGACGAGAACGTCCTGGACCAGCTCCACCGCACCCATGGCGAAGAGGATGTCCAGGGCCAGAACGAACCACTCGAACGATACCGGCGAGGTATGGGCCTGATCAGCGCGCCAGCTCTTCAGCCTCGCCCACGTCTGACTGACGGTCCGCGGTTCATCGAGCTGGAGGAGAACCTGCGCGCCGACAGCGAGCAGGCAGCGGTCGGGAGCGAGTCCCTTCGTCGGAGTGATCATGCGGTCAGCCCGATACCCGGCTGCCAGCCAGCGGGCGGCGTATCGAAGATGTCGCATCGTTCGAAGAAGTGCGCCAGGACAACGAGGGCGGCGCGCAGCACCTTCGGTCGCGGCTGGGCGTTTCCCAGGAAATACATCTTGAGCTGCCAAAGGACGTCGTCGGCGTCGCTGTAGTCGCGACGCACCTGCTGGTAGTACAGGCGGAAGCCCTCCGCGACCTCGTCGTGTTCCAGCTCGCTCCGGGTGCCAGCGTAGAACGCGTCTACCAGGTAGCTCTGTCGCATGCCTCGGAGGAGGTCCTCCCGATCCGCTCCTTCGATCCGGTTGAAGTCCAGCTTCTCCACCGGCACGTCGGGCAGGGACATCAGGGGGTTGGACTCGGCGCGGATGTCCTGCAGCTGCTTCAGCAACGGCGCCAGGTCCTCCAACCCGATGCCGAACGTCGTGTCCTTGATGGGGATCTCGCAGCGGAGGACGTCCTCGGCCGCCATCTGATCAAGCTGCATGCACTCGTGCCACAGCCGCCGGGTACCCATCTGCTCGAATCGCAGCGAAGGCATGCTGTCCCGCGCGCTCGCCAGCAGAGACGTCACTTCCGGATGCACACCCCGCCTGTCGTTGTGCACGAAGACAAAGGTGTCGAATTCGCCGTAGCGCTTGGCGACCGCCCCTGAGAGGTCTCCGTCGAACTTCTTGCGGATCTTGTCCGGCTTCACGGTTTGCGGTGCGTAGCAGGCGTACAGCTTTCGCGAATGCAGGCTGAGGCCATCGGCCGACCTGTCACCCAGACTGCCAGCCGTGCGCACGTCGAGGAAGTCTGGATAGCGCAAACACATCAGCCGATGGAAGAAGTCCTCGAACTCGTTCTCGTAGAGCTCCGCCATCAACTCGAGGAACTTGACGTGTGCATACATCCGCTGCTCAAACCGCATGAACCCCCCTGCGCAGAGAGCTGCCAGCGTAGCTGTGTGTAACTAGACCCAACACCCTTTGATCAGATCCTGTGGTGGCTCATGCCCAGTCGACGCCCAGCTCCCGCAGTGCGCCCAGCTGCTCTGGGGTGAGCTTGTCGCGCCTGGACTTGGTGTTCGAGACCCATACGCCCAGCTTCACGACCACCGGTTCCGCCTCCCCGTCGACGGCGATCTCCTCGGCGTGGCCGCGCGGCACCGGACGATCGACGCCTTCCCGCTCTACCCACTGCGTGAGGGCCCCCAGACCCCGCTGGAACGCCTGCTGCGCCTTGCTCGGCCCCTTCGCCGCGCGCCTGGCCCCCGGGGCGGGAGACGGCGCCTCCAGCGGCTTGACGCCCAGCGTGGACAGCCGCTCCTGCTGCTCGGGCAGCAGCCGCGCCCAGACGGCCGGCTGCCTCTGCTGCTGGAGCCACTTGCCGATGTCGTCGCCGTCCATCAGCACGCCGGGCTGGATCTCAGGCAGGCTGCCGTCGGCTTCGACCAAGTCCGCTAGGACCCGGTAGTGCCGCTGCCAGTCCAGCGGCCACGGGCAGTCCCAGTCCGAGTCGATCGCGGCCAGCTGCGCCGCACGCTGCTCTGCCCGCTTCGGGTCCTTGCCCAGGCCGTTCTTCGCGCCCTTCCGGCGGAGGTTGGCCATGTGCTGCCCGATGGGCACCATCGCCTCGCCCTCCCCCCACACGGCGTCCTGACGCGGCGCGAGATGCCCAGTGGCCCGCCGGTACGAGCGGAGCGCGGCGAGCTTGCCCTCCCACGCCTCCTCGCCGGGCTCCCAGACCATCCCGGCCTCCGGCGCGTCCAGCAGCTCCTTGCGGTGCGGATCAAGCTCACCCGCCCGCAGCATCTTGCGCTGCTGGTGCACCCACCGCCCAAGCGGGAAGTCCTTGGTCACGCCGACCTCGACCTCGGTGTCGTACGGGACGGCGTACAGGCCGGTGATCTCGTTCTCCCTGCGCCAGCGGAGCAGGGCTTGGTAGCCCTCCAGCCAGGCCAGGGACTCGGGCCGGTACACGCGCGTACGCAGGAACGCCGCGATGGTGGCGGCGTCGCGGGGGGTGGAGAAGTGGAGCAGGGCTGACTCGGCAGCGGCGTCGGCGCCGTCGTCGTGCTCCTGGTCCTCGCCGTCACCCTTGCCGCCTGCCCGGACGATGCGCCCGTCTTCGTCGCGCCGGATGTGGATCTTGCGTTTGCCGTGGGTGAGGGCGCGGGAGGCGAGCTGCTCAACGAGTCGTTCATCATGACTGCGGAGGCCTTGGAGGACCGCTACAAGAGGTCGGAACGAGGCGGAGGCGACCATGTCGGTGGGATCCTCGCCGGGCTGAAGGAACACCGGCACGATGATGCGGGCGACCTTGGTGGTGCCGTCGCGGTTGGGGCGGAGCGCGCGGCCGATGTTCTGGACGATCTCGACTTGGGAGCCGCGGGTGTCGGCGAAGCAGATCGCTTCCACGCCGCGTTCGCCGGTGATGTCGACGCCTTCCCCGAGCACGCGAACGCTGGCGAGGAAGGCGCGGTGGACCCGGCGCCCGGCCGCGTCGATGCCGCCTGCGAACTGGCGCAGGACCTCGCGCCGCTCGGTGACGAGGTGGTCGCCGCACAGCCAGGCCGACCACACGCGGTCCGGGGGTACGTGGCGGCCGGCCTCGAGTTCGTAGAAGCCGGCGTCGATCGACGACGCGGGGAGCTTCTCCGCCTTCGCCAGGTCGGCGTCGGAGGTGTCGTTCATGTACAGCTCGGCCGCCGTCTCGGGGAGCTTCTCCGCGAACGCGGCGGCTTCCTCGACCTTCTGGTGGAACGTCATGACGGTGCGCAGGTTCCAGGCGGCGGCGTGCTCCAGGAGCGCGGTCTGCAACAGGGCCAGGCGTCGGCCGCGTCGGGCCTCCTCCGACTCCCCGAGGACCGGGGAGGGGTCGCGGATTTCCAGCACGTCGATCTCGAACCCGGCGAGGATGCCCCGCTCGATCGCCTCGGAGAGCCCGAGCTCTGCGATCCACGGCCCGTAGGTGGCTGAGTCCTGGCCCATCGACGCGAGCACCAGCTCCTGGCCGTCCGCGCCCCTGCGCGGCTGGGGAGCCGCCAGGATGCGCGGGGTCGCGGTCAGGTAGAGCCGGAAGTCGGCGGGGATCCGGGCGTTGTCGTGGATCGCGGCCCACGGCCTCCCAAGATCACCGGCGGTTCCGTGGGCCTCGTCCACGATGGCGAGGTCGAAACCGCTCATCTGCTGCCCGTAGAGCCGTTCTCCGCCCGCCAGCGCGGCCTCCAGCGGTCCGCGGACTTTCCGCCGGCCCGTCGGGTCCTCCGGGTCCTCGCGGTCCACGAGAGAGGCGTACGTGGCGAACACGACCACGGGCCCGTGCCCGGCCCACAGGGCGAGCTGGATCGGGTTGGTGGTGGTGCGCACCCCCAGCTCGTTGAGGACCGGGTCGTTCTCCAGCGAGCACACGGCCACCATCGGGGAGCGGTGGCCCACCAGGCGCCATGCCTGGGCGGTCTGCGCGAGCAGGTCCAGGGTCGGCACGGTGACGAGGATCCGGCCGCCCGCGAACGACTCCAGCGCGCTCGCAGCAGCTGTGATCGTCTTGCCCGAGCCGGTCGCTGACACGATCGTGCCCCGCGCCCCCTGCGGGGGCACAGCTGACCTTGCATGGAATCCCACCCACTTACGGAAAGCCGCCTTTTGGTCGACCTGATGTTCCCGAAGCTGAATACCCGGCATTTAACGATCCTCCCCTACCTCGTTTTACAACCGCTTCGGGAAATCACCGGGACGGCATAAAAGGCGGTACGGACACCGTACCGTCCTCAGCTACCACGACCCGCTCGGCGAGCTGCGCCAGCACATAGGCCGGCCGGAGCCCAGCCCGAGCCGCGACCGCCCGGATCAGCCGACTGGGCACGGCCGACAGCCAGAGCTGCGCCCGCAGCCCATCCGCCGCCTCCCGCCGCTGCTCCTCATAGACGGCCCTCGCGGCCAGCGCACCCTCCCGCCGGGCCTCACGCTCCCGAGCCCATTCCGAGCCCTGGACATCCCGGTCCGGCTCGTACACATCCCAACCCGCCTCAACCATCAAGCCCCTGACACGCCGCCACTCCGCATGCTTGGCAGCCCACATGGCAGCCAGCCGCTCCGGGTCCATCCCGAACCCGGAGGAGGAACCGCCCTGCCGCAGCTGCTCCGCTGTCTCACGCTCACGGAAAGCGGCCTCCGCCACCTTGTCCGCAACCGCAGCGATGCAGAGGCTATCTGCCTGGCGCCGGACCTGATCCCGAGCCACATCCTGAGCACTCCACATACGGCATCCCCTTTTCCTGATCGATGATCCTTCGCCCCGCCCGGGTGGTTGGGGGGTGTCCCATGTTTCCGCCAACGGTACATGCTGCATCAAACTGATGCAGCGCCACACCGGAACCCGAACACGAACGAACGCCCCCCCACCCTCGTAGCCAGCCCGGCCCGCGCCAGCGGGCCCAAGGGACTGGAGGCGCAGCCGGAAGGACCGTTGAGGCGGGGGAGCGCAGCGAACCCGCCGACTCCGGGTTGAAGCGAAGCGGAAACCCGGAAAACAGGGGCGCAGCCCCCAGCCCTGGGAGCGCAGCGGACAGGGCGTCACCTCCGGTGGGCGGGTGCGGGCGCTGGATCCGGAGGCCGAGGTGCGGGTGGTGCACGAGTCATGGGTGAACACCGACCCGCGGCGGCT
>NZ_JBEXNO010000072.1:0-21155 GCF_040611175.1 Streptomyces sp. NPDC003036 | reverse complement strand
GCCGCCCGCGCCGCGGCCGAACGGGCCCGCGAGGCCGCCGCCGCCGAGTCCCGCGCCGAACTGGCCGCCGCCCGCGCCGCCGACGCCGCGCAGGCCGCCGAGAACGCCTACCAGGCCGAGCGCCGCGCCGCCGCCTCCATCGCCGCCGAGGAGCGCCTCGCCGAACTGCTGAGCCTGCCCGGGGCGACCCCGTCCGCCACCTCGGTCGTCCCGGCGCCCCGCCGCGGTGACGGCGCCCCGTCCCACGAGGAGGCTCCCGGCAGCGCCGACGGCCCCGGAACCGGAACCGGAACCCGCCCCGCCGACCAGGGCCCCCTCACCGCCGAGGAGCTCGACCGGTACGCCGACGAGCTGCGCGACCTCCTCGACCAGGGCATCGCCGCCGCCGAGCGCAAACTCTTCGAGCTGCGCACCGCCGCCGCCGACGACTCCCGCATCCTCGGCGCCCTCGGCGACGGCGGCCTGCTGCCGCCCGGCCCGGACGTCCTCGCCACCGTCGAGTTCCTCGGCGAGCAGGGCATCCCCGCCCTCCCCGGCTGGCGCTACCTCGCCCAGGCCGTGGACCCGGCCGACCACGCCGCCGTGCTGGCCGCCCGGCCCGAGCTGGTCGACGGTGTCGTGATCACCGACCCCGTCTCGTACGCCCGGGCCCGCGAGGCCCTCGCCGGCGCCGCCCTGCTGCCGCGCTCCGCCGTCGCCGTCGGCACCGCCGCCGCGCTCCTCGCGCCCGTGCCGGCGCCCACGGACACGGACACGGACGTGTTCCTCGTGCCGCCGAACCCGGCCATGCACGACGAGCACGCCGCCGACGAGGAGCGCCAGGCCCTGCGCGCCCGCGCCGCCGCCCGCGACGAGGAGATCCGCGCCCTCGCCGCCCGCCTCACCGGCGACCGCTCCCTCGCCGCCCGCATCGGCTCCTGGCGCGCCGACTGCCCGCCCGGCATGCTCACCGAACTCGCGGAAGCCGCCGCCACCGCGCGCGTGGCCGCCGAAGCTGCCGAGGCCGCGCTCGCCGAAGCCCGTACCGTACGGGCCGAGGCGGAGGACGCGGCCGCCGACGCCGCCCGCGTACGCGACGAGCGGCAGGACGCCGCGCAGCGCGCCCGGCGTGTCGCCGACGCCCTCGCCGGCCTGGCGTTCCGGCTGCGCGAACGGGCCGGCTGGCAGGCCCGCCTGCGCGAACTGGCCGACGAGGCCGCCGAGTACGAAGCCCGCGCCCAGACCTGCCTGGAGCGGGCGCGCGCCGCCGACGAGGACCGCCGCGCCGCCCAGCGCGCCGCCGACGACGCCCACCGCACCGCCCGCGCGCTGCGCGCCGAGCGCTCCGAGATCGCCGGCGCCCCCGAGAACCTGCCGGCGGAGGACGGCGACGCCCCCCGCGTACCACTGGCCGCCCTGCGCGAGGCCTACCGCGCCGCCTCCCAGCTGTACGAGAAGGTCGGCGTCGGCGCCGACCTGCGCGCCGAACAGGCCCGCGCCGAGAGCGACGAGTCCGCCGCCCTCGCCGAGCTCGACCGCCTCACCAACAAGGTCCGCACCCGCGCCGAACAGCTCCTCCAGAGCACCGACGGCGCCGACGGCCCCTCCCGCCAGGCCGCCGCCGCCCGCGCCGAGTCACTCGTCCAGATGCTGGAGACCCGCGCCTCGGAGGCCAGCGAGAAGCTCGGCCGCCTGCGCGGTGAGGCCGAACGCCTCGCCCCCGCGGACGGCGAGTCGCACACCGAGCTCCCCGAGGAGCTCCTTCCCACCGACGCCGACCACGCCCAGTCCCTCCTGCGCTCCGCCACCGCCGACCTGGCCGCCCGCACGGACGAGCTCGACGCCGCCCGCGCCTCGCACGCCCGGCTCGTCCAGGCGCACCGCGCCGCCGAGGACGCCGCCGGCGGCTTCGACGAGACGGCGGCGCTCCTGCGCGACCTGCTGCGCGACCACGCCGCCGAGGAGGAGCCCCAGGCCCCGGAGCCTTACCCCGGCAGCCTGGAGGAGGCGCGGCAGTCCGCCGCCGAGACCCGCCGCTCCCTGCGCGGATGCGCCCAGGACCTGTCGGCCGCCGAGGCCGCCGTACGCGAAGCCTGCGACGTCCTCATCCGGCACGCCAACTCCACGCGATACGAGCAGGTCCGCACTCCGGCCCGCCAGCAGATCCGCGAGCTGCCCGCCGCCGCGCTGCCGGAGCACGCCGCCAAGTGGGCCGAGGCGTTCGCGCCCCGGCTGCGCGTGCTCACCGACGAGCTGGCCCAGCTGGAGCGCAACCGCGACTCCATCGTCGACCGGCTGCGCGGACTGGTGGAGTCCGCGCTCACCACCCTCCGCTCCGCCCAGCGCCTGTCCCGGCTCCCCGAGGGCCTCGGCGAGTGGTCGGGCCAGGAGTTCCTGCGCATCCGCTTCGAGGAGCCCGACCAGGCGACCCTGACCGAGCGGCTCGGCGAGGTCATCGACGAGGCGACCAGCGCCGCCGTCAAGAAGAACTCCGACCTGCGCCGCGACGGCATGTCCCTGCTGCTGCGCGGCGTTCAGGCCGCCCTCCAGCCCAAGGGCGTGGCCGTGGAGATCCTCAAGCCCGACGCGGTGCTGCGCGCCGAGCGCGTACCGGTCGGGCAGATGGGCGACGTCTTCTCCGGCGGCCAGCTGCTCACCGCCGCCATCGCGCTCTACTGCACGATGGCCGCGCTGCGCAGCAACGACCGGGGCCGAGACAAGCACCGCCACGCGGGCACGCTCTTCCTCGACAACCCGATCGGCCGCGCCAACGCCACGTACCTGCTGGAGCTGCAGCGGGCCGTGTCGGACGCGCTGGGCGTCCAGCTGCTGTACACGACGGGTCTGTTCGACACGACCGCGCTCGCCGAGTTCCCGCTGGTCATCCGGTTGCGCAACGACGCGGACCTGCGCGCGGGGCTGAAGTACATCAGCGTCGAGGAGCACCTGCGCCCCGGGCTGCCGCAGCAGGCTCAGGCGGGCGAGGCGGCGGTGCACGGCGAGATCACGGCGACGCGCATGTTCAAGCGCACGCCGGTGCCCGGACCGGCGCCCGAACCGGTGCCCGGACCGGCGTCCGCCGCGGACTAGCCGCAGAAGCGCCACCGGGCCGGTGCCCGGCACCTGCCGGGCACCGATGCCTGCCGGGCACCGACGCCCGGAAAGGCCGGGTCCGGGCGCGCGTCAGGCCCGCGAGAGGGTTCCGGCGCTTTGCCGCCCCCGGCCGGAACCGGAACCCGCGCCGGAGCCCACGCCGGAACCGGAGACGGAACCGGAGCCCGCGCCGGCCTCCTCACCACCTAGCCGTATGCGCGCCGCCTCCCGCGCCGCACGCGCCTGCGCGCGGGCGGCCCGTCGGGCCATGCGCCGCTCACGCCGCAGCTCCCGCGCCGTGCTGCTCGGCGCGGAGACGACACCATGGCGCTGGTTCCACACCTGCCGGGTGACCCACACGTCCGCCGCCGCCCACGTCGCCACCACCGTGCTGGCGATGCTGCTCAGCACCATCGGGAAGGCCAGCCAGGAGCCCGCGAGCGTGCACAGGAACGCCACCGTCGCCTGTATCAGCGTCAGAGAGGCGACGAGCACGGCACGGACCGCCGCCGTACGGACCGGATCGGGCAGCCTGCGCCGCGTCGCCGGTTCCTCCACCCACAGTTCTCGCCGCCCCGTCCCCGCCTCCGTCGTCGTCCCTGTGTCCCACCGCTCCGTCGTCATCGCAACCGCCACTCCCCACAACCGACCGTTTTCAGGGTGGCTGCCCGTCATGAGCCGCTTTACGCCGACAGTTCCGCGCCTCCCCTGTTCGTAGACGTACGGCCGACGGCGAAGATTCCCCGCGGAACACACAGTTCCAGCCAACCGTTACCGCCGGGCACATGTCGCCCCGCCAGGGACCATCCACCGCAGAGTGGAGTGCCAGGGCCGCGAATACCCGGAAAACACATGATCGACGCCCTGTCCCACGGCTGAAAATCGCCCGGACGCACCTTCGAGATGCCTGCGATGCAGTAGTAGGCTCGCGCCGTTTGTTGATGTGTTGATGTGTACACCCGCGCCGGACGGCACCCTCACCGGTCGGGTCCGAGCTGGGGGAGGCCATGCGCTTTCGCGGGAAGTCGATCCGCAGGAAGATCGTGGCGTTGCTGCTCGTGCCGCTCGTCTCCCTCACCGGACTGTGGGGGTTCGCGACACTCCTCACCGGCCGGGAGGCCGATCAACTCCTCGACGTCGGCTACATCGTCGAAAAGGTCGGCTACCCCCTCGAGGACACCGTCCGCGTCATCCAGCAGGAGCGTCGCCAGACCCTCGTCTACCTCGCCGATCCACGCGCGTCCGACGCCCTCCCCACGCTGCGCCGCGAACAAGCCGCCACCGACCGGACCATCGCCCGCATCCGGGCCAACGCCGCCGACTCCGGCGTCATCGACGCCCTGCAGCCCCAGGCGGCCCGTCGGCTGAGCGCGCTCCTCCAGGCCTTCGACGGCCTCTCCGGACTGCGCCGGTCCGTCGAGAACCGCGCCGTCGGCCGCATGCAGGCGCTCGAGTTCTACAACCGCCTCGTCGACCCCTGCTACACCTTCCTCCTCAACCTCCACGCCCTGGAGAACGTGGAGATGGACAAGCAGGGCCGCGCCCTCGTCGGCATCGTCCGCGCCCGCGAGATGCTCTCCCGCGAGGACGCCCTCGTCTTCTCCTCCCTCGTCAACAAGCGTTTCACCGCCGAGGAGATCCGCGCCCTCACCGACCTCGTCGCCCAGCGCCGCCTCTTCTACGAGGTCAACCTGGAGGTCCTGCCCGGCTCCGAACGCGAGGTCTTCGAGCAGTACTGGCGCAGCCCCGCGACCGAGCCGCTGCGCGACGCCGAGGAGGCGCTCATAGCCGCCGGCGCCACCGACCCGCCCCGAGCCGTCCAGGCGTCGCACTGGCGGGACGCCGCCACCCCGGTCCTGAACCACCTCGCCTCGGCGAACACCGAGGCGGGCGACCGCTACCAGGACCGCGTGCAGCCGACGGCGTACAACGTCCTGCTCAAGGCGGGGATCGCCGGCGTCCTCGGCTTCCTCGCCCTGCTCGTCTCGATCATCGTCTCCGTCCGCATAGGCCGCGACCTCGTCCGCGACCTGCGGCGGCTGCGCAAGGAGGCCCAGGAGGTCTCCGGCGTACGGCTGCCGAGCGTGATGCGCCGCCTGGCCGCGGGCGAACAGGTCGACGTCGAGACCGAAGTGCCGCAGCTGGAGTACGACAAGGACGAGGTCGGCCAGGTCGGCCAGGCCCTCAACACCCTCCAGCGCGCCGCCGTCGAAGCCGCCGTCAAACAGGCCGACATGCGCCGCGGGGTCTCCGAGGTCTTCGTCAACCTCGCCCGCCGCAACCAGGTGCTGCTGCACCGCCAGCTCACCCTCCTCGACACCATGGAGCGGCGCACGGAGGACACCGACGAGCTGGCCGACCTGTTCAAACTGGACCACCTGACCACGCGTATGCGCCGCCACGCCGAGGGCCTGGTGATCCTCTCCGGAGCCGCCCCCTCCCGCCAGTGGCGCAAGCCCGTCCAGCTGATGGACGTGGTACGGGCGGCGGTCGCCGAAGTCGAGGATTACGAGCGCGTCGAGGTGCGCAGGCTGCCGCGCATCGGGGTCAGCGGTCCGGCCGTCGCCGACCTCACCCACCTGGTCGCCGAACTCCTGGAGAACGCCACGGTGTTCTCCCCGCCGCACACCGCGGTCCAGGTGCACGGCGAGCCGGTCGCCAACGGCTTCACGCTCGAGATCCACGACCGCGGGCTCGGCATGACCCCGGACGCGCTGCTCGACGCGAACCTGCGCCTCGCCGAGACACCCGAGTTCGAGCTCTCCGACACCGACCGGCTCGGCCTCTTCGTGGTGAGCCGGCTCGCCCAGCGCCAGAACGTACGGGTGTCGCTGCAGCCCTCCCCGTACGGCGGCACCACCGCGGTCGTCTTCATCCCGGCCGCGCTCCTGACCGAGGCACCCGAGACCCAGGGCTCGGGCTTCCGGCTCGACCGCAAGGGCGGCGACCGCAAGGGCGTCGACCGCAGGAGCGTCGACCGCAGGGGCGGCGATCGCAAGGCGGTGGACCGCGGGGCAGTGGACGGCCACACCGACGAGGTCCCGCCCCGGCGCGCGGCCCTCTCCCAGGTGCCCTCCGGGCTCGACACCTCCCTGCTCGACGCCTCCCTGCTCGACGGCCCCGTCGAGCTGGAGCCGCCGGTCGGCGCCCTGCCCTTCGACGACGCGCTCACCGGCCCTCTCGCCGGCGCCCTCGGCGGCATCGGCGACATCGACGAGACCGAGAGCGAACGCGGCGGACTGTTCCGCCCCAGGACTCCGCTGCGCCCGGCCACGGGCCGCTCCGCCGCGACCTCGGACGAGACGCAGCATCACCAGGCCGCCGACCACGCCCCCGAGCGACCGGCCGGCGCCACCGTCCCGCTGCCCCGCCGCAAGCCCACGGTCCCGGCCCTGATCGCGCACCGGGGCCGGCGCCTCGACGAACGCGGCCGCGCCCACCCGGCCACCGAGGCCACCGAGGGCACCACGGAACAGAGCCGCGGGGCACACGGTTCCGACCCGGAGACCACCCTGCTGCTCGGCGGCCTGCCCCGCCGCGTACGGCAGGCCAGCCTGGCCCCGCAGCTGCGGGAGAGCACCGACCGGTCCGCCGCAGGGGGCGTCGAAGGCGGCGCCGGACGCGTCGCCGAAAGCGACGTCGAGCGGGACGCCGAGCGCGACGCCGAAGCAGTACGCACCCGCATGGCCGCCATGCAGCGCGGCTGGCAGCGCGGGCGCCGGGAGAACGCCGAGGGCGACGCCCCGCCGGCGCTCCGCGCGCTCCGCGGTGAGACAGCACCACGAACGACACCGGAGGGGGACGGTCCATGACCGCACCGAACGCCGCAGCAACCACGTCGACCGGCTCAGCCGCCTCAGCGGGCTCAACCGGCTCGGCAGGCTCAGCCGGCCAGCTCAACTGGCTCCTCGACGAACTCGTCGACCGCGTCGGGTCCATCCGCAAGGCGCTGGTCCTCTCCAGCGACGGCCTGCCCACCGGTGCCTCCAGGGACCTGAGCCGTGAGGACAGCGAGCACATGGCGGCCGTCGCCTCCGGATTCCACAGCCTCGCCAAGGGCGTGGGCCGCCACTTCGACGCCGGCCGGGTCCGGCAGACCGTCGTCGAGCTCGACGACGCCTTCCTCTTCGTCACGGCGGCGGGCGACGGCAGCTGCCTCGCCGTGCTGGCGGACGCCGACTCCGACGTCGGCCTCGTCGCGTACGAGATGACGCTGATGGTCAAGCGGGTGGGGGCTCACCTGGGGACGGCGCCGCGGACCGGACTGACCGCAGGAGGATAACGGGGGATGCGATGAGTGACGCAGCAGGGCAGCACAGCCGGCACAGAGGCCGGACCCGCCGTGAGCCGCACCACTGGTTCGACGACGACGCGGGCCCCGTGGTCCGCCCGTACGCGATGACCCGCGGCCGTACCAGCAGCGCCACCCGCCACCGCCTCGACCTGATCGCGGTGGTCGTCCCCGAACCCGCGGCCGAGGACCCCGGCCGCGACCAGACGCTCTCCCCGGAACACGTGGAGATCGTCGAGCGGTGCAGCGACTTCCCCCAGTCCATCGCCGAGCTCGCCGCCGGACTCGACCTGCCCGTCGGGGTGGTCCGCGTCCTGGTCGGCGACCTCGTCGAGGACGAACTCGTCCACGTAACCCGTCCCGTTCCGCCGGCCGAACTGCCGGACGTGAACATCCTGCGTGAGGTGATCAATGGCCTTCGGGCGCTCTAGCTCCCACCGCGCCGAGCGGCCGGTGGTCGAGCCGGTGACACTCAAGATCCTCGTCGCGGGCGGGTTCGGAGTGGGCAAGACGACCCTGGTGGGCGCGGTCAGCGAGATCCGGCCGCTGCGCACCGAGGAGACCCTCAGCGAGGCGGGCCGGCCCGTCGACGACCTGCACGGCGTCGAGTCGAAGTCCACCACCACCGTCGCCATGGACTTCGGGCGGATCACCCTCCGCGAGGACCTGGTGCTGTACCTGTTCGGTACGCCGGGACAGGACCGCTTCTGGTTCCTGTGGGACGAGCTCGCGCAGGGCGCGCTGGGCGCGGTGGTCCTCGCGGACACCCGCCGCCTGGAGGACTGCTTCGCCGCCATCGACTACTTCGAGCGGCGGGGCATCCCCTTCGCTGTGGCCGTGAACCGCTTCGAGGGCGCGCCCGCGTACCCCGCCCAGACGGTACGGGTGGCGCTCGACCTCGACCCCGAGGTGCCGCTCCTGATGTGCGACGCGCGCGAGCGGGAGTCCGTCAAGGAGGTGCTGGTGGCGGTCGTCGAACACGCGCTGACCCTCGCCGACCGGCAGCGCGAGCCGGCCGCCACCTGACGGACCGCACGGCCGTCAGGTGGCGGGAGGGCGGTACGCGGGCGGGGTCAGTGCCCGGCCACCGAACGCCGTGCCACCGGGAAGTCGAAGTACGTGTCCGGGAAGGGCTCCGGCTTGTAGGTGAAGTGCCACCACTCCTCGGGAAGGTTCACGAATCCCTGGGCGGCGAGGGTGCTCTTCAGCAGCTGCCGGTTCGCGCGCTGCACCCCCTGGACGCGGGGTTCGTCCGTGTGGGACAGCGTGTCGAAGCAGTCGAAACCCGTCCCCATGTCCAGGGAGTTGTCGGGGAACCGCTCCTCCTGGGGCGCGTAGCACGGCACCAACGTCTCGCCGGGCACGTACGGCCGCGTCGGCAGGGCGGGCAGCTTCACGATCGTGAGGTCGACCGTCGAGCCGCGGCTGTGCCCGGACTTCTCGGCGATGTAACCGTCCGCGAAGAGCCGCGACTTGTCCACCAGCGGATAGAACTCCGCTTTCATCCGCTCGTCCCGGAGATCCTTCGCCCACCGTACGAAGTGGTCCACGGCGCGCTGCGGCCGGTAGCAGTCGTACACCTTCAGGGAGTATCCCTGCCGCAGCAGCCGCACCTGGGCGCGGTGCAGCGCCTGCGCGGCCGGCCTGGTCAGGATGCACAGCGGCTGCCGGTAGCCGTCCACCGGTTCACCGACGAAGTTGTGCGCCGTGGTGTAGCGCATCTCCTGGATGATGGTCGGATCCACGGAGCGCAGCGCCACGAACTCCTGCGGTGCCCTGGGCTCGGGCGTGGCCTGGGCGGCGGGCGCCGCCGCCACGGAGAGGAGCGCGGTGGCGGCCGCCACGAGCGCGCGGAGAGCGGTACCAAGTCGTGTCATGCCCACGGATCTACCAGCTCGGGCCGAACCGGAACAGCCCGCCTCGCTACAGTCCGCCTGTGAAGGACTCCCACTGCGGCGCCTGCGGCGCGCCCTACCCGTCGGGGGCCGGCTGGCCCCGCACGTGCGGCTCCTGCGCCGACACCGCCTACCGCAACCCCCTGCCGGTCGCGGTGGCCCTGCTCCCGGCGACCGACGCGCGCGGGACCGGACTCGTCGTCATCACCCGCACCATCGAGCCCCGTCGCGGGGGCATCGCCCTGCCCGGCGGCTTCATCGACCACGCGGAGGACTGGCGCGACGCGGTGGTACGGGAGTTGCGGGAGGAGACCGGTATCCGCGCGGCCGCGGCCGATGTCCGCCTCGCCGACGCGATGAGCTCACCCGCGGGCCACCTGCTGCTCTTCGGTCTCCTCCCCGAACGCCCCGCCGCCGGACTGCCGCCCTCCGCCGCCACCGACGAGACGTCGGGCCACCACCTTCTGTACGCACCGGCGGAGCTCGCGTTCCCGCTGCACACCGCGGCCGTACGGAACTGGTTCGCCGGCCGTTACGGGAGACCCTCCGGGTGATCCGCCCAGGCCGTACGGATGCCTACCAGCGGTCCAGTGACCGAAGAGCCGCCTCGTCCGCGCTCCGGTCCGCCGTCAGCGCCGGGTCGCTGCCCGTGTTGCCGTACTCCTGCACGGAGTAGTTGCCGTTCTGGGTGTCCACCCCGCGGTCGCCGACCGCCGAGGCGGTGGAGGCGGAAGCACCGAGCACGGCGGCGGCCAGTCCGGCGGTGGCCAGCACCTTCTTGATCATGGTCTGTCCCTTTCGTCGAGCGGCCCGGCACCGAGTGGCCGGGCCCGCCCTACGTAACGCCTCACCCGGCGCCCGTGTGCGTGTCGTTCACCCGTTTGCCGTCACACCGGGGACGGGCCCCGACGCCCGGAGGGCGGCGCCCTCACCCCGCCGCCGCACCCAGCCCCCGGACCCTCACCCGTCGCCCCTCCACCATCCGCGCGCCGTCGTCCGTCACCCGCTCCACCCGGACCCCGCCGTCCACCAGCCGCGTCGTGTACCGCTCCACCTCCGCCCGCTCCCAGCCGTCACCCGCGTCCCGCACCACCAGACCACCGCCCGTGCGCCCCGCCGCGGGCGCCCACACCTCCAGCTCCTCGGCGCCGTCCTCGCCCCGTACGGGAATCACCGCCCCACCCCGCGCCAGCACCGGGATACGCGACAGCGGCGCGTCCAGCAGCACCTGCCCCGGCCCGTCGTACGCCCGGCCCGTCGCGGTGTCGTACCACCGCCCGCGCGGCAGCCGTACGGCCCGCCGGTCCATGCCGCGCGCCATCACCGGCGCCACGAGCAGCGCGTCGCCCAGCAGGAAGGCGTCCTCGCAGTCGCGCAGCGTGCGGTCCTCCGGGGAGCCCCACCACAGCGGCCGCACATAGGGCGCCCCCGTGAGCCGCGCCAGATGGGCCAGCGTCACGAAGTACGGCCGCAGCCGCTCCCGTTCGGCCAGCGCCACGCGCGCGTACCGCAGCACCCGGGGCCCGAACTCCCACGGCTCGCGCACCCCCGCGTCGATCGCCGAGTGCGTACGGAACAGCGGCAGCCACGCCCCCAGCTGGAACCAGCGCAGGAACAGCTCCGGCGACGGGATCCCGTCGAACCCGCCCACGTCCGGCCCCGAATACGGCACCCCGCACAGGCCCAGCCCCAACACCAGGGAGAGCGAGGCTCGCAGCCCCGGCCACCCCGTCGACACATCGCCCGACCAGGTCCCGCCGTACCGCTGCATGCCCGCCCAGCCGGACCGCGAGAAGAGGAACGGCCGCTCGTCGGGCCGCAGCCGCAGGAGCCCTTCATGGCCGGCCCGGGCCATGGTCAGGCCGTACACGTTGTGGGCCTCGCGGTGGTCGCCGCCCCGCCCCTCCAGGGCGTGCCGCGCCGAACGGGGCAGCGTCCTGTCACCGAAGGCCGCGAACGACACCGGCTCGTTCATGTCGTGCCACACCCCGGAGAAGCCCTGCGCGAGCCGCTCCTCGTACAGGCCGCCCCACCACTCCCGTACGGCGGGATCGGTGAAGTCCGGGAACACGCACTCGCCCGGCCACACCAGCCCCCGCACCTCACCGCCCCTCCCGTCCCGTACGTACGCCCCCGAGGCGCCGACCGCCCGCCCGCTCTCGTACACCGCGTTGCCGCGCTCCGCCCTGACCCCCGGGTCGACGATCGACACCAGCCGCACGCCACCCTCCGGCAGATCCCGCAGCTCCCGCGCGAGCCCGGGCAGGTCCGGGAACCGCTCCCGGTCCACCGTGAACACCTGGTGGTCCCGGTAGTGGTCGATGTCCATGTGCAGCGCCGACAGCGGAAGATCGCGCTCCCGGTAGCCGGCCACCACGCGCCGCACCTCCCGCTCGGTGCCGAAGCCCCACCGCGCGTGCTGCGGCCCCAGGGCCCACGACGGCGGCAGCGCGGGCGCGCCGGTCAGCGCGGTCCAGCCGTGCAGCACCCGCGCGGGGGTTCCCACCACGACCCAGCAGCGCAGCGGGCCGCCGCTCATCCGCACCTCGCTCGCCCCCGGCCGGTCGTGCCCCGACCCGGCGCCCTCCTCGCCCTCCCGCAGGGTCACCAGCCCGTCCCAGGAGTTGTCGTGGAACGCCAGATGGGTCCCCGCGTCGGACACCACCAGCTGCACGGGCATGGTGATGTAGAGCGGGTCGTCACCGGGCCCGAAACCGCCGCCGGGATCGGTGTTCCACAGCCGGTACGTGCCGTCCCGCAGCCGCGGCCCCGACGCCCGCCCGCCCAGCCCGAAGAACCGCGCGTCGGCCGGCACCTGCGAGCGCTGCACCCACCGCGCGGGAGCCCCGGCCGGGCCTGACGAGCTTCCTGCCGACGCTCCTGCCGGGCCTCCTGCCGGGGTCCCGTCCACCGGCTCCCACCATCGGGGCGGCAGCTCCCGGCGCAGCATGACACCCCCCGGCGTACGGACCTCCACGGCGCCGTCGCGCGACACCGCCACCGTCACCCGCTCGGACACCACCCGCCAGCCGCCGTCCGTGTCCGGCTCCAGTACGGCGCGCTGATCCGGCTCCGGAGGATCACCGGCCAGCGCGTACGAAGGGAGGGGCTCGGCCCCGTCCCAGCCCCAGAAGACCGTCCCGCCGGCCGTCACCCACACCCGCAGCACGGAGCGGGCGAACCGCACCACGCCGCCGCCCGGCAACGGCTCCGCCCCCTGGACGGTCCCCGGTGTCCGCGCCCGCTCGGCGCCGCGCGGCGGCAGCCCCCACGCGTCCGTACGGCGCTGCCGCCACGCCGAGCGCACCGCACGCAGGCCCCGTACCGTCGAGAAGACCTTCACCGAACGCACCAGATCACGACCGTCCATGCGGCTCACCCTGCCACCCGACCAGGCGCGTGGGAGGGCCGTTCAACTGCCGTTCACCCGTGGTGGGACCACATATTCAACCGCGCGACCATGGGCGGCGAACCCTGGTGCGAACAACGATCACATGGCATCGTCCCTGTCAGCCGCGTCACGCGCACACCCCGCACGTGCGCGCGACCCACGCAGACCCGCGTACAGGGACGTACAGCCAGGGAGCAGCCCCATGACCTCAGAGCACGCGCAGCCCGAGCCGCTCTGGCAGCCCGACCAGGACCGTATCGCCACCGCCGCGGTCACCCGCTTCCAGGCCTGGGCCGCCGAGCGGCACGGCGCCCCGGCCGACGGCGGCTACCCCGCGCTGCACCGCTGGTCCATCGAGCACCTCGACACCTTCTGGCAGGCGGTGGCCGAGTGGTTCGACATCCGCTTCTCGACGCCGTACGAGCGCGTCCTCGGCGACCGCTCCATGCCCGGTGCCCAGTGGTTCCCCGGCGCCACCCTCAACTACGCCGAGCACGCCCTGCGCGCCGCCGCCGACCGCCCCGACGCGGCCGCCCTGCTCCACGTCGACGAGACCCAGGAGGCGACGCCCATCAGCTGGGCGGAGCTGCGCCGCCAGGTGGGCGCCCTCGCCGCCGAGCTGCGCGCCCTCGGCGTACGCCCCGGCGACCGCGTCAGCGGCTACCTGCCCAACATCCCACAGGCCGTCACCGCCCTCCTCGCCACGGCCGCCGTCGGCGCCGTATGGACCTCCTGCGCCCCCGACTTCGGCGCCCGCAGCGTGCTCGACCGCTTCCAGCAGGTGGAACCGGTCGTGCTGTTCACCATCGACGGCTACCGCTACGGCGGCAAGGAGCACGACCGCCGCGACACCGTCGCCGAGCTGCGCCGCGAACTGCCCACCCTGCGCGCGGTCGTCCACATCCCGCTCCTCGGCACGGACGCCCCCGAGGGCGCCCTCGAATGGTCCGCCCTGACGGACAGCGACGCCGAACCGGTCTTCGAGCAGGTGCCCTTCGACCACCCCCTGTGGGTCCTGTACTCCTCCGGCACCACCGGCCTGCCCAAGGCGATCGTCCAGTCCCAGGGCGGCATACTCCTGGAGCACTTCAAGCAGCTGGGCCTGCACTGCGACCTCGGCCCGGAGGACCGCTTCTTCTGGTACACCTCCACCGGCTGGATGATGTGGAACTTCCTCGTCTCCGGCCTCCTCACCGGCACCACGGTCGTCCTGTACGACGGCAGCCCCGGCTACCCGGACACCGGCGCCCAGTGGCGCGTCGCCGAACTCACCGGGACCACCCTCTACGGCACGTCCGCGGCGTACGTCATGGCCTGTCGCAAGGCCGGCGTCCACCCGTCCCGCGACCACGACCTGTCCCGCATCACGTGCGTCGCCACCACCGGCTCCCCGCTCCCGCCGGACGGCTTCCGCTGGCTCCACGACGAGGTGCGCGACGACCTGTGGATCGCCTCCGTCAGCGGCGGCACGGACGTGTGCAGCTGCTTCGCCGGCGCCGTCCCCACCCTCCCCGTCCACGTGGGCGAGCTCCAGGCCGCCTGCCTGGGCACCGACCTCCAGTCCTGGGACCCGCAGGGCAAGCCCGTCACCGGCGAAGTGGGCGAGCTGGTCGTCACCCAGCCCATGCCGTCCATGCCCATCCACTTCTGGAACGACCCGGACGGCAGCCGCTACCGCGACAGCTACTTCGACATGTACCCGGGCGTCTGGCGCCACGGCGACTGGATCACCCTCACCGACCGCGGCTCGGTCGTCATCCACGGCCGTTCCGACTCCACCCTCAACCGGCAGGGCGTCCGTATGGGGAGCGCCGACATCTATGAGGCGGTGGAACGCCTCCCCGAGATCCGCGAATCGCTCGTCATCGGCCTGGAGGAGCCCGACGGCGGCTACTGGATGCCGCTCTTCGTCCACCTCGCCGAAGGGGCCGTCCTCGACGAGGACCTGATCGACCGCATCAAGCGGACCATCCGTACCGAGCTGTCCCCGCGCCACGTACCCGACGAGATCATCGAGGTCCCCGGCGTCCCGCACACCCTCACCGGCAAGCGCATCGAGGTCCCGGTCAAACGCCTCCTCCAGGGCACCGACCTGGCCAAGGCCGTCAACCCCGGCTCCGTGGACAACCTCGACCTGCTCCGCTTCTACGAGGGCCTCGCCCGCAGCCGCGCCGCCCAGGGCGGGAAGACCGGCTGAATCAACCGCCGTACATGGCCTCGGACTCGCCCAGTACGCCGGCGAAGTCCGAGGCCAGCCGCGCCGCGGCGGCCGGCTCCAGCGTCGCCGTCGTGATCCGTACGGCAGTGGGCGCCGCGATCCGGAAGCGGGCTCCCGCCGCCACCCACCAGCCGTACGAACGCAGCCCGTTGACCACCGCCGACTCGTCGCGCACGGGCACCCACACGTTCAGGCCGCTCGCCCCGTGCGCCGTGATCCCGCGCCGCGCCAGCTCCCCGAGCAGCGCCTCACGCCGCTCGGTGTACGCCTCCTCGGCCCGCCCCACCAGCCGTGCGACCTCCTCGTCGGCCAGCAGCCGCGCCACCGTCTCCTGAAGGACGTGACTGACCCACCCCGAGGTCAGGAGCATCCGCCCGTCGTGCCGGGCCAGCGTCGTCGCGTCACACGCGAGCCCGGCCCACCGCAGGTCGATGCCCAGGTGCTTGGAGACCGTGCGCACCTGCGCCCAGCGCGGCAGCCCCGCGGCCGCCAGCGCGGCGTACGACGGTGCCCCCGAGACCTCCGCGTTGTGGTCGTCCTCGATCACCAGCACCTCGGGGAACCCGGCCAGCACCTCGACCAGCGCGTCCCGCCGCTCCCGCGTGAAGTACCCGCCCCTGGGGCTCTGCCCGCGCGGACTGCACACCAGCGCCCGTACGCCCGCGCGCAGGGCGGCCCGCAGCGCCTCGGGCAGGATTCCCGCGTCGTCCACCTCGACCGGAACGATCCGCAGGCCCAGCGCCGGAACCAGGTCCAGCAGGTGATGGAACCCCGGGTCCTCCACCGCGACCGAATCGCCCGGCTTCAGCTCCGTGGACAGCAGACGCGCCACGCAGTCGAGGGCGCCGTGCGCGAAGGTGACGTGCTCCGCCGGCACCCCGTCCCGCGCGAACCACGCGCGCGTGAGCTCCTCCAGCGCAGTCAGCCGCGGTGACCCCCGGTGCGATCCGGGCACGGGGCTCACCGGTGACGGAGGTCTGAGCTCCGGGAGGAACGCCGGGTCCGGATAGCCGCCCGCAAGATCGCGCACCCCCTCCGGCACCCTGGGCGGCCGCCGCGACCCGACCGACGGCGCCTGCGCGACCACGGTTCCGCCCCGCCCCCTGGTCACCACGATCCCGCGCTGCCGTAGCTCCTTGTACGCCGTCGCCACGGTCCCGGGGCTGACGCCCAGGTCGTCCGCGAGCCGCCGCACCGGTGGCAGCGCGGCACCTGGCCCGAGGCCTCCGCCCGCCACGGCCCGCTCGATGGACGCGGCAATCCCCTTGGCCGTCGTCCCGCTGATCGCATATTGTGCTGCCACGTACTCAACTATGTACCAATACATAATACGAGTCAAGGGGGGAAACGGTGAACCAGCACCGTCACCGCACCGCACCCGCCACCCGCGGGCGGAACCGCATCCACATCCCAGGCGGCCGCGACGGCCGCCGCATGCTCGTCGTCACCCTCATCGACAAAACCGGCACCGGACTCTGGGCCACCGCCGTCGCCCTCTACTTCACACAGGTCAGCGGCGCCTCCGTCGCCCAAGTCGGCGTCCTCATCGGCGTCTCCGGCGCCATAGGCATCGCCGGCGCCCCCCTCGCCGGACGCCTCGCCGACCGCTTCCCCGTCACCCGCGTCCTCATCGGCGCCCAACTCCTGCGCGCCGCCGCCCTCCTGGCCCTCCTCACCACGGACAGCTACGCACTCCTGCTGCTCTACTCCGCCATCGGAGCCCTCCCCGACCGGGGCTCCAACGTCCTCGGCAAGCTCTACGCCGCACGCGTCGCAGGCCCCGAACGCACCCGCTACCAGGCCGTCACCCGCACCGCCGCCAACATCGGCTGGGCCCTCGGCGGCCTCGCCGCGGCAGCCGCCCTCACCATCGGCACCACCACCGCCTACCAGGCCCTGCTCGTCGGCAACGCCCTCTCGTACGTCGTCATCGCCGCGCTCACCCTCCGCTGCGCCGAACCCCCGTCCCCCTCCCGCGTAGCCGCCGGCTCCACCACGTCCGCCGCCACCCCCGTCCACCCCTCCAATCCCTGGCGCGACCGGACGTTCCTCCTCTACACCGCCACCGAAGCCGCCCTCTTCCTCGACGACGCGATCCTCCAGGTCGGCTTGCCTCTGTGGATCGTCCACGCCACCGACGCCCCCGTCGGCCTCGCCCCGATGCTGCTGGTCCTCAACTCCGTCCTCGTGATCCTCTTCCAGGTCCCGCTCGCCCGCTTCGGCACCACCCCCGCCGCCGCCCGCCGCCTGCTCATCCCGCTCGCCTGCCTCTTCATCACGGGCTGCCTCGCCCTGGCGGCCTCCACGACCGGCGGCACCTGGACCGCCGTCACCGCCCTCACCGCGGCCGCGATCGTCCTCACCTTCGTGGAGATGCTCCACGCCGTCGTCTCGTGGGAACTCTCCGTCGCCCTCGCCCCCACCGACGCCCAGGGCGCCTACCTCGGCGTCCACGGCCTCGCCGCCTCCACCCAGCGCAGCGCGGGACCCCTCCTCGTCACCACCGTCATCGCCACCGGCCCGCTGGGCTGGCCCCTCCTGGGTGCCGGCTATGCCGCCCTCTGCCTCGCCCAGCGCCGACTGGTACGCGACCGA
The DNA here is from genome assembly GCF_040611175.1 of Streptomyces sp. NPDC003036. Lineage (NCBI taxonomy): Bacteria > Bacillati > Actinomycetota > Actinomycetes > Kitasatosporales > Streptomycetaceae > Streptomyces > Streptomyces sp. NPDC003036. Next base: position 3,693 of record NZ_JBEXNO010000072.1, on the reverse strand, counting down.
CTGCCCGCACCGGCGTTGTCAGACCCCTCGGTTACGGTGAGTGAGCACCGATGAACCAGGGGGATTCATGGCACACACCCGGAGCACCACCGCGATGCGGCGCGCCCTGCGCCGCGAAGTCCCGAGCACCGTCGGCCTGCTGGCGGACGAACAGGACTTCACGGCCATGCGCCGCTACCGCACCTTCACCTTCGACGACCACGCGACCTACCTCCGCCAGGTCGAAGAACTCCTGAGAAGCCTCGCCTCCCAAGGCGGCCACACCACCGTCACCCTCTTCGACCCCGAGGACTACGCCGTGTACTGCACGGAAGCTGGCCTCGACCCCGACAGCCCCGCCAGCCGCAGCCGCTTCACCGCCGAGGTCGCCACGACCGGCGCCGGCCTCGCCTACACCGGACAACCCATCGACCGGCTCGTCCCCGCCCTCATCAACAAAGCCGTACGCCACGCCACCTGGGAGTACGCCACCATGCTCCTCGCCGACGCCGGAGAGTGTGCCGGCTGCGGCCAGGACATCGGCCGCGACGCCTTCGACCGGGCCTCCCACCTCCTGTACCGCCTGCTCCAAGAGGCCGGACCCGGCACCCACCACATCGTCTGCAGCATCCCCGCGCGCGAGGAGCAGCTACTGGCCGTGCTCCACGCCGAGCGCCCGGACACCGGCCCCACCCTGCTCGACTCCTCCGAGGGCGCCGAGTTCGCCACCGTCCTCGCGGTCGGCATCGCCCTCGAAAGCCCCGGCGGGCTGGTCCTGCGCACCACCACACCCGCCGCCCCCGACCGCGTTCACGGCTGGCGCCTCGACCGCGGCCGCCTCGTCCCGCTCAGCGCCGCCGAGGTCTTCAACGCCTACTGCACCGACGCCGACACCGGCGAGCCCCTCTCCCCGGAGCCCAATGTCGACTACCTCGCGGGATTCGACATCACCGGAGGTGACGACTTCCCGCCTCCGCACCACTGACCGCGCAAGCGGAAGGGGCTTCCCCGCCACCGCGGGAAAGCCCCTCCACACCCTCCTTGCGCCTACTCGCCGGACAGGACCGCCTGCGCGGCCAGCCGCGCCTCCTCGGCGGTGTCCGCCGCCCGCGCCGCAGCGGCCGCCCGCTGGCACTGCGCCAGCGTGTGCTTCGCCAGCGTCGCCCGCACGTACGGAATCGAAGCGGCACCCATCGACAGGGAGGTCACCCCGAGACCCGTCAGCACACAGGCCAGCAGCGGATCCGCGGCGGCCTCGCCGCACACACCACAGCTCTTGCCCTCGGCCCGGGCGGCCTCCGCCGACAGCGCGACCAGGTCCAGCAGCGCCGGCTGCCACGGGTCCTGCAGCCGCGACACCGCACCCACCTGCCGGTCGGCGGCGAACGTGTACTGCGCCAGGTCGTTCGTGCCCAGCGACAGGAACTCGACCTCCTGCAGGATCGAACGCGCCCGCAGCGCGGCGGACGGAATCTCCACCATCGCGCCGAACTTCGCCCGCAGCCCCGCCTCACGGCACGCGTCCGCGAACGCCTTCGCGTCCGTACGGTCCGCCACCATCGGCGCCATGACCTCCAGGTACACCGGAAGCCCCTCGGCCGCCTTGGACAGCGCGGACAGCTGCGTCCGCAGCACCTCCGGGTGGTCCAGGAGCGCGCGCAGACCCCGCACGCCGAGCGCCGGGTTCGGCTCGTCCGCCGGCGTCAGGAAGTCCAGCGGCTTGTCCGCGCCCGCGTCCAGCACCCGCACGACGACCCGGCCCTCGGGAAACGCCTCGAGCACCTTGCGGTACGCCTCGACCTGCTTGGCCTCCGACGGCGCCTGCTTGCTGTCGTCGAGGAACAGGAACTCGGTACGGAAGAGACCGACGCCCTCGGCACCGGCCTCCACGGCCGCCGGCACATCGGCCGGTCCGCCCACGTTCGCCAGTAGCGGCACCTTGTGCCCGTCCGACGTCGCGCCCGGACCGGTCGCCGCCGACAGCGCCGCCTTGCGCTCGGCGGCCGCCCGCTCCAGCTCGGCACGCCGCTCGGCGGACGGCTCGACGAAGACCTCACCGGTGCTGCCGTCCACCGCGATCACGGTGCCCTCGGCCAGCTCCCCGGCACCCGGCAGCGCCACCACGGCCGGCACACCGAGCGCCCGCGCCAGAATGGCGCTGTGGCTGGTCGGCCCGCCCTCTTCGGTCACGAAGCCCAGCACCAGCGACGGGTCCAGCAGCGCCGTGTCGGCCGGAGCGAGATCCCGCGCGATCAGCACGTACGGCTCGTCACTGTCCGGAACACCCGGCATCGGCACACCCAGCAGCCGCGCCACGATCCGGTTCCGCACGTCATCGAGGTCCGCGACCCGCCCCGCCAGGTACTCCCCGGCGCCGGCGAGGAGCGCGCGGTACGCGGCGAACGCGTCGTAGACGGCCCGCTCGGCCGTGCTGCCCACAGCAATCCGACGGTCGACGTCGGCCATCAGCTCCGGGTCCTGGGCCATCATGGCCTGCGCCTCGAGCACGTGCTGTGCCTCGCCGCCGGCCAGATTGCCGCGCGCGATCAGATCCGCCGCGACCGCCTCCACGGCCTGGCGAGCACGCCCCTGCTCGCGCTCCGCCTCATCTGCCGGAATCTGCTTGGCCGGCGGCTCCAGGACTGCCGTGCCCATGTGCCGAACCTCGCCGATCGCCACACCGTGGCTGACGCCGACGCCTCGCAGCGTTGTCTCCATTACACCTGTCTCCGATTGAGTGGCGGCCCGCCGCCACCACGTTCTGAATGTCCGACCCGGCGCCGTACGAGTACGGCGGCCCGCTCACTGCCAGGTGAAGAGAGACTCTCCGGCCTTCACGTCGCCGTCCTCACGGAGCTCGCCGAGGGAGTCGGCAGTGGCCTCCAGAGCCACGATCGGACAGATCGCGGACTTGCCGGCCTCCACGACAGCCGCCGGGTTCCACCGCACGACGGCCTGCCCGCGCGACACGGTGTCGCCCTTGTTCACGAGCAGCTCGAAGCCCTCGCCGTTCAGCTGCACGGTGTCGATGCCCAGGTGCGTCAGCACGCCGTGCCCCTCCGAGTCCACGACGACGAACGCGTGCGGGTGGAGGGAGACGACCACGCCGTCGACGGGGGAGAGCGCCTCGGAGGGCTCCCGCACGGGGTCGATGGCGGTACCCGGCCCGACCATCGCCCCGGAGAACACGGGGTCCGGCACAGCGGCGAGTCCGATGGCCCGGCCGGCGAGCGGCGACGTCACGATGGTCATGGGGAGCCTCCCAGGGGGCGGAGATTCTGCGTCGCCGTCACTGCCTGTCCCGGACGGCGTACTGTCAGAAGCGTATGTCATAAGAAGTCCCGGTTCCGCCCGAGAGGTCCAGATTCAGGGCCCTCGGGAGCACCGGAAGCGATTTGCCTCAACTACCGGCTGCAGGTAGGGTCGTACACCTGCTTGACCCCGACGCGACAGTGAGTCGTAGGTCGTCGGCAGCACCTATCAAGCCGAGATCCTAACTGGTCTACACCAGTGGTCTACACCTCTGCGTCGATCGCCTCCGGGTGGTGGTCAGAGGGACGGGAAAAGGCTGGTAGTGTTTGACCTCGCTGGAAAGAGAAACGCGAAAGCGAAGAACTGACCGGCAGCCCGCTCCAGCGGGTGGCGGAAACGGAAAACGGATCTGCTAAGCTGGAAACACGAAAGACCGAAGGGAAGCGCCCGGAGGAAAGCCCG
>NZ_JBEXNO010000071.1:0-21271 GCF_040611175.1 Streptomyces sp. NPDC003036 | reverse complement strand
CGCCGCGTTCACCGCCGAGGTGGGCGTGGACGACGCCCAGGCGACGCGGGGGAGCGTGCAGTTCACCGTCCTGGCCGGACCGGGAACGGCACGGCCGCGGTACCGGGACCCGCCGCCGCGCCGATGCCGTCCAGCCCCTGAACGAACACCGGTGCGGCGGCGGCGACCAGCGGCACCGCATCCCCGGTGGTGGCGCGGGCGGGCGGCCGCATCCGCCCGGAGCCCCGCGTCCACCCGACCGCGACCGCGGCCTCGGTCGCGCGGTAGCGGAACAGGAGCATGGCGGCGACCGCAAAGAACAGCACCGTGGCCGTCCCCGCCGGGTGCGCGGCCACAGCGGCCACGGAGCCGGTGGCGGCGGTACCGGCCACCGTGCGGGCTCTGCGCATCCGGGGGATGGAGACGACGGCCACGGTGGCCCCCCACTGGCTCCGTGTCCGTGCACGGCCCGGTACGTCCCGGGCCGGGGGGAGGGGTGAGTTCAGCGCCGCGCGAGCGCGGTCACCGTGATTGCCTGAAGCGCGGTCACCTGGTACGTCCGAGCTGCCCGGCCCTTCCGAGCTGCCCGAGCCGCCTGAGTGGGCCGGGTCGCCTGGGCCGTCGGAGCCGTCCGCCCGGCGATGGGCGCCCGCCAGGTGCGGGGCCACGCGGGCCCGGCGGCGGCGGGGTGCCGAACACGGCCGGCGCACGGCGGCGCGGTGCGCGGTGGCGGCGAGGGTCAGTCGGTCGGAGGCCCTGCGGGCCGGGCGCGTGGCACCGGGGCCCGTGGGGGGCGCCACGGAGGTACGGCTCCGGGCAACCGCGGCGGCAGGCCAGTCCGTCGCCCGCCGCAGCGGGTGCGGAGCGAAAGGCGCCGGGCGATGGCCGGCCGGGAACGAGGACACGACGGACCTCTTCCTGAGAGATGCCTGCCAGGAAATGACCTGCTGAATATCCAGCCTTAGCACACGCATTTTGTCCGGTCAATCATCCCGAAGCTCAGCGGGAAAAGCATGGAGAGCACCGGAAACATATCCGGTGCGTCGCACCGCATTTCGCGCCTTGGGGTCCGCGCCCTATGCGGGACTGGAATGCGCCTCATGGCAGGGCGCATCGAAGACCATGCCCTCATCGGAGACCTCGATACGGCGGCACTCGTCGGCAGGGACGGGGCGATCGACTGGCTGTGCCTGCCCCGCTTCGGCTCACCCGCCTGCTTCGCGGCCCTTGCTCGGCGGCGCCGCCGGCTCGGCAACACCCCGCAGGCGTACAGCCATGTCGCCCTGGTCAACACGGCGTTCGCCCTCTACGGCACCCGCTCCGCCGGCCGGACGGGGAACGGGCACCGGGGCGTGTCCCGCGCGACGGTCGCGTAGGCGCCCGGAGCCCGTTCCTCGCTCGAGGCGGGTTGCACCCGTCAGCCGCCGCCGGTCGGCGCGTCGGCGGCTCGCGGCCTGCGCAGCAGCGCCGAGGCGGCGAGTGCCGTGGTGAGCGCGGCGCAGGCCACGGCCGCGGCGCCGGCCCAGGCGTACGCGCCGCCGAGACTGCCCTCCAGCAGGTTCAGGTGCCCGACGCCCGCCATGGCGTGCAGCGCGACGACTCCGACGCCGGTCGCCGCGCTCGCGGCCCAGACGCGGGCGGTGTCGCGCAGGACGAGCCAGCCGCCCACGCCCAGGCAGAGCACGGTGACGGCGAAGGACAGCAGGCCGGCGCCGCCCCCGGAGCGCAGGGCGACGAGATCGGTGGGCAGGTGCAGCAGTCCGCAGACGAGCAGCACGAGGGCCACGGGCCAGCGCAGGGGGGAGCGGAGGGGGGAACGCAGGGCCGCGGAGGCCGCGTTGTCGCCGCGCCGCGTGGTGGTACGGCGCTGGGCGGCGGGCGCGGGCGCCGGTCCGCTGCCGGGTGCCGGGGCCGCGCCCCGGGCGTCGGCCGCGGCGGCGGTGGCGCCGTCGGGGGCGGGTGCGCCCTCGGCGCGCCGGGCGTCCTCGGAGTCCCGGGCGCTTCGCGGCCAGCCTCCGCCGTCCTCCGTACCGAGGATGTCCACCAGCTGGGCGACGTCCTCGATGGGCCGGCCGACGGCCGCGGCGCGCAGGGTCGTGCCCGCTTCGTCGAGGTTGTGCGGAGGTTCCCCCAGCATGGCGACCAACTGCCGGACCTCCTCCAGGGGCCGGGCCACGGCGGCCGCGCGGAGCGCCTCGTCGCCGGGGCTGGACACCTCCTTGGTCCGCTTGAGCAGGCTCACCAGCGCGGCGACCTCCTCGAGCGGCCGGTAGGTGGCCGCGGTCCACAGCAGGGTGCGTATGGGCTCGTCGGTGCCGTCGGCGGCCGGCTTCCCGGCCGCGGGCTCCTGAGACCCGCGGGTGTCCCGAGACCTGTGGGTGTCCTGCGGCCCGCGGGTGTCCTCGGCCGCAGGGGCCTCCCGGGGCGCAAGGGCCTCCTGGAGTTCGCGGACCTCCGGCGGGGGAGGGGCCTGTGGCGCCGGGGCGGCGGCCGGGGGCGGCGCGTCGGCCGGAGCGGCCGCCGTCTGCGGGGCCGGCGGGAACGCCGGGAGAGGCGGGCTCTCGGCACCCGGCGCCGACGAGGCCGGCGGTGAGGCCGGGGGTGAGGCCGGCGGCGAGGTCGGCGGGGCGTCCGGGCGGCCTACCGGGGGCGGGGTAGGGGGAGTTGTCGGATGGTCGGTGGTCATGGCGCGGCTCCATTCGCCGAACGTTCGGTGAGGCACACACCGTGTCGTTGCCTCATCTAAGGGGCATTCCGCCCCATTGCGCCATCCGGGAGGGGCAGAAGAGGGGCGGCGATGTCGGCGAAGAGACCGGAGCGGTGGTTGAAGCGCACACCTTCAAAGAGGCGATGTAGTTGCTGTTTCAGCTGATTTGCACCTTTTGCCCGACTGCGGTCCACTAGAGGTGGAAGTCTGCATTCCTCCTGTGAAGGGGATATGGCATGTCAGTCATCAAGCCGGAACTCCGGGACCGCACGGTCTTGGACGCAGATATCGAGTCCGCACTCGATCCGGTGGAGGCCGAAGGTTTCTACCGCGATACGCGTGAGTGCGCGGCGCTGGCCCTCCAGCAGGGCGCAGGACAGGTCGCGCTCGCGCCTCCGACTCCCCGGCCCAAGAAGGGTTGAGGGAGGGGCTGAATGGAGCAGCCCGGAGCATCCACCCGTCTGACGGGTGCGGTGCAGGATCTCGCTTCCCACGTGGTCTCCGCTCTTCGGAGCGGGGACCACACCGGTGTGCTCCCCGCCGCGGTCACCGCCGCCGGGGACGACACCCTCGGCCTCGCCGCCGTGCGGGTGCTCGGCGCGGACGCGCTGCTGCCCGGCGTGGCGCTCGGCAAGCCGACGGACGCCGACGACCTCGCCGTCTTCGAGCAGGCGGTACGCGCCTTTCCGCCCGCCCCCGACGCCGCGCCGACCACGCGGTGGAGCCACTGGGCCATGCGACGGCTCGTCAGTGCCGACAGCGCCGCCGGCGGTGCCGACGGGGACGAGCCGTCGACCGCGTGGCTGGACGTGGCCCCCTGGCAGGTGCTGACCCATCAACTCGCCGTCCTCGCCGCCCTCGCGGTGCCCGCCGTGCCCGGCGGGGAGTCCGGCGTGTTCCGCGCGGCCGCGCGCCGGCCGGTGGACGTGGCCCGCGGCTTCGTCCGGGCCGTACGCCGCCGCGACTGGCACCAGGCCGCTGCCGCGGGGCGCTGGCTGACGCTGCTGCCCGACGTCCCCGACACCCTCGGCCTCGAACGCGGCCTGGAGTTCGTGGAGCTCATGGGCGGCACCGACCCGCGCGTGGACCTGCACCTCCGGGCCGCGCGGCTGCTGTGCGCCGGAGCGCCGGTGTGACGCCGCCCGCCGAGACCCGGGGCGTCGCGGAGGCGGCTTTGCAGTGGGTGTCCGAGCAGCGGATCGGCTTCGCCCTCGACGAGCACGTGCTGGACGCCGCCACCGACGTCAACCGCACCTGGAAGCCGCTGGGCGAACTGGCCCAGGTGTGCGTCTGCGTGTGCCGGCACACGCCGCCGGGCACCTCCCTGCACCGGGCCGCCTCCGACCTCCTCGCCTTCGCCTGGGAGCAGACCCGCGACGGCGCCCTCTTCGTCGACCTCCAGCGCCTGGAACCCTGGGCGTCCTACCCCCTGGAGATCTACGCCGCGTTCGCCTCCGCCGGTCTGCGGCACCACGGGTACGAGCGGTTCGTCTCCACGATCGCCCGGACGCGCGGCTGGCGGCTGCTCGAACTGCTCCCCAACCGCCGCCTCGGTGTGCTCAACTCCGAGCGCCGCAGCGGTCTGCCGCCGCACGCGGAACCGGCCGAGGAGCTGGCCCGGACGTGGCTGGGCGGCCTTCCGGAACCGTGGACGTTCGAGCAGGGCGCCGGTTACACCCTCACGCACGTCGTCTTCCACCTCACCGACTGGGGCCGGGCCGTCGACCGCGTACCGCCGCACGTGGCGTCCTACGTGGAGACCTGGCTGCCGCCCTGGCTCGACACGTGCCTGGAGGACGAGCAGTGGGACCTGAGCTGTGAACTGCTGGCCATCGCGGCCAGTCTGCCGCGCCCCCCGGACCCGGCGGTGGTCGAGGCCGGGTGGGCCGCAGTGGCGGGCGCCCAGGAAGAACACGGGGCCCTGCCCGAGATGGGACCGGGCCGTCACGGGCGGCCCGTGCCGCGCGACTTCCTCCACTGCTACCACTCCACCCTGATGGCGGCGTACGCCGGGGCGCTGACCCTCGCGCGCGTCGGCCCGGACGGAGCCCGGCACGCCGGGCCCGGAGGCGCACGGGAAGCGGCCTCCGTGGAACAGGGAGCGGCCCCATGACGAGCACCCGCCTCATCCACACCGTCGGCGTGGGCGCCATCGAGTGGCTGTACGCCCACCGCGACGGCTTCCACCTGGAACCGGACGCCGACCCCGAGGTCGGCTTCCTGGACCGCTTCAAACCGGTCGGCGAACTCGCCGTCATCTGCAAGGTGCTGTTCCGCGAAGGCGTCGCCGGGTCCCGCCAGGCCGACCTCGCGCGCAAGCTGCTCGACCACGCCTGGCGCGAGGTCCTGGACGGCGGGCGGATGCTGGTGCGCGGGCAGCGGACCGAGCCGCTGTCGCCGATCCCCTTCGAGGTGTACGTGCCGCTGCGGGAACTCGGCTACCGCAATCCCGAGTTGGAGGAGTGGGCCCGGTTCAACCACCGGCTCGGCAGCTCGGCGGCCCTGGAGACCCAGCCCGTCCGGCGCCTCTGCCTCTCCGCGTACGAACGCCGCTTCGGCCTGGAGCCGCGCCTCCCGGAGGCCGAGGCCCTCGCGCGCACCTGGCTCGGGCGGACCCCCGAGCCGTGGACCGTGGACACCCGTGTCGGATACGACATCACCCACACCGTCTTCCACCTCACCGACTGGGGCGAGGACCCCGGCGGCCTGCCCCCCGACCTGGCCGCGTACCTGGCCCTCTGGCTGCCCGTCTGGCTGGACGACTGGGTGGACCTGCGCCGCTGGGACCTGCTCGGCGAGCTGCTCGTGGTGGACGCCTGCCTGCCCGAGCCCACTCTGGACGCGCCCGCCTGGGAGGCGTTCGCCGCGGCCCAGCAGCCCGACGGGGCGATGCCCGCGGTGCGGGACATGCCCGAGGGCGACCCCGAGGAGGTCTTCGACGTCGTGTACCACTCCACCCTGGTCGCCGCCTTCGCCTCCGTTCTGGCGACGTCGCGCGCCCTGGCGCGGCTGGCCGGGCCGTGACCCCGACCGGGCTCCGGGACGACACGGAGGTGCGGGCGCGGCTCGACGAGGCCGTCCGCGCCATGGACGCCCCCGACACCGTCGTCGCCTACTCGCGGGACGGCCGGCGCACCGTCCGCTGCGGCGGCACCGCGCCGCCCGGGCCCGTCCCGCGCGACCTGCTGCGGTACGAGCTCGGCTCGGCCTCCAAGCCGTACACCGGCCTGCTGCTGGCCGAGCTGGTCCGCTCCGGCGCGCTGTCCGGCGACGACCCGGCCGTCGCCCATCTGGACCCGGGCCACCGGGGCGATGAGCACGGGCGGCTCGCCGCGATCACACTCACGCACCTGATCACCCACACCGCCGGGCTCCCCCCGCTGCCCCGCGACTTCTACCGCCAGGCCCTGCCCCACTGGACCACCAACCCCTACGCCGGCTACCCGCCCGAGCGGGTCGTACGGGCCTTCCTGCGCAGCCGCCCGCGCCACCGCCCCGGCACCCGCTGGCGCTATTCGAACTTCGGCGTCGCCGTCCTCGGCCACACCCTCGCGGCCGCCACCGCGACCTCCTGGGAGGAGCTGCTCACCGGCCGGGTCCTGCGCCCCCTGGGCCTGACCGACACCGCCCTGCGGCCCGAGGGGCCGGGCACCGACGCCACCGGCCACAAGGCCGACGCCGCCACCTCCGTACCCCCGCTCGTCATCGGCGGCTTCCAGTCGGCGGGGGCCGTGCGGACGACCCCGTACGACGCCCTCGCCTTCGTGGAGGCCCATCTGCGGCCCGCCGCCACCCCGCTGGCGGAGGCGCTGGGCGCGGTGCTCCGCCCCGTCCTGCGGCGGGGGTGGGGGCACCGGCACGTGCACACCCTGACCTGGTTCCGCCACCCCACGGACGAAGGCCCTCTGTACTTCCACGCCGGCGCGACCAGCGGCCAGCAGGCGTTCATCGGCTTCCGCCCCGACACGGGCACGGCCCTGGCCGCCTTCTGTACCCGCCGCCACCGCGGCGGCGACCCCTTCGTGACGGCGGCGTACGCACTGCTCCAGGACCCCCCGTAGACGCCCGATCGAAATAGCTCACGTGTTCGGTTCAGGTTTACGCTGGGTGCCATGGCACGGCACCACATGCAGGGCTCCCTCTTCGACCAGAGCGACGAGACCGCCCTCGGACCGCTCACCGGCATACGGCGCACCGCCCTGACCGACGGGGCGTGGATCGACCTGCTCCCGGGCTGGCTGACCGGCGCCGACGCCCTCTTCGAGGAGCTCGCCGCCCACGTCCCCTGGCGCGCCGAACGGCGGCAGATGTACGACCACGAGGTGACCATCCCGCGCCTGCTGGCCTTCTACGGCGAGGGCGACCCCCTGCCGCACGCCGTCCTGGAGGAGGCCCGCGCCGCACTCTCCGCGCACTACGCCGCCGAACTGGGCGAGCCGTTCGCCACGGCGGGCCTGTGCTACTACCGCGACGGCCGCGACAGTGTCGCCTGGCACGGCGACCGGACGGGCCGCGGCTCGCGCCAGGACACCATGGTCGCCATCCTCTCGGTGGGCGAGCCGCGCGACCTGGCGCTCCGGCCCCGGGGCGGCGGTGCCGCGTCCCTGCGCTTCCCCCTCGGCCACGGCGACCTCGTCGTGATGGGCGGCTCCTGCCAGCGGACGTGGGAGCACGCGATCCCCAAGACCACGCGGGACGTGGGACCCAGGATCAGCATCCAGTTCCGCCCCCGGGGTGTCGGCTGAGCCCCCCGAAGCCCCGCGGAACCCGCCCCTGCGCCCCCTCGGGCTCAGGCGACCGGGCGGACCCGCTGGCTCCCGAGCTCGTAGCGCGCCCCCACGACGGCCAGCCGGCCCGCCGCCACCGCGTCGGCCAGATCGGGCTCCCGGCCGAGCCGGTCGCGTACGAGCCGCACCTGCGCGGTGATCGTCGCGTCGACGCGGGCCTGGCCGCTGTGGCTCCGGTCGATCGCCGGACGGATCTGCTCCGCGACGTACGCGATGTGCGCGGGCAGCTCCTCACCCGTCTCGTCCGCCCGCACCGCCGCCGTCACCGCGCCGCAGGACTGGTGCCCCAGCACCATCACCAGCGGGATGCCGAGCTCCAGGACGCCGTACGCGACGCTGCCGAGGACCGCCTCGTCCAGCACCTCACCCGCCGAGCGCACCGTCATCAGGTCGCCGAGCCCCTGGTCGAAGACGAGCTCCGGCGGGACCCGGGAGTCGATGCAGCCGAGGACCAGGGCGAACGGATGCTGGCCGGACACGGCCGCCACCCGGTCGGCCGCCGCCTCGTGCGGATGCGTCTGATGCCGCGTGCGCCAGCGCCGGTTGCCCCGCGTCAGCTCGCGCAGCGCGGCGGCGGGGGTCGCGGGCCGCACCGGGGCGGCGGCCGTGCCCACCGCGCCCGCCGGCCCGGCGAGGGCGAGGCCGAGTCCGGAGGCGGCCCCGAGCGCGGCCCCTCCGCCCAGCGCGCCGCGGAGCACTCCGCGCCGCGTCAACCGCTGTCGCGCGACCCCGCTCCGGGTGGTGTCCCGTGCTGCCGTGCCGTTCTTCGATATCGATGCCACGGCCGCACGGTAGGCCTGCGATACCGGTGTCTCCGGCCGTCTTTGACCGCCGTTGGCCAGGAGTTGGGCGAATCCTGGACTCCGCTGACCACATGTGTCCGCTCGGGAGCACAAGGTCACCCATGGTCGCCGCCCCGGATGCGGTGTTACAAATGAGCGTGGTCAACGTTCGCGACCGATTCCGTGGAGCCTCGGTTCGGTCACTGGCCGACAGGCGTCCGCGGAGCGTCGCCGGGCAGGTCTTCGTCCTGCAAGTGGCGCTGGTCGTGCTGCTGGTCCTCGGCGCCGTCCTCGCCCTCGTTCTCCAGTCGCGGGCCGACATCGACCGCGAGGCCCGCAACCGCTCCGTCGCCGTCGCCGAGTCCTTCGCCCACGCGCCGGGCATCGAGGAGGCCCTCGCCGCGCCCGACCCCTCCGCCGTCCTCCAGCCCCTCACCGAAGCCGCCCGCGGGCGTGCCGGGGTCGACTTCATCGTCGTGATGGACACCGACGGCACCCGCTACACCCACCCGCAGCCCGAACGGATCGGCGGCCGCTTCGTCGGCACCATAGAGCCCTCCCTGGCCGGCCGCGTCCACACCGAGAGCGTCGCGGGCCCCCTCGGCGACGAGGTCCAGGCCATCGTCCCCGTACGGAACGGCGACGGGCGGGTCATCGCCCTCGTCTCCGCCGGGCTCCAGGTCAAGAACGTCACCGGGCTGGTCAACCGCCAGCTCCCCGTCATCCTCGCCACCAGCGCCGCCGGCCTGGCCCTCGCCACCGCGGGGACCGCCCTCGTCGCCGGACGGCTGCGCCGCCAGACCCACGGGCTCGGACCCGCCGAGATGACCCGGGTCTACGAACACCACGACGCCGTCCTCCACGCCGTGCGCGAAGGCGTCGTCATCGTCGGCGGCGACGGCCGCCTCCTCCTCGCCAACGACGAGGCCAGACGCCTCCTCCAACTGCCCCCCGACGCCGAGGGCCGCCCCATCCGCGAGCTGCCCGGCCTCGACCCGGGCGTCGCCGAGCTGCTCGCCTCCGGCCGCGTCGCCACCGACGAGGTCGTCCTCGCCGCCGACCGGCTCCTCGCCGTCAACCAGCGGCCCACCGACCGCGACGGCGGCCCCGCAGGCACCGTCGCCACCATCCGCGACACCACCGAGCTCCGCGCCCTCAGCGGCCGCGCCGAGGGCGCCGCCCGGCGCCTCAACCTCCTGTACGACGCCGGGGTCGGCATCGGCACCACGCTCGACGTCGTCCGCACCGCCGAGGAGCTCGCCGAGGTCGCCGTCCCGCGCTTCGCCGACTTCGTCACCGTCGACCTCGCCGACGCGGTGCTGCGCGGCGAGGAGCCCACCGGCACCGGCGCCGACATGCGCCGCACCGCCGTCGCCGGCATCCGCGACGACCACCCCCTCTACCCGCGCGGCAAGATGATCGGCTTCAAGCCGTCGACGCCGCAGGCCCGCGGGTACGGCAGCGGCCGCGCCGAGCTGGTGCCCGACCTCGCCCGCGCCCCCGGCTGGCAGGCGCAGGACCCGGAGCGGGCCGGCCGGATCGTCGCGTACGGCATCCACTCGCTCATCGCCGTGCCTCTCCAGGCCAGGGGAGTGGTGCTGGGCGTGGCGAACTTCTGGCGCTCCGAGAAGCCCGAGCCCTTCGAGGACGAGGACCTCTCCATCGCCGAGGAGCTGGTCACCCGCGCCGCCGTCTGCGTCGACAACGCCCGCCGCTACACCCGCGAACACGCCATGGCGGTCACCCTCCAGCGCAGTCTGCTGCCCCGCGCCCTGCCCGAGCAGAGCGCCCTGGAGGTCGCCCACCGCTACCTGCCCGCCCAGTCCGGCGTCGGCGGCGACTGGTTCGACGTCATCCCGCTACCCGGCAGCCGCGTCGCGCTCGTCGTCGGCGACGTCGTCGGCCACGGCCTGCACGCCGCCGCCACCATGGGCCGGCTGCGTACCGCCGTGCACAACTTCTCCACCCTCGACCTGCCGCCCGACGAGATCCTCGGCCGCCTCGACGACCTCGTCGGCCGCATCGACCAGGACGACCGCGACCCCGCCGACGGCGACCTGCCCTGCGGCCCGCCCGACGCCGGCATGACCGGCGCCACCTGCCTGTACGCCGTGTACGACCCGGTCTCGCGCCGCTGCGTGATGGCCCGGGCCGGGCACCCGCTGCCCGCCCTGGTCCACCCGGGCGGGCTCGTGGAGTTCCCCGACCTCCCGGCCGGGCCCCCGCTGGGCCTCGGCGGCATCCCCTTCGAGACCGCCGAACTCACCCTCGCCGAGGGGAGCCAGCTCGTCTTCTACACCGACGGCCTCATCGAGGACCGCACCCGCGACATCGACGTCGGCCTCGAACTGCTCCGCCAGGCCCTCGCCGTACCCGACCGGACCCCCGACGAGAGCTGCCGCGCGGTCTGCGAGGCGCTGCTGCCCGCCCACCCCAAGGACGACGTGGCGCTGCTCATCGCCCGCACCCGCGCCCTCGGCCCCGACCAGGTCGCCGACTGGGACGTCCCCTTCCACCCGGGCGCCGTCGCGAAGGTACGCGCCGACGCCGCCCGGCAGCTGGAGGAGTGGGGCCTGTCGGAGCTGGCGTTCACCACCGAGCTCATCCTCAGCGAGCTCATCACCAACGCCATCCGCTACGGCTCCCCGCCGGTCCACGTCCGCCTCCTCCGCGACCGCGGCCTGACCTGCGAGGTCTCCGACACCAGCAGCACCTCCCCGCACCTGCGGTACGCCGCCACCACCGACGAGGGCGGCCGCGGCCTGTTCCTCGTCGCCCAGCTCTCCGAACGCTGGGGCACCCGCTACACCGGCCACGGCAAGGTCATCTGGGCGGAACAGCCGCCCCCCGACGCCACCCGGCCGGACACGGCCGCCGAGGGAGCCCTGCTCTTCGACCTCCTGGACGCCGACCCGATCTAAGGGCCCGGCCCTGTCCCCTCCAGGCCCTCGACAACGCCTGTTGCCGTTACGGCAACGCCGCTAGGTCCGCGCCGCCGCCCGGTTCCAGCATGAGCCGGCAGAGGAATCCGGCAGACGGACCCGGCGGACGGAAGGCGTGCCCCGTGACCACGACACCCCTGGCTCAACAGCCCCCACTGAGCGCGCGCAGGCGCTGGACGGTGCTCGCCGTCTGCGCGCTGAGCATGTTCCTCGTCGGACTCGACACCACCATCGTCAACGTCGGCCTCCCCGAGATCGGCCGGGGCCTGGGCGTCTCCACCCGGGGCCTGGAATGGGTCGTGGACTCCTACACGGTGGTCCTGGCCGCCCTCCTCATCGCCTCCGGCGCGCTCGCCGACCGCTTCGGCCGCCGCCGCGTCTTCCGGACCGGGCTGGCCGTCTTCGGAGCCGCCTCCCTCGCCTGCGCGGCGGCCCCCTCGCTCGGCTTCCTCGTCGCGGCCCGGGCCGTGCAGGGCGTCGGCGCGTCCATGCTGAGCCCCGTGGCCCTCGCGATCGTGGTGAACGCGATGCCCGACCCCCGCGAGCGGGCCCGCGCGATCGGCGTGTGGGCGTCCGTCTTCGGACTCAGCATGGCGGCCGGCCCGGTCACCGGGGGAGCGCTCATCGAGGCGCTCGGCTGGCGCTCGGTGTTCTGGGTCAACGCCCCGGTCGTCGCCGCCGCCCTCGTCCTGGTCGCCCTCTTCGTACCGGAGTCCCACGGGCAGCGCGCACGGCGGCTCGACCTGCCCGGCCAGGTCCTGCTCACCGCGGCCCTGTGCGCCGCGGTCGGCGTCCTCATCGAGGGACCTCGTATCGGCTGGGCCTCGCCGTGGGCCGTGGCCGGTTACGCCGCGGTCGCGGCGTCGACGGCCGCGTTCGTCCGGGTCGAACTCCGCCGTCCCGAACCCCTGATGGACCTCGGGCTCTTCCGGCGGCCGCGCTTCACCGCGGCGGTGCTCGGGGCCGTGGCGGTGTTCGTCGCGCTCAACGTGAGCCTGCTGCTCACCACGCTCCACCTCCAGCACACCCGCGGCTGGACGCCGCTCGAAGCCGGGGCCGCGACCCTCCCCATGGCGCTCGGCGCCACCGTCTGCGCCCCCTGGTCCGGCAGCCTGGTGGCGCGGCGCGGACCACGGCGCCCGCTCGTCCTCGCGGGGGCGTTCACCGCCGCCGGCGGCCTGTGCATGGCGTACCCCGGCACGGACACGAGCGTCCCGCTGCTGCTCCTCGCCCACCTGCTCATCGGCATCGGGTTCGGCTTCGCCAACGCGCCGCTCACCAACACCGCCGTCGGCGGGCTGCCCCCCTCGCGGGCCGGCGTGGCCGGGGCCGTCACCTCCACCGCGCGCCAGGTCGGCGCGGCGGTCGGGGTCGCCGTCGCGGGCGGGCTGGTCACCGGCGCAGGCCCCGGAGGCCTCGCCCACGCGTCCCGCCCCGGCTGGCTGCTCGTCGCGGCCTGCGGAGCGTTCCTCATCGTCGTGGCCCGGGCCTCGGGGGAGGCCGCCGGCCAGGGCGGCCGGGGCGTCTATGCTCGGGCGTCGACCTCGGTGAACGCAGACAAGGAGCCCCGATGGACGCCCGGCACTTCGACCGGATCAACGCCTTCGTCGAAGCGCGGCTGACGCCGCTCTTCGACCCCGAGACGGGCAGCGAGCACGGCTTCGGGATGGACGACACCTCGCGGGCCCTGCGCGCGCTGCGGAACACCGCGCTGGCCGCCGCGGCGGTGAAGGGCCTCGTGGAGCAGCGGGCCACCGCCGAGCCCCAGCTGCGCGGCGTCATCGACCAGGCCCTGGAGCAGAACTGGGACGTGCTGCGGGGCATCGCCCGGCACTGGGAGGACCACCCGGACTTCGCCCGGGAGTTCAAGCTCGACTGGTGGTCGCTGACGGAAGCCCCGGCCGCCACCGCGTAGGACGGAGGGCCCGCGCGGGTCCGTCAGCCCATCACCCCGCCACCGCGCGCAGCGCCCCCGGGCGGCGCCCGGTGAGGCCGTCCAGCGCCGCCGCGGTGGCGTCGTCCGCCGGCAGGTGGACGACCAGCCGCTGGTCGTCGTCGGCGGGCAGCTCCAGCGTCTCGTACGCCAGGCGCAGCGCCCCCGCCTCCGGGTGCTTCAGGCGCGTGATGCCCGTGGGCGCCGGGAGCCCGGGCAGCGTGCGCACCCGCTCGGTGAACTCCGCCCCCGCCGTCACGCCCAACTCGTCGGCGAGCGCGGCCACATGCGGGTCGGACCGGAAGGGCCCCTGCTTCAGGGCGGCGACCTGCTCGTCGGCGACCCGGTCCCAGTCGGGGAACGCCTCCCGCGCCCGCCCGTCGGCGAAGACGAACCGGGCCAGGTTCGGCGGGGCCCCCTCCAGCAAGCCGACGGGCCCGGCGAGCGCCTCGTACCCGGCCGTCCAGGCCAGCAGGTCGCCGATCCGGTTCAGCAGCACCGCCGGTGACGGCTCCAGCCGGTCCAGCAGCGCCCGCACGGTCGGCCGGACCGTGAGCACCGGTGGCGCGGAAGCGCCGCACATCGAGGTGGGGTCCGCGCCTTTGGTCAGGCGGTGCAGGTGTATCCGCTCGGCCGCCGTCAGGCGCAGCGCCTCCGCCAGGGCCGCGATCACCTGCGGCGAGGGATGCCGGTCGCGGCCCTGCTCCAGGCGCGTCACGTACTCGACGCTCACCCCGGCCAGGGTGGCGAGCTCCGCCCGGCGCAGGCCCGGGGTGCGGCGGCGCGGCCCGGTGGGCAGGCCGACCTCGGCGGGGGTGACGGCCTCTCGGCGCGTACGCAGGAACAGGCCCAGTTCGTTGTCGCTCACCTGTCCGAAGGTAGCAACCGCGCCGGTCCGGATGGTGGCCCTGTCCCTACCAGTCTCCGCCCGGCCTTCCTGGTATCCGCCCGCCCCGGCAGGTTGGAGGGCGTGACCGCACCGGTCGCCCATCCCGACTTTCCAGGAGAGCCCCCATGTCCGCACAGCCCCTTCGCCTCGCGGTTCTCGTCGGCAGCGTCAGGGAGGGCCGCTTCGGCCCCGTCGTCGCCCGCTGGTTCGCCGAACACGCCCGGCTCCACGGCGGGTTCGAGGTCGACGTCATCGACCTCGCCGACGTCGAACTTCCGCTCGCCCTGCCGCCGACGCCGCCTGCGATGGACCCCGGCATGCCCCGCCCGGCCGGGATGGCGGACCTCACCCGCCGGCTTGCGGAGGCCGACGCCGTGGTCGTCGTCACGCCCGACTACAACCGCAGCTTCCCCGCCTCCCTCAAGGCCGCCATCGACTGGCACTACTCCGAATGGCAGGCCAAGCCCATCGGCTTCGTCGGCTACAGCGGCGCCAGCGGCGGCCTGCTCGCCATCGAGCAGCTGCGCCAGGTCTTCGGCGAACTGAACGCCCACACCGTCCGGGACTACGTCAGCTTCCCCCGCTACTACCTCCTCTTCGACGAGGACGGCAACCTCAAGGACCCCGAAGAGCACGCCGCGGCCGCGAAGGTGATGCTCGACCAGCTCGACTGGTGGGGCTCGGTACTCCGCCACGCCCGCCGCGAGCACCCCTACCCCACCCGGTGACCGCCGCCCGGTGACCCGCCCGGTGACCGCCGCGCGCGGATACGCTGGACGGCGATGTTCACACCCCAGGGCCCGACCCTCCGCGAACTCGCCGTCCAGGCGCTCTCCTCCACCGAGCACGGCTACGACCTGCTGGCGCCGAAGTTCGACCAGACCCCCTTCCGCACCTCCGACCGGCTGCTCGACGCGGTCACCGACGCCCTGCGGCCCCTCGGGCCGTTCCGCGCGGGCCTCGACGTGTGCTGCGGCACCGGGGCGGGCGCACGCGTGCTGCGCCAGGTGTGCGAGGAGCAGGTCACCGGCGTCGACTTCAGCGCCGGCATGCTCGCCCGGGCCCGCGCCGCCCACCCGGACGCCCCCGGCGGACCCCGGCAGCGGTGGGTGCGCGCCGACGCCCGCGCGCTGCCGTTCCGGGGGGCGTTCGACCTCGCCGTGAGCTTCGGCGCCTTCGGCCACTTCCTGCCCCGCGAGCGCCCCGCCCTCTTCCACGAGGTGTACGCCGCGCTGCGCCCCGGTGGCCTGTTCGCCTTCCCGGTCCCCGCGCCGCCGCCGGTCGGCTCCCGGCCCTACGTCGCGCTGTGGGGCTTCGACCTGGCGATGCGGGTCCGCAACCTGCTGTGGCGGCCGCGCTTCATCATGTACTACCGCACCTTCCGCCTCCCCGACGTCCTGCGCGACCTCACCGGCGCAGGCTTCACCACCGGGCTGACGGCGCTCCCCGCCCTCGGCACCCGCGCCGACGGGACGCCCCGCTGCCGACTGGTGATCGCGCGCCGGTAGGTTGGGCACCCGCCCCCGCCCGCGCCGCCTCCTCGGCGCAACCTAGTCCGCTCGGCGGCTCCTGAGGTTGCGCTCCCCGAATCCGTCCGGGCGAATGGAAACGGCACCGCGCGAAATCCCCTCTTGGGTGTCGCACCAGTAGTTTTTCGAGAGGCAGTGAACACAGCATGTCCGTCGGCGCAACGAGTGTCACCATCCCGGGCGAGCCGGGCGACAGCCCGGGACCGGGCCCGGGGAGGGACGGAGGAAGACCGCCCCGGCCGTGGACCACCCTCTGGACGACGGGCCTCGCGCTGCTGCCCCTCGGCCTGCTGGCCGTGGCCTCCTACCTCGGCCGTTACGTCCGCCCCAGCGCCGACGAGTGGTGCTTCCTGCCCGTCGTACGCGACGAGGGCATCTGGGGCCTCGTCGAGAAGTTCTACGTCACCGACAACGGGCGCATCGCCAACGGCCTGCTCGTCGGGGTGTACGCCAAGGCCCCGGTCGCCGGGCACCAGTGGTACGCCGTGGTCAGCGGCGTCCTCATGCTGGTCCTGCTGTGGGCCCTCACCGTGTACGCGCTGCGCGCGACCGGCCGGAGCGCGCCACGCGGGGTGCCGCTGCTGGCCGCCTCGATGATCACGGCGGCCTTCCTCTTCGCCACGCCCAACACGTACAAGACCTTCTACTGGCCGGCCGCCTCCGTCTCGCACACGCTGGCCCCCGTGCTGGCCGCGGCGGCCGCCCTCCCGCTGCTGCGGTACGGGGCCGGGAGCCGCCGGAGCCGGATCACCGCACTCGCCGTGGTGCTGGTGGCGGGCGTCTTCATGGGCACGCTCTCCGAGGAGGCGTCGGTCGTCGCCCTGGTGGTGCTCGCGGTCGCCGTGCTGTTCGCCCCGCTGCTGTTCGCCGAGCGGATCCGCCGCTACGTGCGCGTCTGGGCGCTGACCGGCATGGCGGGCGTCGCCATCGGCACGATCCTGCTGGTCACCTCACCCGGCTCGCGCAACCGGCGTCAGCGGTACGACGCCGAGACCGTCTCCATGCTCGCCCCCGAGTCGCTGATCGCCTCGCTGCGCGCGTACGTCCGCATCCTGGAGACCATCCTGACGACCTGGGAGTACGTGGGTGTCGTCGCCGCCGGTGTGCTGCTGGGCCTGCTGGCCCGGCGCCGGGCGGGGCGCCGGGCGGCCCTCATGCCGTGCCGCCCGCTGCTGCTGACCGCGCTCGGCGCGCTCACCTTCCTCGCCTGCGGCTACCTGTGCACCGTCATCACCTACCCCGCCTTCGGCGAGCGGGTGGTGCGGACCGAGCGGACGTGGAACGACTACCTGCTGGTGTACGTCCTGCTGCTGGCCGGCGCCGGCGCGCTGATCGGCCGCGCGCTGCGCCGACACGGCGAGGGCGACGGCGACGGCTCCCGGGCCCGGGGGCGCAACGGTGTCGTGATGGCGCTGGCCGCCGCCCTCTGCGCGGTGTCCGTTGCGGGGATGGCCGTGCCGCTGTACCACCTGGGCCACGACATGAAGGTGCGGGCGCAGAAGTGGGACCACCAGGACCGGTACCTGCGCGAGCAGGCCGCGAGCGGAGCCAGGACGGCCCCGTACACCCCGCTGTCGGTGGGCAAGATGCTGGAGCCGTTTGGCGACCACGGGCGCAAGACCTGGCCCGCCAACTGCGTCGCCGACTACTACCACCTCGACAAGGTCACTTACGGGACGCGGCTTCCGTGACCTCGGCCTCCGGCGGCGGCCGGGTCCCGGCCCGACGGGTCGCGGCCGCCCCGGAGGTGATGGCCCACCGGGCCAGCACGAAGGAGAGCGGGGTGACGGCGACACCCGCAGCGAGGGCCGCGAGGTTCTCGTTCATGCCGAGCCGGCTCACGGCGAGGTGGAGCAGGATGCCGCTGCCCACCACGTTGGCCGCGCCGGAGAGCGGGTAGCGGGCGAACGCCCGCCACGTGGGCCTGGTGCGCAGCGTGACGTACGAGTTGAGCAGGAACGAGCCGACGACGCTGACCGCGTAGCCCACGACGTGCGCCGCGAGGTAGGGCAGCCAGATGTTCAGCGTCGCGTACACGGCGTAGTAGACGCCGGTGTTGGCCAGCCCAATCGCGGCGAAGGTGGCGAACTGGCGCAGCGCGGCGCCGCGCGCACCCCGTGCGCGGCGCCGCCTCGTGCGACCCGTGTGTCCCGTGGTCCGCTTCACGTCTCCTGCCGGGCACGGCCGGCGGTTTCGAGCGGGGCCGCGGCGCGCGCGGCGGCGGGCTCGTTCGTCTCCCGGACGACGTAGTGCGGGCGGCGCTTGGACTCGTGGTAGATCCGCCCCACGTACTCGCCGATGACGCCGAGCGTGGCGAGCTGGATGCCGCTGAGCGCCACGATGGCGGTGATGAGCGTGGCGTAACCGGGGGTGTCGACGCCGTCCAGGAGCACGTTGGCGATGATCCACAGGGCGTACGCGAACGCTGAGAGGAACAGCCACAGGCCGGTGTGGATGGCCAGGCGCAGCGGGCGGCTGTTGAAGGAGAGCAGGCCGTCGATGCCGTAGTTGAGCAGGCGCCGGCCGCCCCACTTGGACTGGCCCGCGGCCCGCTCGACGTTCTGGTAGGTGAAGCTGACGGTGTCGAAGCCGATCCAGGAGAAGAGCCCCTTGGAGAAACGATTGCTCTCCGGCAGCGAGAGGATCGCGTCGACCGCACGCCGCGACAGCAGGCGGAAGTCGCCCGCGCCGTCGGCGATCTCGACGTCCATGAAGCGGCGCACCAGGCGGTAGTAGGTGCGGCTGAACGCCCTGCGCACCGCGCCCTCGCCGGTGCGGTCGCGCTGGGCGATGACCTGGTCGTAGCCGTGCCGGTGCAGCTCCAGCATGCGGGAGACGAGCTCCGGCGGGTGCTGGAGGTCGGCGTCCATGAGGACGACGGCGTCGCCGCGCGACATGCGCATCCCGGCGAGCATCGCGGACTCCTTGCCGAAGTTGCGGCTGAAGGAGGTGTAGCGCACGCGGGGGTCCGTCGCCGCGAGCGCGCGCAGCCGGTCCAGGGTTCCGTCGCCGCTTCCGTCGTCGACGTAGCACACCTCGAAGGTGGCGTCGGCGGGTTCGAGAGCCGCGGTCAGCGCGGTGTGGAAGGCGTCGATCACCTCACTCTCGTTGAAACACGGAACGACGATTGAAATATGGACCATTACCTACTCACTCCATGCACCGGTGTGCGGGTGGCGGGCCGCACCGTCCGTGCCCACCGTTCAGAGAAGATGACAACCGGCTCGTCGTGGTTGCCTGGCGGTGCGGGCGACTTCGGCGCGCGCACGATCCGGCGCGCGCCGCTCGCCGCATGGGTCCAGTGGAGCGCGACCGCGCGGGCGCGACAGCCCGGCGCCGTCCACTCGGGTGAGGGCGGGGCGGCCGGGGCGCCTCCGGGCATGCCTCCGGGCATGCTTCCGCCCCGCTCTCCCGCGCTGGGGCGAGGACGGCGGGGCGGAGGTCTTCCCGTGCTCAGGGCTGCTCAGGATCCCTTGCTTACCTCCTTGTTGACGGCGGCCGGCGACGGGTACTCCTTCTCCGGCAGCGACTTCAGTGCGTCCATGACCTCCCGGCTGGCCTTGTGCTTCTGCGCCGTGCCGACGATGTCCTTCTTCGACGCGGGGTATTCCACGCCGCCGAGGGCCTTCTGCATTTCGATGGGGTTCACGTTCATGTGCGACGAATACCCGCCTAAAGAGGAAACATCACCGGAAAGCGGACAATCACCTTGTGTGTCCATGCTGCGCGGATCCGTCACGGTTGCATCACAATGTCGGTTGAGGAGCGGACGGCGCGGGCACATCCAAGTGCGGGGATGGCGTCCCGGTCGCGGGACTGGCGCACCCGGCCTCGGGAGGCCGGCATCGGCATCCCTCCCCTCTGTGTGCTGTGTGGCGTGGAAAGGCAGGTACGTTCATGCTGTTGGCGCATCCCGCGGTGCTTCAGGAGCTCGTGGCCCGTTACGAATCCCTGTGTGCCGCCGCTCAGGGGCTGTCGATCGCCCCCGACCTCAAACGCCGGCTCGACGATGTGACGTACACGCTCTGCGTGACGACCGGCACCCGGCAGCTCGACCAGGCGCTCGCCGCGGCCCGGGCCAGGCTCGCCGCTACGACCGCGAGTGCCACGGCCGCAAGTACCTGACCGGCCGAATTGAGGCGGCCCCGGTCCAGGGGTTGACCGGGGCCGCCACGGGCATCCGAGGGGAGACGGAGTGCCCGGCGGGACACCGCGGGACCGGCGCGAGGAGGGAGCGCCGATCGGGCGTGTCCGGCCCAAGGCCCTTGTCAGGAGCCTTGAGAGGGGTGTACCGGGAGAATCCGACGTGCTCGGTCCCGGCCGTTCGAGCAGTAAATATATTTACTGTCGAGTAAGCAAGTGCATGAAAAATTTCATGCGAGCCGGTGGCGTGAAAACACCCCCGGCGATCCGTCCGTGAGACGTCGGCGGGGGTCAGTCGTCCAGGAAGAAACTGTGCTGTTCCGCGGCCTGTTCGTACCCTTCCAGCCGCAATTGCGTCCGCTCCGGATGCGCGTCGGCCATCGCCTGGAGCACGGACGCCGCCACCACCCCCGGCGCCGCGTACGAATCGAAGACGAGGCGTGATCCGGTCCCGGCCGTCAGCGTCACCTCGGCCTCGTCGACCAGCGGCCCCAGCGTCAGGTCCGTGATCAGCGCGATCCGCAGCCCCGTCCGGCGCGCCGCCCGCATCGCGGCCAGCGTCTCCTTCGCGTGCCGCGGCATCGCCAACGCCAGCACCCAGGTGCCGCCCGCCTCCTTCGACTGCAGCAGCGCGTCGTAGGCGACGCTGCCGCCCCGGGTCACCAGCCGTACGTCGGGGTGGATGCGCCGCGCCGCGTACGCGAAGTACTCCGCCAGCGACACCGAGATGCGCAGGCCCAGCACCGTCAGCGGGACCGATCCGGCCAGCTCCCGGCCGACGTCGAGGATCTGGCCCGGGTCCGCCACCGCCCGGCGCAGCGCCTCCAGGTTCTCGATCTCCGCGTCGATCGCCGCCTGGAGCTCGTTGCGCCGGACCTCGTCGCCGGTGTCCGGCACCCCGGCGATCGCGCCCAGCGCGATCGGCTGGAGCGCCTCGCGCAGCGCCGGGAACCCGCTGTAGCCGAGGGAGGTGGCGAACCGGGTGACCGACGGCTGGCTGACCCCGACGCGCTCCGCGAGATCCGTGATCGACAGGAACGCGGCCTCGGTGAGGTGGTCGATCATGTACTGCGCGATGCGCCGCTGGGCGGGGGAGAGGCGGTGCCCGCCGAAGAGCGCCAGCACCCGGTCGGAGGGCGCCTGCCGCTCGTCGCGCTCCGGCCGCTCGTCCCGCTGATCCGGCTCGGCCGGTACCGTCGGCTCGCCCGGCCCGGCCGACCCGCTCGACCCGGGCGACCCGCTCGACTCGGGCGACTCACCCGACCCGGCCGTGCCGGCCGGGCCTTTCCGGCCGCCGGCGGGGCGCCGTCCCGGCCTGATCGCGGCCGCCTGTGCGCGTGCCTGCTGCCCTGATGGCACCGGCGTGCCTCCTTCCAGTCCCGATCGCCCTCAACATACTTCACCCCCCGCGACGGCCTCCGGCCGCCGGGAGGGCCCACCGATGTGCGCGACCGGGCCCGGCGGGAGCATGCTGGGGGTGTCCCGCGTGTCCCCCGGTACGGCGCGGGGCCCGGTCTCCAAAACCGGATGTCGCAGGTTCAATTCCTGTCACCCCTGCCAGGGAAGCAGTGCAGCGCCCC
>NZ_JBEXNO010000070.1:0-22095 GCF_040611175.1 Streptomyces sp. NPDC003036 | reverse complement strand
GGCCGCGGCGCGGGCGGCCTCGCGGGCCGCGTCCCAGGCGGCGACGGTGGTCTTCTCGGCATCGCTGGCGGCGAGCGCCGCCCGGGCCGGGTCGGCGTCGGGGGCGGTGTCGTCGAGCCATCCGGCGCGTACGGCTTCGGCGGTCTCCTGCTCGACCTCGGCGAGGCGCTGGCGGAGGTGGCCGGCCTCGCTGCGGGCGCGCTGGGCCTCGGTGGCGGCGGCGGTGGCGTCGCGGTGGGCGGTCTCGGCCGCCTCCTGGAGGGCGGCGGACCGCTCCTCCTCCTCGTTCGCCTGCCGCTCGCCGTCCTCGGCGGCGGCGTGCAGTGCCCGTACGAGGTCGGCGGCGGCCTTGGCGCGGGCGGCGAGCGCGGGCGCGGCGTCCCGCTCGGCCTCGCGGATGGCGGCGGACACGCGCGCGGAGCGGTCGGCGGCGGCGCGGTGGCGCAGTACCACTTCGGTGGCCTGCCAGGCGGAGTGCAGGGTGCGGGCGTCGATCAGCTCGCGGCGCTGGGCGGCGGCGCCCTTCTCGGCGGCGGTGAGCGCCAGGGAGGCGTGGCGGTAGGCCAGTTCGGCGGCGATGAGGGAGGCGCGGGCGCGCGCCTGCTCGGCCTCGGTGACGGTGTCGGCGGCCGCGGTGACCTGCTCGGCGAGGGTGGCGGCGCGGCCGCGCTCCTCGGCGGCGCGGGCCGACAGGCGGCGGGCGAGCGTACGGGTGCGGCGCTCGGCTCCGGCGTGGACGTCGCGCGCGCGGGCGCCGGTGTCGGCGGCTTCGACGATGCGGCCCAGGAGGTCGACGGAGCCGGCGGTGAAGTCGCGTTCCGCGGTGAGTTCGGCGCGGCGGCCGAGCTTGTTGCCGAAGCCGCTGACGAGGTCGGCGAGGCCGTCGGTGTCGCGGGTGTCGGTGACCGCGCGCAGCAGCAGGTCGGTGAAGTCGGAGTCCTTCTTGACCGCGAAGAGGCCGGCGGCCTCGCCCTCGTCGGCGTTCATCTCGCGCTGGTAGCGGAAGAGTTCGGGGTCGAGGCCCAGGTCGCCGAGGTGTTCGTTCCAGCGGTCGTGGATCTCCTCCCAGTACACCTCCAGGTGGGGGTACGCCTTGCCGGCCTCGGTGAGGGCGTCGCGGAAGCCCTTCATGGTGCGGCGGCGGCCCTGGGCGCCGGAGACGCCTTCGGCGGGCGGGCGTACGGAGGTGGCTTCGGCGACCGGGAGGGAGTCGAGGCTGAGGCCGGGGCCGGGGCGGAAGGAGTACCAGGCCTCGGCGAACTTGCGCGGGTCGTTGGAGACCTGCCGTCCGCGCCACTCGCTGACCTTGCCGACGACCACGAGTTCGCCGGTGAGGGTGTGCTGCCACTCCAGGGCGACGTGGCCGCAGTCGTCGGCGAGCAGGAACTTGCGCAGCACGCCGGAGCTGGCGCCGCCGAGGGTGTTGCGGTGGCCCGGGAGCATCACCGAGAAGATCAGCTTGAGGAGGACGGACTTGCCGCCGCCGTTCTCCAGGAAGAGCACGCCCGCGGGGGCGGGGCGGCGCGGCGGCCCGACCGGCTCGTCCTCGAAGAACTCCGCCTGGGTGGGGGCGGGGTGGGGCACGGGCGCGCCGACTCCGCGCAGGTCCAGCACGGTGTCGGCGTAGCGCGCACCGGCGGGCCCGATGGAGTAGAGGCGGACCCGGGACAGCTCGTACATGGCGGCGGACTTTCGCTTCTGGTCTGGGTTACGCGTGGAAGGGCAGGCCGGCGTCGGCGACGAGGTCGAGGTCGTCTCCGTCGGGCGGCGGCAGGAGGGTGGCGGAGCCGTCGCTCACCGGTACGACGCCGAGCTCCAGCAGTTCGGCCATGGCGGCGCTGCCCGCCATGTCCCGGACTTGGAGCTGGTAGCGCGCGGTGGTGCGGTACGAGCCGCCGCCCTCGTCACCGGTGCGCTGGAGGAAGCCGGATTCGGTGAGGAAGGCGACCGCCTTGCCGATGATGCCGGTGGTGGATCCGGCGAGGCGGCGGGCGTCCTTGGTGGCGCCGGTGGCGCTGCGCCGGGCGTAGATGCGCCAGGCGGCCTCGAGGCCGGGGGCGTCGGTGGCCGGGTCGGTGTTCTCGCCCTGCTGCTCGGCGCGCTCCTCCAGGCGGCGGCACGCCTGGCGGACGAAGGCGTCCACGCCGTTGACGGTGATGCGGCCGATGTAGGTGTCGTCGGCGAGGTCCTCGGGGCGGGGGAAGGCCAGGGCGGCGACGGCGAGGTGGGCGAGGCCGTGGAGGAACCGGTCGGCGGAGTCGGTGGAGGCGCGGCGGGCGTAGTCGCCCATGCGGACGGCGAAGACGGAGTCCTCGCCGGCGGTGACGGCCATGCCGGCGCGCGGGGAGACCTCCAGGACGATGAGCCCGAGGCCGGTGGCGACGGCGTCGGCGAGGCGGGCGAAGGCGGGCTCCTCGCGGTACCGGCGCAGCAGGTCGGCGTACTCGGCGTCGCGGGCGGGGAGCAGTTTGGGCTGGAGGCCGAAGGAGACGAGCCGGGCGGCGTCGGCCGCGTCGGCGGGCGTGACGGTGCCGGAGGCGGCGGGCTCGGACGCCTGCGGGGCGTCGGGCTCGCTCCACGCGTCGGCGTGCTCTGCGTGGTGGTCGCTCACGGCTGGGGCTCCTTGCTGGGGGCGGGGTGGTGCGGGGTGCGGAGTCGGCGCTCGGTACGGAGCGGGTACGCCGTACGGAGTCGGCTTTCGGTACGGGCGGCGCCTGCGACGGCGGCGGGCGCGGGGGCGGGCGCAGACGCGGTCCCGGGCACGGGCGCTGTCCGGTGCGGTACCGGTCGGGCGGTCCGGAGTGCGGCCGGGCGCGCGGTCCGGGGGTGGGGCCGCCGCCGCTGCGGCGCGGGGCGGCGCGTCATGTCGCGTCCGTGCGGTCCGCGGCCATGCCCGCCGCGTCCAGCAGGGCCGTACCGACGATCAGGTCGGCGCCGCCGAACTCGGGGTCGTCCAGCTCGGTGCCGTCGTCGACGGCGAACAGCAGCCGCTCCTCGCCCTGCCGGTAGGCCGTACCGACCGGGGGGCTGGCGGCGTGGATCGCCAGGAGGGCGACGAGGTACGGCAGTTCGGGGTCCCGGCGGCGCGCGTCGGCGAGCAGTCCGGAGAGCCGGCGCGGGGCGTCGTGCTCCAGGTCGAGCAGCTCCATGGCGGCGGCGAGCTGCTCCTCGCTGAACCGGCTGTCGTCCGGAGTGGCGATCAGGTCCGGCTCGGGCATCTCGGCGCCGAGGTGCTCGCGCTCCAGCGGCGGCGTGAGCAGCAGGTCGACCAGGTCGCCGAGGCGTACGGAGGAGGGGGTCCGCAGTCCGGTGCCGTGCGCGAAGTAGGCGTCGGTGACGCGGATGGACTGCTCGAGAGGGAGCGGCAGCAGCGGGGCGACGAGCTGGCCGTACAGGTCGAGGCCCGCGCGGGCGGTGGGGGTGGCGAAGGCCTGCCGGTCCTGTTCGGCGCGGAACAGCGGACCGGCCTCCAGCAGCCGGGACTGGAGCTGGGTGTGGCGGCGGATGCAGTCCTTGACGATGTCGACGAGTTCGGCGGCGCGCCGCTTGTGCTCCTGGTCCTCCGCCTCGTCGCGCGCCTTGCGGATGTTGGTGAGGATGGCGTTCTCGTGGCGGTACCGGTCGGCGACGTGGGCGAGTGCCTCCTCGATCATGTCCGGCACGGTCTCGAGCCAGTCGACGGCGCGGACGTTGCGCCGGGTGGCCTCCAGCGTCTTGCGGAGCGTCTCGGCGTACTGCACGGTGCGGTAGCGCGCCTGCTCGGCGGCGAGCTGGGCGTCGGCGAGGCGGCCGCGGCTGATGAGGACCTCCAGCTTCACCTCGGCGGCGATCTGGGCGCTGGTGACGTCCGTGTCGAGCGCGCCGACGAGGACGTTGACCGCCTCGTCGGTGGTGCGGAGGTAGACGGTGCCGCCGTAGCCGGGGACTTCCTCGATGAGCTTGAAGTCGTAGTCCCGGCGCACGTAGACGCCGTCGGGGCCGAACATGCCGTACACGGCGCGGAAGCCGCGGTCGACGCTGCCGACGTTGATCAGGTTCTCCAGGACCCAGCGGGCGACCCGTTCGTGCTCGGCGGCGGGCCGCTGCGGGGCCTGGGCGGCGACCCTCGGCAGCAGCCGGGCGACGATCTGCTCGTGGTCGGCGCCGGTGTCGAAGTCCATGTTGAGCGTGACGAGGTCGATCGCGGCCAGCGCGATCTCCGCCATGCCGTAGACCGAGTACTCCCCCGCCAGGTTCGCCTTGCGGGCGTCCAGGTCGTGCAGCGGCGCGGTGCACGCGAGCGCACGCAGCCGCCGCGCCAGCCCTTCGTCGGCGGCCGGGCCCTGAGCAGGCCGCGGCCCCGCGCTGAGCTGGGGCGGAGCGAGATCCGTCGAGACAGGCGAAGTCACGCTGCACAGATTAGGTCCTCGCACGGACAACGGTCGAAACGGCGCAGACGGCCCCGCTCCGGCCGTCCCCGGGACACCCCCGGGGACGGTGCCGGTCAGGCGCCGGGGTCGGCGTCCGCGTCGACCAGGTGTGCGTAGACGTCGACCAGCCGGTCGCGGGAGTCGTCGAGGTAGTCCGCGAGGAGCCGTTCCGCCTTCACCCGCTCACCGGCGCGCAAAGCGTCCAGAATCTCCCGGTTTCGCATGAGATAAGGCTCGTGGAGGGCGCGAGGGTCGTCCACCATGTGGAAGGCGAGGCGGAGTTCGGCGAAGACCGAGCGCATCAGCTCGTCGGTGCGCGCGCTGCCCGCGAGGGCGACGAGCTCGCGGTGGAAGTGGATGTTGGCCGTGGAGACGCCCTTCCAGTCACCGTCGCGGGCGTCCCGCTCCCCGCCGGTGACCGCCAGGACCAGACCGTGGAGCTCGAACGGCGGCTTGCCGAGGCCGTGGACGACGGCGCATTCGACGAGCCGCCGCGTGCGGTAGATGTCCACGACGTCGTCGACCGTGAGGACCCGTACGAAGACACCGCGGTTGAGCTCGTGGACGAGCAGGCGTTCATGGGTGAGCAGCCGGAAGGCCTCGCGCAGGGTGTTGCGCGACACCCCGAGGGCGCCGGCGATGCTGTCCTCCGAGAGCCGCGCGCCGGGCCGGAAGAAGCCCTCGGCGATGCGGGTGCGCAGGATGTCCGCGACCCGCTCGGCCGTGCTCGTACGTCCCAGCAGCGCACGGTCGTCCGCCAGTCCGCCGGCCGCCTCGGAGCCCGTCGCACCCACCACGCACCTCTTCTCGCCGTCCCGCACCGTCACCGCCCTCGGCCCGCTCATCGTAGAAGGAAAACCTCAGGTCGGAACTGAGGACAACCCCCTTGTCGGATCGTTCAACAATCCCCTACCTTGTGGGAACCGCACGGCTCCGCTCCTCCCCTCTCTGCGAGGTGCCGATGAGTACGACCCAGACCCCTCACGCCACCCAGGGCGAACAGCCCGAGGACACCGGCGCGTTCGCCTGGCTGCGCGCCCTCGGGCCGCGCGGCCGCCGCGCCTTCGGCGGCGCGTTCGGCGGATACGCGCTGGACTCCTACGACTTCTTCACGCTGCCGCTGAGCATGGTGGCGATATCGGCCTACTTCAGCCTCACCAGCGGTCAGACCGGACTGCTCACCACCGTCACCCTCGTCGTCTCGGCGCTCGGCGGCGTGCTCGCCGGGATCCTCGCCGACCGGATCGGCCGGGTGAAGGCGCTCATGATCACGGTCGTCACGTACGCGCTCTTCACCGTCCTGTGCGGCTTCGCGCCCAACTACGAGACGCTGCTCGTCTTCCGCGCCCTCCAGGGCGTCGGTTTCGGCGGCGAGTGGGCGGTGGGCGCCATCCTGGTCGCCGAATACGCCTCCGCCAAGCACCGCGGCCGCACGCTGGGCGGCATCCAGAGCGCGTGGGCGGCCGGCTGGGCGCTCGCGGTCATCGTCTACACGCTGGTCTTCCACTTCCTCGACCCGGACACCGCGTGGCGCGTGATG
Source organism: Streptomyces sp. NPDC003036 (assembly GCF_040611175.1). Classification (NCBI taxonomy): domain Bacteria; kingdom Bacillati; phylum Actinomycetota; class Actinomycetes; order Kitasatosporales; family Streptomycetaceae; genus Streptomyces; species Streptomyces sp. NPDC003036. The sequence continues at coordinate 16,146 of NZ_JBEXNO010000070.1, read as the reverse complement.
TTCTGGACCGGCGCGCTGCCGGCCCTCCTGGTGATCTGGATCCGCAGGAACGTCGAGGACGCGCCGCACGTCGCCCAGGTCCGCGAGGCGAGCCGCGAGCGCGGTTCCTTCACCGCGATCTTCCGCGCGGGGCTGCTGCGGACGACGCTGTTCGCGATGCTGCTGTCCACCGGTGTCCAGGGCGGCTACTACACCCTCGCCACCTGGGTCCCGACGTACCTGAAGGACGACCGGGGACTGACGGTCATCGGCACCGGCGGCTATCTGACCTTTCTGATATCCGGCGCCTTCCTCGGGTACCTGACGGGTGGTTACCTCACCGACCGGCTCGGCCGGAAGCGCAACATCGTGATCTTCGCTGTCCTGTCCGCGCTGTGCATCCTCGCCTACACCAACATCCCGTCCGGCGCCGACGGACTGCTGCTCGTGCTCGGCTTCCCGCTCGGCTTCTGCATGTCGGCCATCTTCAGCGGCTTCGGCTCGTTCCTGGCGGAGCTGTATCCGACGGCGGTGCGCGGCACCGGGCAGGGGTTCACCTACAACACCGGCCGCGCGGTCGGCGCGTTCTTCCCGACGCTGGTCGGCTTCCTCGCGGACAGCTGGGGCGTGGGCGGTGCGCTGGTGTTCGGCGCGGTCGGGTACGGCATCGCCGTCCTGGCCCTGCTCGGGCTGCCGGAGACCCGGGGCCGCGAGCTCGCCTGACGCCATCCCAAGGAGACATCACCATGACCCGGTCCTCGATCGACCTCAACGCCGACCTCGGCGAGGGTTTCGGCCGCTGGCGCCTCACGGACGACGAACAGCTCCTGTCCGTCGTCAGCAGTGCCAACGTGGCCTGCGGCTTCCACGCCGGGGACCCCGTCACCATGCGGCGCGTCTGCGCGCTGGCGGCCGAGCGGGGGGTGCGGATCGGGGCCCAGGTCTCCTACCGCGACCTGGCGGGCTTCGGCCGGCGCTCCATGGACGTGCCCGCCGACGAGCTGGCCGCCGAAGTGGCCTACCAGATCGGCGCCCTGGACGTGTTCGCCAGAGCCGCCGGGACACGCGTGTCGTACGTCAAACCGCACGGCGCGCTCTACAACCGCGTGGTCCACGACGAGGAGCAGGCCCGGGCCGTGGTCGACGGGGTGCTGCTGACCGGGGAGCGGCTGCCCCTGCTCGGACTGCCGGGCTCGCGGCTGCACGAGACGGCCGGGAAGGCGGGGCTGCCCGTCGTCGCGGAGGCGTTCGCGGACCGCGCGTACACCGCCGCCGGGACGCTCGTTCCGCGACGCGAGGAGGGAGCCGTGATCACCGATCCCGCGGCCGTGGTGGAGCGGTCGGTGTCCATGGCCACGCTCGGGAAGGTCGTCTCCCGGTGCGGTCGGCAGGTCGCGGTCCGCGCCCGCTCCCTGTGCCTGCACGGCGACACGCCGGGCGCGGTGGAGCTGGCGCGCGAGGTCCGTTCCCGCCTGGAGGAGTCGGGTGTGCGCGTGGAGGCGTTCGTATGAGGACGCTGGCCGTGGGCGACCGGGCCCTGCTGGTGGAGCTGGGCAGCGGCGAGGAGGCGCAGGCCTTCCACGCCGAGGTGCTGCGCCGCCGTGCGTCCGGCGCGCTCCCCGCCGTACGGGAGATCGTGCCGGCGGCGCGAACCGTGCTGCTCGACGGGGTGGAGGATCCGGGGCGCCTCGCCGAACAGGTCGCCCGGTGGGAGGTGGAGCCGTTGCACGCGCGCGCGGACCCGCTGCTGGAGATCCCCGTCCGGTACGACGGCCCGGACCTGGCGGTCGTGGCGGCGCTGTGGGGCGTGGAGCCTCAGGTGGTCGCGCGGATCCATTCCGGGGTGGAGTTCCGGGTGGCGTTCTGCGGCTTCGCGCCGGGCTTCGGCTATCTGACCGGCCTTCCCGCGCGGTACGAGGTGCCGCGCCGGTCCACGCCGCGCACCGCCGTCCCGCCCGGCTCGGTGGCGCTGGCGGGCGCGTACACCGGTGTGTACCCGCGCTCCTCGCCGGGCGGCTGGCAGCTGATCGGGACGACGGACCTGGTGCTGTGGGACCCGGCGCGGGAGCCGGCGGCGCTGCTGTCGCCGGGCACCCGGGTGCGGTTCGTTCCCGAGTCCGGCACCGGCGCCCGCCTGGGGGGCAGATGACCGACCGTGCCTTCGCGGTCGTCCGGGCCGGGGCGCTGACCACGGTGCAGGACCAGGGGCGGTTCGGCCACGCCCACCTGGGTGTGCCGCGCTCGGGGGCCCTCGATCCGTACGCGAGCCGGCTCGTCAACCGGCTCGTGGGCAATCCGGTGGACGCCGCGGTGCTGGAGACGACCGTCAACGGCTGCGCGGTGCGGCCGCGGTGCGCGGTGACCGTCGCGGTGGGCGGCGCCCCGTGCCCGGTGACCGTGGACGGGCGGCCGGCGGCCTGGGGCGCGGCGGTACGCGTGCCCGCGGGTGCCGTGCTGGAGGTGGGCGCGGCGGTGCGCGGCCTGCGCTCGTATGTGGCGTTCGCCGGGGGCGTGGCCGCCGAGCCGGTGCTGGGCAGCCGCTCCACGGACCTGCTCTCGGGTCTCGGCCCCGCCCCGCTGCGGGACGGGGCCGTGCTGCCGCTGGGCCGGGCGCCGTCCGGGGCGACGGCCCTGTACGACGCCGCGCCCTGGCCCGGCGCGCCACGGGAGCTGGTCCTGCGGGTGCGGCCGGGCCCGCGCGACGACTGGTTCACGGACGCCGCGCTGCGCACCCTGGCCACGGCCCCCTACCGGGTGTCCCCCGCGAGCAACCGGATCGGGCTGCGCACGGAGGGCCCGCCCCTGGAGCGCGCCCTGCCCGGCGAACTGCCCAGCGAGGGCATGGTGCTGGGTGCGGTCCAGGTCCCGCCGGACGGCCGGCCCGTGGTGTTCCTCGCCGACCACCCCACGACCGGTGGCTATCCGGTGGTGGCGGTGGTACGGGAGCGGGACCTGGCGGCCGCGGCTCAGGCCGTGCCGGGGACGCCGGTCCGGTTCGTGGTTCAGTCCGGGGGCGTCCCGTAGCCGCCGCCCCCGGGTGTCGAGACGACCAGGACGTCGCCGGGGCGGACGTCCGCCACGTCGACCCCGCCGAGCCGTTCGACGGTGCCGTCGGCGCGTTCCACGGCGTTCTCGCCGAGGGCGCCCGGCGCGCCGCCCGCCATGCCGTACGGCGGCACCCTGCGGTGTCCGGTCAGCAGCGCCACCGTCATGGGCTCCAGGAACCGGATGCGGCGCACGACGCCGTCGCCGCCGCGCCACCGGCCGCGCCCGCCGCTGCCGGGCCGCACGGCGAAGCCGTCCACCCGGACCGGGTAGCGCCACTCCAGGACCTCGGGGTCGGTGAGCCGGGAGTTGGTCATGTGGGTCTGGACGGCGTCGGCCCCGTCGAAGCCGTCGCCCGCGCCCGAGCCGCTCGCCACCGTCTCGTAGTACTGCACGCGGTCGTTGCCGAAGGTGACGTTGTTCATGGTGCCGGAGCCCTCCGCCTGGACGCCGAGCGCCGCGTACAGCGCCCCGGTGACCGCCTGCGAGGTCTCGACGTTCCCGGCGACCGTGGCCGCGGGGTAGGCGGGCGCCAGCATGGAGCCGTCCGGGACGCGTACCTCCAGGGGTTCCAGGCAGCCGCTGTTGAGCGGGATGTCGTCCTCGACCAGCGTCCGGAAGACGTACAGCACGGCCGCCGTGACCACGGACGTGGGCGCGTTGGTGTTGCCGGGCTGCTGCGGGGACGTGCCGGTGAAGTCCAGTACCGCGCGGCGCCGTTCGCGGTCGACGCGTACGGCGACCCGGATGACGGCCCCGCCGTCGGTCTCGTAGCGGCACGCGCCGTCGCGCAGGCCGGCGACGATGCGGCGTACGGACTCGGCGGCGTTGTCCCGTACGTGCCGCATGTAGGCGTGGACGACGTCGAGGCCGAACCGGTCGACCATGCGCTCCAGTTCCTCGATGCCCTTCTCGTTGGCGGCGATCTGGGCGCGCAGGTCGGCGAGGTTGGTGTCCGGGTCCCGGGAGGGGTACGGCGCCTCGGTCAGCAGGCGCCGGGTCTCGTCCTCCCGGAGGCGCCCGTCCCGTACGAGCAGCCAGTTGTCGAAGAGGACGCCCTCCTCGTGGATGGTGCGGCTGAAGGCGGGCATGGAGCCCGGGGTGATGCCGCCGATCTCGGCGTGGTGGCCCCGGGAGGCCACCAGGAACCGCAGATCGCCCGCCGGCCCGAAGACGGGCGTCACGACGGTCACGTCCGGCAGGTGCGTACCGCCGTGGTACGGGTCGTTGATGGCGTACACGTCGCCGGGCCGCAGGGTGCCCCGGTTGCGGCGCAGCACCTCCTTGATGGACTCGCCCATCGAGCCGAGGTGGACCGGGATGTGCGGGGCGTTGGCGATGAGGTTGCCGTCGGCGTCGAAGAGGGCGCAGGAGAAGTCGAGCCGCTCCTTGATGTTGACGGAGTGGGCGGTGTTCTCCAGGCGGACGCCCATCTGCTCGGCGATCGCCATGAAGAGGTTGTTGAACACCTCCAGCAGGACGGGGTCGACGTCCGTGCCGACGGCCGTACGGCCCGGCCGGGGGCGGGTGCGGGTCAGCAGCAGGTGGCCGGTGCCGGTGGCGGAGCCCTGCCAGCCGTCGTCGACGACGGTCGTGGCGTCGGCCTCGGCGATGATGGCGGGGCCGGGCACGGTGTCGGAGGGCCGCAGGTCCTCGCGCCGGTACAGCGGGGTGTCGCGGGGCTCGCCGTTGACGAACATCCGCACCGTCGCACGCGGTTCCAGTCGGCCCGTACGGTGGGCGGTTTCGGCGGCTACCGGCCCGTGCGGACCGGCGCGTCCGACCGCCTCCACCGAGACGGCCTCCACCACCAGCGGCTTGTCCATGGTGAACCCGTACCGCGCGCGGTGCGCCGCCGTGAACGCCTCCTGTACGGCCTCGACGGAGCCGAGCGGAACGGGCAGGCTCGCGTCGGTCCCGGCGTAACGCACCAGCACGCGCGCGTGGGTGCCGATCGCGCTGTCGGGCACGCCGTCGGCGCGCAGCTCCTCCCTGGTGCGTGCGGCGAGCTCGGCGCAGAGGCCGCGCACGCGTGCGTGGGCGGCCGCGTCCAGTTCGGCCTCGACGGACCGCTCCCGCATGGCGGTGGCGTCGGCGAGGCCGATGCCGTAGGCCGAGAGGACCCCGGCCAGGGGTGGGACGAGGACGGTGTCGACCCCGAGGGCGTCGGCGACCGCGCAGGCGTGCTGTCCGCCCGCTCCGCCGAAGCTGGTCAGGGCGTAGCGGGTGATGTCGTGGCCGCGCTGGACGGAGATCTTCTTGACGGCGTTGGCCATGTTGAGGACCGCGATCTCCAGGAAGCCGGCCGCGACTTCCTCGGGCGTACGGGGGACTCCGGTGTGGTGCCGTACGCCCTCGGCCAGTGCGGTGAAGCTTTCGCGCACCGCGTCGGCGTCGAGCGGCTGGTCCCCGTCCGGTCCGAAGACCGCCGGGAAGTGGTCCGGCTGCACCCGCCCCAGCATGACGTTCGCGTCCGTCACGGTCAGCGGGCCGCCGCGCCGGTAGCAGGCGGGCCCCGGGACGGCGCCGGCCGAGTCGGGGCCGACCCGGTAGCGACGGCCGTCGAAGTGGAGGACCGAGCCGCCGCCCGCCGCGACGGTGTGGACGCTCATCATCGGCGCGCGCATCCGCACCCCGGCCACCTGGGTGCCGAGTTCCCGCTCGAACGCGCCCGCGTAGTGCGACACATCGGTGGAGGTGCCGCCCATGTCGAAGCCGATGACCCGTCCGTAACCGGCCTGTTCGGAGGTGCGGGCCATGCCGACGACACCGCCCGCCGGGCCGGACAGCACGGCGTCCTTGCCGCGGAAGTGCGCGGCCTCGCGCAGCCCTCCGTTGGACTGCATGAACATCAGCCGTACGCCGGCGAGCTCGGCCGCGATCTCGTCGACGTACCGGCGCAGGATCGGCGAGAGGTAGGCGTCGACGACGGTCGTGTCGCCGCGCGGCACCAGCTTGATCAGCGGGCTCACCTCGTGCGAGCAGCTGACCTGCGCGAAGCCCGCCTCGCGCGCCGCCTCGGCCGTCCGCACCTCGTGGCCCGGGTGGCGGTAGCCGTGCATGAGGACCACCGCGGCGCTGCGCAGCCCGTCCGCGCGGGCCTGCTCCAGCCCCGCGCGCACGGGCGCGAGGTCCAGGGGGCGTACGACGGTGCCGTGGGCGTCGATGCGCTCGGGGACCTCGATGACGCGGTCGTACACGGCCTCGGGGAGCAGGATGCGCCGGTCGAAGATGCGCGGCCGGTTCTGGTAGGCGATGCGCAGGGCGTCGCGGAACCCCTCGGTGACGAGGAGGACGGTGGGCTCCCCGCGCCGCTCCAGGAGGGCGTTGGTGGCGACCGTGGTGCCCATCTTGACGGAGTGGACGCGCTCCGCCGGTACGGGTTCGCCGGGGCGGAGCCCGAGCAGGAGCCGGATGCCGGCGACGGCGGCGTCCCGGTAGCGCTCGGGGTCGTGCGAGAGCAGCTTGCGCGTGACCAGGCGCCCGTCGGGGCGCCGGGCCACGATGTCGGTGAAGGTGCCGCCCCGGTCGATCCAGAACTCCCAGCGCCCGCTCATCTCCCCATTCTGACAAGGGGCCCGTCCGGAGGCAGGGCCTGCGAGGGCGCGGCACCGCGGGGAGACGGCCTCGGGGACACGCCGCGATGACGACCCGCATGCGGCTGTGGACACGCATACGAGTGTTGTCGTCAGGCCCGGGGTGGCGGGCCCGACGTGGATCTTTCCGCGCGGAGAACGTCCCGTGAGCGTTTCCCCCGGGCGGTCAGCCGGTGGGTGCGTCCGGTCCGATCCTGCTGCGCACGGCCAGTTGCACCTCGTCCTCCTCCGCCGGGTCGGCGGCGAGGTGGCGCAGCCGTTCGGCGACGCGTACGTCCCCGGTCTCGGCGTGCAGGGCGGCGATCTCCCTGGTGGTCTCCTCGCAGTCCCACAGGCACTCGACGGCGAAGCCGGTGGCGAAGGAGGGGTCGGTCGCGGCGAGGGCGCGGGCCGTGCGGCCGCGCAGCTGGGAGGCCGCGGTCTCCCGGTAGATGTGGCGCAGGACGGGTGCGGCGCAGGCGATGCCGAGCCGGCCGGCCCCGTCGACGAGCGGGTAGAGGGCGGGCGTGTCCGGGCCGTGGGTCCGTACGGCCTCGCGCAGGGCGCCGAGCACCAGGGCGGCGTCCTGGGCGCCGCCCCGGGAGGCGAGCACTCCGGCCGCCGAGCTGCCGAGCGCGTCGGGCCGCTGCGCCCAGCCGCGCGCCCGGTCGACGGCCGCCTCGCCGCACATCCGCTCGAAGGCGGCGACGGCGGCTTCGGCGACGGTACGGGAGCCGTCGCCCGCGGCGGCCTCGATGAGGTCCAGGACGGCGGGGTCCCGGGCCTCGGCCAGGTAGTGCAGGGCGGCGCAGCGGGCGCCGTCCGAGCCGCTGCGGGCGGCTTCGAGGATCAGGGCCCGGTCCTCGGGCCCCGCGACGGCCGTGAGGCAGCGGGCGGCGGGCACATGGAGCACCGAGCCGCGCTCCAGGCCCTCCTGGGCCCAGTCGAAGACCGCCTGGACGCTCCAGCCGGGGCGGGGCCCCGTGGGGCGCATCTGGCGCTGCCAGCGGTCGAAGCAGCCGCGTTCCTGGGCGGCGCGCACCCGGGCGCCGACGGCGTCCCGCCGGTCCTCGGCCCACAGCCGCCACGGGCGGGGCTCGAAGGCGTCGCGTACGGCGGAGGCGAGCTCGGCGTCGCCCTCCGGGGTGGCCGGGAAGCGGGCGAGCACGGGCTCGGCGAGGGCGCGCAGCGCGGAGTCGTCGTCGCGCAGCGCGAGCTCGTCAAGGGCCCAGGTCCAGTTGGCGCCGGTCGCGGCGTACCCGCGCAGCAGCGCGAGGGCGTCCTCACGGCCGTACGAGGCGAGGTGGCCCAGTACGGCGAGGGCGAGTCCGGTGCGGGACTCGTCCGTGTCGAGGTGGTCCTCCGGGCTGAAGAGGTGGGCCTCGACGGCGTCGAGCCCACCGTGCAGATCCAGGTAGAGGCGCGCGTAGTAGAGGGAGCGGTTCTCGACCTGCCAGTCCTGGCGCGGGTCGTTCAGCACACAGTGGTTGAGGGCGGCGAGGGCTTCCGCGCGTGGCGCGGCGAGCGCGTGCAGCGTGCCGTCGCCGCGGCCCCTCTGCAACAGGCCGAGCAGCGTACCGCTCGGCGCTATGACCGGATCGAACATGGAAAATGCCTCACATCAAGCTGTCGACGCAACCGGGGGTCCCCGGTGAACGGTGGGTACCTAGGCCGCGCAGCAACATGTGGAGCCGCTCGTCGTCTTCCGCTTGGTGTCGACCATCTTCCTCTGCCTCTCGTCGGTGGCCCCCTGCGGGCCCGACGTCATGATGACCCAGCCATTTCGCCACCGCGACCACATTTACGGCACCCTTCTCGCCTGGAGTTCAGTGCCCGTTCACCGGGACTCGAACAGCTCCAGCAGGTGCGCCTTCCCAAACATGCGGGCGGTATCCACGGCGGACGGAGTTCCTGCTTCCGGATCCGCGCCCGCCGCCAGCAGGGCGCGCACCACGTCGTCCTCCCCCTTGAAGACGGCTCCCGCGATGGGCGTCTGGCCGCGGTCGTTGACGCGGTTGGGGTCGGCACCGCGGGTGAGGAGGGCCTCCACGGCTCCGGCGTGGCCGTGGTAGGCGGCGAGCATCACGAGGGAGTCGCCCTTGTCGTTGGTGAGGTTGGGGGACACGCCCGCGTCGACGTACTCGGCGAGCGTCTGGGCGTCCCCCTGGCGCGCCATGTCGAAGATCCTGGACGCCAGCTCGATCACCTCGGGGTCCGGAGTCTCACTCATCGGACGGACCGCCTTTCACGTCATTGACCCGCACCCCGCGCCGGCCGTGCTGACCTGCGCGGACTCGGGTGGAACCAGTACGCACGGCGGGGCGCCGTGCAAGTGAACCGACAGGGTACTGCCCGCACCTCGGGCCGACCCTGCCAGGCCGTGGGAAAGATCACCGTGAGGCGGTCCCCGGCGGTGTGCGACAAGGCCCGGTGCACGTCCGGTGTACGCCGCTCAAGTGAAAAGACCGACATTTCACCCATTTGCATCTTTTATCGCATAGATACTTGTTGTGAGCTTGGAAGTACTCAAGGTGACTGTCCCCTCACCCAGGAGAACCTCATGATCCTGTCCATCTCCGGCGTGGTACTGCTCGGCATCATCGTCTTCCTCTTCTTCAAGAAGGACGGGCTCAAGGCCTCCCACGCCCTCGTCTGCGCCCTCTTCGGCTTCTACCTGGCGGGTACCGCCATCGCCCCGAGCATCACCGCGGGCGGCGCGAGCCTCGCCAGCCTGTTGGGCGGGATCAAGTTCTGACGCCGACGCCCACGACCCCTTCCATCCCTTCAGGCCCCCAGGAGTACGACGTGGCCCGGCGACCACTCCCCCGCCCCCGCATTCTGAGCAGCCGCGTGCTGAGCATCGGCAGCGACCGGATCGCACGGAGCCGGGAGATGGCCCGAACGGCCGCCGACAGCGCCACGGACGTCCTCCATCCGCTGATCACGATCACCCGTGGTCTGCGGAGGCTGGCCGCGGCGGGGCGCGCCAAGTGGGCGGCGACGCCCAAGGAGCGGCGCGGTCCCGCGCTGTTCCTCGCCGCGGCCTGCGTCCTGGTCGTCGCCCTCGCGCCGTACGGGCCGCTGCTCGCGCTCGTGTCGGTGATGGGTGCGGCGGCGTGGCACGGGCGCGAGCGCCCGGTCGTGAAGACCGGGCCCGACGAGGCGGAGAAGGAGCGGCTGAAGGCGCTCTACGAGGCCCTGGTGCCCCACTTCTCCGTACCCGAGGACCCCGCTCCGCTCTTCGCCCACGGCGGGGAGTGGAGCAAGGCCCTCAGCGACTTCGACTTCGACGCGGACGGGCGGCCGACGCGGCTGCGGATCGCCTACCCGGCGTACTTCCCCGACGGGGACGCCGCCGCACGGGCCCGGATCGAGCACCTGCTCCACGCCAAGTCCGGGCGCGGCCGCGAGTACCTCTTCCAGTGGTACGAGGAGGAGAACCAGCTCCTCATGAGGGTGCTGCCCGCGCTGCCGACCACCATCGCGGCGCAGCGGTTCGTGACCGCGCCCGGCGAGACCGTGCTGGGGTTCACCGACGACGACGCGGTGCAGCGGACCATGCCCGTCCGCGCGGGCGATGAACGGCGCGACGCGCCGCCCGTGGTGTGGCGGACGGGGCCGCGCTCGACGGAGCCGCACCTGCTCGCCGTCGGCGCCCCCGGCAGCGGCACCACGTCCCTGCTGCGCTCCCTCGCCCTCCAGGCACTCGACCACGGCGACGTGGTCGTCGTCGACGGCAGCGGCACCGGCGAGTACGCCTGCCTGACCGGGCGCGCCGGGGTGCTGGGCGTCGAGTGCGGGCTCGCCGGGGCGCTGACCAGCCTCGAGTGGGCGGCGCACGAGACCGAGCGGCGGCTGATCGCGGCGAACCGGGCCCGGCAGGCCGGGCGCCCGGCCCCCGAGGACACCAAGCGGCCCCTGTGGATCCTGGTCGACCGGCCGGCCGTCTTCGGCCACCTGGCGGCGGCCGACGGGCGCACCGACCCGCAGGAGCTGCTCCAGGTGCCGCTGCGGCACGGCAGGGCGGTGCAGGTCACCGTGGTCGTGGCCGAGCAGTTCGACGGCGTGGACGCGCTGACCGAGGCCGTACGCACCCACACGCGCGCGCGGGTCGTGCTCGGCCCGGCCTCCCGCGAGCAGGTGGAGTCGGTCCTCGGCGCCGCGCCGCACACCACGCCCCCGCCGAGCATGCCGCCGGGGAGGGGGTACGCACGGCTGGGCACGGGGCCCGTCCTGCGGCTCCAGGTGCCGGCGACGCCCGACCCGTACGACGAGGCGACGAGCGAGGCGCACCGGCAGGCGGTGCTGGAGCTGCTCCCGGAGCCGCAGAGCACCATGGACACGGTGCGGCTGCAGCACCTCGCGGGCAGGCCCCGGGAGACGACGACCGGCTGAGGGGCGCCCAGGCGGGCCCCTCCCAGTCAGGCGACGAACGTGCGCGGCGCTTCGCCGGAAGGGCTTCCCTGGGCGCCGGATTCGACCAGCCGGGCCGCCGCCGCCAGGCGGGCGGCCGCCTCGTCCGCGACCGGGCCGCCGACCGTGAAGGGCAGCCGTACATAGCCCTCGAAGGCGCCGTCCACGCCGAAGCGAGGGCCCGAGGGGACGCGGACGCCCACCCGTTCGCCGACCTCCGCGAGGCGGGAGCCGGAGAGGCCGCCGGTGCGGACCCAGAGGGTGAGGCCGCCGAGGGGGACGTCGAACTCCCAGCTCGGCAGCTCCCTGCGGACCGCCGCGACCAGGGCGTCCCGGTTCTCGCGCGCCTGGGCGCGGCGCAGGCCGATCGCCTCCTCCCAGCCGCCGGTGCTCATCAGCCAGGTGACGGCCAGCTGCTCCAGCACCGGCGTACCGAGGTCCGCGTAGGCGCGGGCGGCGACCAGGGAGCGGATCACGTCGGGCGCCGCGCGGACCCAGCCGATGCGCATGCCGGCCCAGAAGGCCTTGCTGGCCGAGCCCACGGTGATCACCGTGCTGCCGCCCGGGTCGAAGGCGCAGACCTGGCGGGGCATCCGGAGCCCCTCCTCCAGGTACAGCTCCGTCATGGTCTCGTCGACCACCAGCACCGTCCCGGCGGAGCGGGCGGCGTCCACCAGCTGGCGGCGCTGGTCCTCGTCGGCGAGGGCGCCGGTGGGGTTGTGGAAGTCGGCGACGACGTACGCGAGGCGGGGCCCGGCGTCGCGGAACACCTGGCGCCAGCGGGGCATGTCCCAGCCGGTCAGGCCTTCGGCCATCGCGACGGGCACCAGCCGGACGCCCGCCTCGCGCATCAGCTGGAGGATGTTGGCGTAGGAGGGCGACTCGACGGCGATGCGCTCGCCTCGGCCGGCGAAGAGGTGGCAGATGGCGTCGATGGCGCCCATCGCGCCCGTCGTCACCATGATCTGCTCGGGCATGGTCGGGATGCCGCGCGCGGTGTACCGGTCGGCGAGCATCTGCCGCAGCGCGGGCAGCCCGGCCGGGTAGTCGCCGTGCGTGTGGGCGTACGGCGGCAGCTCCACCAGCGCCCCCTGGACGGCGCGGGTCAGCCAGGGCTCGGGTGCCGGGAGCGACGCGCAGCCCAGGTCGATCATGGAGCCGAGGGACTCCGGCGGCAGCGGCTCCAGGCCGCGCGCGGGCAGGGGGTTGCCCGCCGGTACGGCGGTCCAGCTGCCGGCACCGCGCCGGGACTCCAGGAAGCCCTCCGCGCGCAGCGCCTCGTACGCGGCGGCGACGGTGGTGCGGCTCACCGCGAGGGCGAGGGCCAGCTCGCGCTCGGCGGGAAGGCGGGCGGCGACGGGGACGCGGCCCTCCAGGACCAGCAGCCGGATGCCGTCGGCGAGCGCGCGGTAGGCGGGCGGCTTGCGGGCGCCGGGGCCGGCCGGGCGGGGCTGCTGGGCGCTCAGCTGCCGGGCGAGCTGGGCCGCGCCCACCGCGGAGGTCCACTCGGTCATGGAATTCAGTCCACCTTCCTGGAATTGGCCATGGTTGGAGTCCAATTCCCGCACCCAGAGTGACATGAGCCAGTCCACCACGACCACTCCGGGGGCACACCTTGTCCATCACCTTCACGAGCGGCCTGCGCGGGCGGCGTCTGCCGCGGCGCCTGGTCCAGCTCTACGTCGGCCTGATCCTGTACGGCGTGAGCTCCGCCCTCCTCGTGCGCGCCGGGCTGGGCCTGGAGCCCTGGAACGTGCTCCACGAGGGCCTGGCGGAACGCTCCGGGCTGTCGATCGGCGTGGTCTCGATGATCGTCGGCGTCGTCGTGCTCCTCCTGTGGATGCCCCTCCGGCAGAAGCCGGGGCTCGGCACCGTCTCGAACGTGCTGGTCTTCGGCATCGCCATCGACGCCTCCCTGACGGTGCTGCCGACCGCCCACGACCTGGTGGCCCAGGTCCCGATGATGGTGGCCGGCATCGTCCTCAACGGTGTGGCGACCGGGCTCTACATCGCGGCCCGGCTCGGGCCCGGCCCGCGCGACGGGCTGATGACGGGGCTGCACCGCCGGACGGGCCGGTCGATCCGGCTGGTGCGCACGGCCATCGAGGCCGGGGTGGTGCTCGCCGGGTTCCTGCTGGGCGGCTCCGTGGGGGTGGGCACGGTGGCGTACGCCCTGGCGATCGGACCGCTCGCCCAGCTGTTCCTGCGGGTCTTCGCCGTCCCGGCGGCCCCGGGCGGCAGCACGGTGGTCGCCGGCCGGACACCGGAGCGGTCCATACTGCGGCGGTGACTCGCCATCCCTACCTTGATCACCCGTCGCTCATACCGTTCGCCCATCGCGGTGGGGCCGCGGACGGCCTGGAGAACACCGTGGCCGCCTTCCGGCGTGCCGCCGTGGCCGGTTACCGGTACTTCGAGACCGATGTGCACACCACCGCCGACGGCCGGCTCGTCGCCTTCCACGACCCGACGCTGGACCGCGTGACGGACGCCCGGGGCCGGATCGCGCGGCTGCCCTGGAGCGTGGTGCGCGAGGCCCGCGTGGCGGGCAAGGAGCCGCTGCCGCTCTTCGAGGAGCTGCTGGAGGAGTTCCCGGAGGCCCGCTGGAACGTGGACGTCAAGGCGGAGGCCGCCCTGCTGCCGCTGCTGGAGCTGATCCGGAAGGCGGACGCCTGGGACCGGGTCTGCGTCGGCTCCTTCGACGAGGGCCGGGTGGCCAGGGCCGTACGCCTGGCGGGGCCGCGGCTGGCCACCTCGTACGGGGTGCGGGGGGTGCTGGGACTGCGGCTGCGTTCGTACGGGATCCCGGCCGCGCTGCGCAGGGGCGCGGTGGCGGCGCAGGTGCCGGAGAGCCAGGGCGGGGTGCGGGTGGTGGACCGGCGGTTCATCAGGGCCGCGCACGAACGGGGCCTTCAGGTGCACGTCTGGACGGTGAACGATCCGGAACGGATGGCCGCCCTGCTCGACCTGGGGGTGGATGGCATCATGACCGATCATCTGGAGACGCTGCGTACGGTGCTGACCGACCGGGGAGTGTGGGTCTGAGGCCCGGGCCGTCTCACCACGGGGACGAACGAGGGGGGCGGCCGTGACCGTCGGAACCGCCGACCGGGCAGACCGGATACGCGAGCAACGGGGCTGGTACTTCTACGACTTCGCGTGCTCCGTCTATTCGACGAGCGTGCTGACGGTGTTCGTCGGCCCGTATCTGACGTCGGTCGCCAAGGCGGCCGCCGATGTGGACGGATTCGTCCATCCCCTGGGCATCCCGGTCCGCGCGGGTTCGGTGTTCGCGTACGCGGTGTCCGTGTCGGTCGTCCTCGCGGTGCTGGTGATGCCGCTGGCCGGCGCGGTGGCCGACCGTACGGGCCGCAAGAAGCCCCTGCTGGCGACGTCCGCGTACCTGGGTGCGGCGGCGACGACCGGGCTGTTCTTCCTGGACGGGGAGCGCTATCTGCTGGGCGCGTTCCTGCTGATCGTGGCGAACGCCTCACTCGCCGTGTCGATGGTGCTGTACAACGCCTATCTGCCGCAGATCGCGGAGCCGGAGGAGCGGGACGCGGTCTCCTCGCGCGGGTGGGCGTTCGGCTACACGTCGGGCGCGCTCGTCCTGGTCATCGATCTCGTGCTGTACACGGGCCACGACTCCTTCGGCGTGTCGGAGTCCGGGGCGGTTCGGATCTGTCTGGCGTCGGCCGGTCTGTGGTGGGGCGCCTTCACGCTGATACCGCTGCGCAGGCTGCGTGACCGGCAGGTGGCGGCGGCCGGCGGCGAGGGCGCGGTCGGGTCGGGGTGGCGCCAGCTGATGGGGACGCTGCGCGACATGCGGCGCCATCCGCTCACGCTGTCCTTCCTGCTGGCGTACCTGGTCTACAACGACGGCGTGCAGACGGTGATATCGCAGGCCTCCATCTACGGCTCCGAGGAGCTGGGCCTGGACCAGACGACGCTGATCACGGCGGTGCTGCTGGTGCAGGTCCTGGCGGTGGCCGGCGCGCTCGGCATGGGGCGCCTGGCGCGCGCGTACGGGGCCAAGCGGACGATCCTCGGGTCGCTCGCCGTGTGGACGCTGATCCTGGCGGCCGCGTACTTCCTGCCCGCCGGCGCGCCCGTCTGGTTCTACGCCCTCGCGGCGGCGATCGGGCTGGTGCTGGGCGGCAGCCAGGCGCTGTCGCGCTCGCTCTTCTCGCACCTGGTGCCGCGCGGCAAGGAGGCCGAGTACTTCTCGGCGTACGAGATGAGCGACCGGGGGCTGAGCTGGCTGGGGCCGCTCGTCTTCGGCCTGGCGTACCAGGTGACCGGCAGCTACCGGGACGCGATCATCTCGCTGGTGGTCTTCTTCGGGCTGGGTTTCGCCCTGCTGGCGCGGGTGCCGGTACGGCGTGCGGTGGCCGCCGTGGGGAACCCCGTACCCGACCGGATTTAGCCAGGGAGCCGAAGTCCGGTAGTGTACGCCTTTGGCCTGCCAGGCGGACCGTTACTGCGCGCCGAAGAAGCAACGACGCTGGGTGACATCTTCTGCCAGATGTGACAAACCGGGCATTGGTGGGTACAAAAAGGGGCGGCATCGACGGGCGACGCATGACCCGCAACGGGAATCTTTACCGCCGACCGGACGTTGACCGGATGACGACGACAGCGACACCTGTCCTGTGGGCGACAAGCCCGGGAGGCACGATTCATGAGTGAGCGAGCTCTTCGCGGCACGCGCCTCGTGGTGACCAGCTACGAGACCGACCGCGGCATCGATCTGGCCCCGCGCCAGGCGGTGGAGTACGCATGCGAGAAGGGGCATCGTTTCGAGATGCCCTTCTCGGTCGAGGCGGAGATCCCGCCGGAGTGGGAGTGCAAGGTCTGCGGAAGCCAGGCTCTTCTGGTGGACGGGGACGGCCCCGAGGAGAAGAAGGGCAAGCCGGCGCGTACGCACTGGGACATGCTCATGGAGCGGCGCACTCGCGAGGAGCTGGAGGAAGTGCTGGCCGAAAGGCTGGCGGTCCTGCGCTCCGGCGCCATGAACATCGCCGTGCACCCGCGCGACAGCCGGAAGTCCGCCTGATCGCGTGATCGGGCCGGCAGTGCGCCGGCACGGAAATACAAGAGCCGCGGGGCGGCGGTACACCACGCGTGTACCGCC
>NZ_JBEXNO010000069.1:0-24194 GCF_040611175.1 Streptomyces sp. NPDC003036 | reverse complement strand
GGCGGCGGCGCTCGAGGCGGCCGCGGAGGCGGAGGGCAGTCCGCTGGAGCGATCGTGGGCCCTCGCCCGCGCCGCGGAGCTCGGTGGCGACGGCGCCGGCCGGGCGGCGCGGCTGACCGCCGCCGCCGAGCTCGCCGGGGCGGCCGGGGTGCCGCGCCGGGCGCGGGAGTTGCTCGCCGCCGCGCGGCAGGCGGCCCACGGAGCCGTACGCGGCCGGGCCGAGCTGGTGCGCGGCACCCTCGCGCTGTACGACGGGCCCGTCGGCGACGCCCACGCGGAGCTGCTGGTGGCGGCCGCGCTGCTGGGCCCGTACGACCCGGAGCGTGCCCTGGCCGCGCGGCTCGCCGCCGTCGAGGCCGGGTGGGCGATGGGCGACATGGCGGCGTGCCTGGCCGCGCTCGGCGGCGACGGGGGCCCGCCGGCCCGTCTGCGCGACGAGCCCGGGGCGTCGTACGACTACCGGTTGGGCCTGTACGCGGCTCTCGGCGGGCGCCTGGACCGGGCGCGGGAGCCGCTGCGCCGGGTGCTGCGGCGGGCCGTGGGGGACGACGACCCGGTGCGGCTGCTGCGGGCCGGGGCCGCCGCGCTCGTGCTCGGCGACAGCGCGGCCGCCTGCCGGACCGGTGCCCGCGCGCTGGCGCTCGCCCGGGCCCGGGGCCTGACCACGCTGGAGCCGCGGGTGCTGGAGCACCTGGCGTACGCGGAGCTGCGGGGCGGGCGGCACGCCGTGGCGAGGGCGCACGCCCGGCAGGGGCTGCGCGGGGCGCACCGGGCCGGGCTGGGCAACGTCGTCGCGCACCAGCACGCGGTGCTCGCGCTGGTCGCGTCGGTGGAGGGCGACGCCGGGGCCGTGGCGCGCCATGTGGGGCACGCCCTGGCGATCGCGCGGCCGCACGGCCTCGCCCAGGCGGCCACGCTCGCCGAGTGGGCGGCGGCCCGCGCCGATCTCGGGCGCGGGCGGGTTGCGGAGGCCGCCGCCCGGCTCGGGCCGCTGGTGCGGCCGGGGCCGCGCCGGGGCCACTTCGGCGTGCGGATGCTCGCCGTGCCGTGCTTCGTCGAGGCGGCCGTACCGGCGGGGTTGTGCGAGGACGCGCGGGCGGCGGCCGAGGAGTTCGCGGTCTGGGCGGCGCTGGGCGCGGACGCGCAGGCCCCGGCGCAGCTGGCGCGGTGCCGGGCGCTGCTCGCGCCGGAGTCGGAGGAGGCGGACGCCGTCTTCCGGGAGGCGCTGCGCCGCCACGAGGAGGCGGGCGGCGACTTCGAGACCGCGCGCACGCTGTTGCTCTACGGCAAGTGGCTGCGGCGCCGGCGCCGTCCGCGCGAGGCGCGGGGCAGGCTGCGGGACGCGCTCGTCGCCTTCGAGCGGTGCGGGGCCCGCCCCTGGGCCGAACAGGCCCGGGCGGAACTGCGGGCGACCGGTGAGGCGTTGGGGCCCCGGCGGGAACCGGCCGGGGCGCTGCCCGTGCTGACGCCGCAGCAGTTGCGGATCGCGCGCTGTGTCGCCGAGGGGGCCACCAACCGCGAGGTGGCCGCGTGGCTGTCGATCAGCCCGCGCACCGTCGACCACCACCTGCGGAACGTCTTCGCGCTGCTCCAGGTGCGCTCCCGGGTGGAGCTGTCGCGGCTGATGGACCGGGCGGACGGGATGGGGGCGGCCGACCGACTCGTATGATGATCGCCGCTGAAGCTGAGGGGGACTCAATGAGCGGTCGGCTCGCCGGGATACTGATCAGGCTCGGGGTGGTGCTGGCCGTGGTCGGCGCGATCACGGCGGGGTGCCTGTCCACCACCGGGCGCTTCCCGGGCGACTCGATGGACGTCCGCTGGAACACCCCCGCGGACCGCACCGACTCGGACCACGGCAACGGCGTCTGGCTGTCCGGCGACACCCTGGTCCGCAGCCGCTTCGACGCCGTGACCGGCTTCGACGCCCGTACCGGCAAGCGGGCATGGGAGTACGTGCCGCCCGGACGCTCGGAGATCTGCGGTGGCGACGCCGACGAGGCCGCGTCCGTGCTGGTGGTGGTCCGCGACGCCGAAGGCAGGTCGGAGAAGGCCGGGGAGTGCGCCACCGCCGTCGCGATCGACCTGAAGGACGGTCGTGAGCTCTGGCGCACCGGCATCGCCTACGTTGCCGGCGATGCGGACTCCGAGCGTGAGACCGTGGTCGCGGCCGGCGGAGTCGCCGTGCTCGGCGAGCGGGTGCCGCGCGCCGTGGACGTGCGCACCGGCAAGGTGCGGTGGACCGCGGCCGTCCCCAAGGACTGCTCGGTGGGCCGGTTCGGCGCGGCCGAGCGCCGGGTCGCCGCGGTGCTCGCCTGCGGTGGCGTCCAGGTGGGCACGGACGAGGCGCCTGGCAGCTCCGGCGAACTGCACGCCGCCGCCTTCGACTCGGTCACGGGCGCGCTGCTCTGGTCGACCCCTCTGAGCGCCCGCCGCCCGCTGCTCGCCGGGGGCTCGGAGGTACGCGTGGTGTCCGCGGACCCGTTGGTCGTGGCGGGGCCCGGGGCCTACTACTCGTTCGGCAAGGACGGCCGCGCCCACCCCGCCATCGACTACAAGGGCGACTACGGCGCCATTGGCGGGACCTATCAGCACACCGCACCCGTACGGTTCTGGGTCGCGGTGGACGACAACAGGCTCTATGCCCTGGGCGATCACAACAGCAGGTACTACGACCACACTCTGGTCGCCTTCGACCTGGCGACCGGCGAGGTCGCCTGGGGCGGCACGGACGAGCACATCGACGGCGTGGAGGCCCAGGGCCTGCTCGTCCAGGACGGGAAGGTCACCGTGCTCACGGAGGCGGACGAGCACTACTTCGCCGACGGCGACGTGTTCGTCTTCGACGCCGCCACCGGCGAGGAGCTCGACAACCGCGGCTTCCACGACCAGGTCGACGGTGGGGACGCGCTGTTCGACTACCGGGGGCTGCTGATCGTCGGTGAGGCGGGGTACCGGTCCTCGCCCTTCACCGCGTACGAGCGGTCCTGACGCCCCATCGGACCGGAGGGGGCGCACACGGGCGCACGGGGCGCACGAGGGGCGCCCATTGGTCCGTACCGCGCGCCCCGTACGCCCCAGCGAAAGGTTCCTGCGCTCGCGTCCGGGGCAGTCGCATGTGTGGCATCCGAGCGCCCGGGTAGCGCCGGGCCACCACCGGGAGGGGAACCGCCATGACCAAGGTGCTTGTCCTGCACAGCGTCGCCCTGTTGCGGTCGGCGCTGGCGGCGCTGCTCACGAAGGAGTCGGAGGGGTCGGGGGAGTCCGGGGAGCCAGGGGAGTCCGAGGGACAGTTCGACGTCTCCGCGTGCGGCTGGCGCACGGCGCTCCGGCAGGCGGAGTCCTTAACGCCCGACGTGTGCGTGGTCGACCTCGACTGTCCGGGCACCGCGACGCTGTGGGAGGAGGGACGCCCCGGGGGCGGTACGGGCCTCGGCTCCCGCATCGGGCTGCTGGTGCTCGCCTCGGCGGGACGCCCCGGGGCGCTGCGCAAGGCCTTCGAGGCCAGGGCGCTGGGCTACGTCGACAAGGACGGCTCCCCACGCCGTCTGGTGAGGGCCATCCGCAAAGTGGCGGCAGGCGAGCGGTTCGTCGACGAATCGCTCGCCTTCGGTTTTCTGGAGGCGTCGCGGATGCCGCTGACGGCCCGGGAGTTGAGCGTCCTGGCCCGCGCGGCGGAGGGCGAGTCCATCGCCGAGATCGCCAGAGGGCTGCATCTGTCCAACGGCACCGTGCGCAACTACATGGCGTCGGCCACGCGGAAGGTCGGCGCGCGCAACCGGATCGACGCCATCCGTATCTCGCAGGGCGCGGGGTGGGTGTGAGGCCGGGCCGCGTGGCTCAGCCGTGGGCGACGCCCACGAGGTCGCGGTAGAGCGGCGAGGTGCCCAGCAGCTCCTCGTGCGGCGCGCACGCCGCCCGCGTACCGTCCAGGACCAGGACGCGGTCCGCCCGTACCGCCGACGAGAGGCGGTGGGCGACGACGATCAGTGTGCCCGGGCGTGCGGCGAGCGTGCGCTCCGCGTGTTCCTCCGTCTCCGGGTCCAGGTGGCAGGTCGCCTCGTCGAGGATGAGCAGCGGGGCGGCGGCGAGGTGGGCGCGGCCGAGGGCCAGGAGCTGCCGCTCGCCCTGCGACAGCGCGCCGGGGTCGATCACCGCGTCGAGGCCGCCCAGCCGCCGCACCAGGGGGGCGAGGCGCAGCGCCTCGACGCTCTCCTCCACCTCGGCGGGGTGCGCGCCGGGCCGCAGGTAGCGGAGGTTGTCGCGGACCGTGCCGCTGAAGACGTGGGCCTGCTGCGGCAGCAGGGCGCGGCGCGGGTCCGGTCCGGGCGGGCCGTCGTGCCCGCGGGCGGGGGCGCCGTCGATCAGGACCGTGCCGGCCGTCGGGGCGAGCAGCCCGGCGAGGAGCGCCGTCAGCGTGGACTTGCCGATGCCGCTGGGGCCGACCACCGCGAGGTGCTCCCCCGGCTCGACGACGAGGTCGAGGCCGTCGAGCACCGGGCGGGCCCGCGGGCCGTACGCGAAGGTGACGCCGCGCAGTTCGACGGCGGCGGCCGCGCGCGGGCGCGGGTCCTGCCGTACGGGCGCGGCGGCGGGCTCCCCGCCCGGGAGCGCGGGCTCCTCCGTGCCGAAGCGGTCCAGCACCACCAGGAGCCGGGTCCCCGCCGCGCCCAGCGCCGTCATGAGCGTGTGCAGCGCGGGCAGCAGCGCCTGTACGAGGTAGGTGAAGGCGCCGAGCAGGGCGCCCGCGGTGACTCCGCGCCCGAGCAGCCACGGCGTCGCCACCAGCAGCGCCACGACCGGCAGCCTGCCCGCCGCGCCCAGCGCGAGGGTACGCACCCCGGCCCACCGGGCGAGGCGGCGCGACAGGCGCGCCTCCGCGCCGATCAGCGCGCCCACGTCCTCGGTGACCCGGCGCTCCCCGCCGCACGCCACCACGTCGCGGAGCCCCGCCCCCACCGCGCCGACCCGGCCCGACAGGGCCTCGTCCGTGTCGAGGAACGCCCGCTGCGCGGCGGCCATCGGCGCGAGGGTGGCGAGGAACAGCAGC
Source organism: Streptomyces sp. NPDC003036 (assembly GCF_040611175.1). Taxonomy (NCBI): domain Bacteria; kingdom Bacillati; phylum Actinomycetota; class Actinomycetes; order Kitasatosporales; family Streptomycetaceae; genus Streptomyces; species Streptomyces sp. NPDC003036. The sequence continues at coordinate 19,144 of NZ_JBEXNO010000069.1, read as the reverse complement.
AGTCCCAGGAGCAGCGGCGGCACCACCACGAGCAGCAGCGCGGGCGCCAGCGAGGCCATCCCGAGCAGCGCGCCCAGAGCCGTGAAGACGAACGACCGGGCGGTCAGGACGAGTCCCGCGAAGCTGTCCCTGGCCATCTCCGTCTGGTGGACGAGCCGCGAGACGGCCGCGGTGCTCGTGGCCGCGGCGCCGTCCGACCGGGCCGGGTCGGACACCGCCGCGGCCAGGGCCTGCGACACGGCCCGGCGCACCAGCCCGTCGCGCAGCGACTCCACCAGACCGGCGAGGCCCGCGAACACGCCGCGGACGGCGAACCCGCCCAGCACGGCGGCGCCCGCGGCGACCGCCAGCCACACCAGTCCGGTGCCGGTACGGCCCGCGAGGAAACCGTCGTCGAGGGCGCGGGCGACGCCGTAACCGGTGAGGAAGGTGTGGGCGGATTCGAGGAGCGACCAGCCGGTCAGGGTGAGCAGGGCGCGCCGTCGGCGCAGCAGGAACCGGCGTCCCTGCGGAAGGACGCGGCGCAGCGGGCCATGGCTCGTCATGAGGCGGTTCCGTCGGTCGTGGCGGCGAAGACCGCGCGGTAGGCCGGGTCCCGCCACAGCTCCGGGTGCGGCCCGGTGGCGCGTACCCGGCCTTCGTCCAGCCAGATCACCAGGTCGGCACGGGCCGCCGAGGACAGCCGGTGGGCGATGACGAGCCGGGTGCCGTGCCGTACGTCGCGGGTCAGCGCCCGCTGGACCTCCCGTTCGGTGAGGGTGTCCAGACTGGACGTGGCGTCGTCGAGGATCAGCAGCCGCCCGGCGTGGGCGAACGCGCGCGCCAGGCCCAGGCGTTGCAGCTCCCCGCCCGACAGGGGCGCGTCCGGGAGCGGGGTGGCGTAGCCGTGGGGCAGCCGCTCGATGAAGCCGTCGGCGCCCGCCGCGCGGGCCGCCGAGCGCAGGGCGTCGCGGGGCGGTGTCCGCGCGCCGAAGGCCAGGGCCTCCTCGACCGTCGCGCCGAACAGCGCGGGTCGCGCGAAGGCGTAGCCGACCTCGCGGCGCAGGTCTCCCTCGTCCAGGGCGCGCAGCGGGACGCCGTCGAGCAGGACCTCGCCGTCGTCGGGGTCGGTGAGCCGGCCCGCGACCGCCGCGAACAGCGACTTGCCGGACCCCGAGCGGCCGACCACCGCGACCGTCGCGCCACCGGGCACCACGACGTCGACGTCGCGCAGCACGGCTGTTTTGTCGCGTACGACGGTGACGCCGCGCAGCGCGAGCGTGCCGGCGCCGCTGGGGGGCAGGCTCCCCGTCCCGTACGCGAAGGGCGGCAGCGACAGCGGCTCGGTCGTGCGGCGGGCGGCGGCCCGGCCCCGGACCAGGCCGCCCAGCAGCCCGGCCACCGCGCCGACGCCCGCGGCGAGCGCGGCGTACCGCGAGGCCGCCAGCAGCTCGCCGACGCCGATCGCCCCGGACGCGAGGCGCAGCCCGCCGACGGCGAGGACCAGGCAGACGAGCAGCGGCATCAGCACACCGCTGCGGGCGACGGCGGCGCCGTACACGCGCCACATCCGCCGCCCCTCGGCGCCGAGTTCGGGCAGCGTGGACAGGATGCGCCGCCGCTCGTGCGCGGCGGTCCCGGCGGCGGCGACGGTACGCGCCCCGGCGAGGGCCTCGACGAGCCGGTCGGCGATGCCCGACTGCACGCGCTGGTAGCGCGCGACGCTGTCGGAGGAGTGGCGGGCGAACGCGCGCAGCAGGAGCAGCAGCAGGGGTACGCCGGCGAGGAAGGCGGCCGCCGTCCGCCAGTCGATGAGGAACAGCGCCACCAGCGCGCCGAGGGGCGGCAGCACGGAGGCGGCGGCGCTCGCGGCGGTGGCGGGCACCGTGCCCGCCTCCGTCGCGTTGGCGGTGAGCCGCGTCGCCAGGTCCCCAGGGGGGAACCGCGCGGCCGCGTGGTGCGGCGCGGTACGCACCAGCCGGGCGAGGACGTGCGTACGCAGCCGGGCCGTCGTACGGGCGTTGGTCACGCCGGTCAGCCACGCCACGGCGGCGTCCAGCGCCAGGTCGGCGGCGATGAGTGCGGCGCAGAACGCGACCCAGCGGGGGGCGGCGGGGGCGCCGGCGAGCAGGAGGTCAAGGGTGTGGCCGACGGCGGCGGGTTCGGCGAGGGTGGCGAGGGCGGAGGCGAGGGAGCAGAGGAGGAGGGCGGCGGTATGCGGGGCACTGCGCCGCGCGGCGGCACGCAACGCGGTGCTCGCCGGGGCTGGGGTAGGCATCCGGGGCGTGTCCTTCCTCGTTCGGGACCCAGGCCCCACGGGGGGGCGGCACCCGTCGGTGCGGGGTCCGGGGCGGGGCCCCTCCGGGCTCGACTCCTCGCGGCCGGCGGCCTTGGGCTCGTACGGACGCGGAACGGTCTCAGCGCCTCCCCCGTACCCGAAGGGCTACGGGGGAGGGTGGGCACACCGGACTACGGTCCGCAGACGAACGGGGGTCCGGGGCGAAGCCCCGGTTACGGGAAGTGGGGCCCCCACGCCCGCAGGGCGTAGGGGGAGGGGTGGGGGAAAAAGGCCCCGCGCAGCCCGCCGATGCCGGAGCCCCGGCCCGAGCGGGAGAGCCCGCTCGGGCCGGGGCCGGCGGCCACACGGTGTCGGCACCGGGTGGCCAGGACGCGTCAGTTGCAGGTCGTGACGCTCAGGCTGCTGTCACCGCAGAGCAGCAGGCTCGCGCGGCTCCCCGTGGCGACATCGCCCGTGGCCTCTTCCTTGGGGGTTTCCATCGACTGGAGGTCGAGAAGCGTCATGTTCGTTTCCCTTCTATGGGGACGGTGTGCTTCTTCACGGTCCCGGACTGGGACCGGCTCTGGGGCCGCCGCAGCGGCGGAAGGAACGGCAGCTGTGCCACGCCGTCGGTGGCGGCGCTGCCGAGGGCGAGCAGGCAGCCGGCGGTCCCCGTGGAGAGGTCCATCGACAGCCGCATCATCTGCTCGCCGGGGAAGGCCAGATGTCCCTGGTACGGCACGGCGTGCCGGGTGAGGGCGTCGATCTGGCGGTGTACGTCGGCGGGTTGGACGCCGGGCGCGGTGGTGCGGCTGAGGTACAGCACCATGCCGGCCGCGCCCCGGAACAGCCCCGGCTGGGCGTAGAAGGTGGCTTGGGCCGCCCGTACGATCTCGGTCCGCGCCTGCGCGAAGCGCTCGTCGTCGCGGTGGGCGGCGAAGTCGTCGAGCACCATGCCGATGCCGACGCTCCCGGCGCCGAGGTACGGCATCGTCCGCCAGCCCTCGTCGACCTGGAGGGTGCCGCCCGCGCCACGCACACAGCGGTCGAGGTCGCGGCGCAGGGCGTCGGCGGCGAGGTCGAGGAGGCCGGTGTCGCCGGTGCGTTCGTACAGGCGCAGGTAGAGCAGCGCGGGCCCGGAGTTGCCGTGGAGCAGCCCGGCCCGGGTGGGATGGGTGCGGCCGGTGAGGTCCGCGCAGCGCAGGGCCGCGTCGTGGAGGCCGAGCGCGTCGAGGGCGAGGCCGAGGCCCGCGAGCCCGCTGTGGAGGTCGGGGGCGATGTCGTCCCAGGGGCGGGCGAGGGCGAGTTCGGCGAGTTCGAGGGCGCGTTCGGGGTGGCCGAGGCGGTCGAGGGTCCAGGCGATGCCGGCGAGGCCGTCGTAGAGGCCGAGCGGGCTGCCGGAGGGGGGTTGCTTGGTGTGCTCCAGGAGCCATTCCTCGGCGGCGGTGTGGCGCGGGGCGCCGGTTTCGGCAAGGGCGTACAGGACGCCTGCCGCACCGTAGCCGAGGCTCATTCCGCCTGCGGCGGTGGCGAACTGGGCGATGTCGCCGGGGAAGAACCGGTCGTCCCGGTGGGGCGTGGCGGAGGTGGTGATGGCGCTGACCAGGGAGTCGCGGCTGCGGGGCCAGTCGGCCGGCTCGACGGGCAAGTACGGCGCGGGGGCCGGGCCCGGGGCGATCTCCGCGACCGCCTCGTCGAGGAAGTCGCGCGGCACGGGGAAGTGGGCGGCCGCGATGTCGGCCAGGTGCCGTGCCTTGTGCGGGTCGAGCGGGAGGAGGCTGGTGAGCGGGATGAAGAGCGCGAGGCGCAGGCAGGCGAGGGCGTAGCGGTCGACGTCGAAGCCGCGCCGGTCGGCGGGGGCGACGAAGGCGGGGTTGGCGACGGTCTGCCGGCGGCCCTCGTCGATGTGCGCGGCGGCCTCGAAGTCGAGCAGGACGACGGACTCCTCGTCCTCGGCGACCATGATGTTGAACAGGTGCAGGTCGTTGAAGACGACGCCGCGCGCGTGGACCGCCTCGACGGCCTCCTCCACCAGCCGGTGGATGCGCAGGGCCCACTCGGTGTAGGCGGCGAGGCTCTCGGGGGTGGGGTCGGCCTCGATGAGCGGGTGACGGCGGGCGAAGAAGGTGTTGAGCGGTTTGCCCTCGATGTACTGCATGGCGAGGAAGTGGTGGTCGCCGAGGGTGAAGTGGTCGTGCACCTCGGGGGTGCAGGGCAGGCCGGCGAGCCGTTCGAGGGCCTCGCGTTCGCGGCGGAGCCGGGTGACGGCGTCGGCGCCGTCGGCGGCCAGCCCGGCGTGCGGGCGGGCCTCCTTGAGGACGACCTTCTCGCCGGTGCGGGTGTCGTGGGCGACGTACACGCCGCCGCCGTTGGAGAAGTGCAGGGCGCGTTCGACGGTGTACGGCATGCCGGCGACGGTGACGTTCTGCCGGGCCTCCAGGTGCGGCCGGAGGAAGTCGGGGAGCCGGACCCAGTCGGGCGTCTGGAAGACGGGGCCGCGCAGGTCGGGGACGAGCCGTCCGTCGGGGTCCTCGACGGCGGGGCACAGCTCGCCCTTGTCGTCGTAGCAGTGGCGCTGGGTGAAGCTGCCGTACCGGAGGAACACCGGGCCCTGGCCCCAGCGCAGGTCGCTGAGGATGTACGGACCGGCCTCGCCGGCGAGCAGGGCGTCGAGGTCGCCGGCGACGCGGTGGCACTGCTCGTCGTCGGCGGGATAGACGGTGATGAACTTGCCGCTGGCGGCGCGGTCGGCGTACTTGGCGTTGCGGTTGTGGAGCAGGTAGCGGCTCGGGACGAACTTGAAGGCGATGCCGTGGGTGAGGCAGTAGTCGGCGGTGCGGGAGAGAATCGTTTCCGCGTTGTCCAGGCACGCCGACACGTGGATCTTCCACCCCTGCGCCGGCAGCGTGTGCCGTACGGGCCGCAGGGCGAGCCAGTCCCCGCTGCGGTGCCGCTGCCAGCCGTCCGGTACGGACGCGAGCGCCAGTGCGTACGGGCCCTGGCCGTCGAGTGACAGCCGGTGCGGCGCGTCGTAGAAGTGGCGGTCCGCGTCGCAGAAGGTGGCGTACCCCTTGTTCACTCCTGCTCCCTCGGTCGGCGACGAGGAAGACAGTGCCACCGGGTCGGGGGCGGCGAACAGTCACAACTGTCAGCAAAGAGCCGTGCGGAACGCACGAGTAACGTCCGTCACGTGACGGACGAGCGGCCCTCCCGGGCGGCGAGGACGAAGGAGTGCCCGGCCGGGTCGGCGTACGTCCGCACATCACGCGGCCCGGAGTTGTCCCTGGTCTCCACGGGGCGGGCGCCCAGGCCGACCGCCTCGCGCTCGGCCTCGTCCATGTCCTCCTGGGCGACCAGGATGTGCAGGTGCGCCTGTTGCGCGTCGTCCGGGCGGGGCCAGCTCGGGGGCGCGTATCCGTGGTCGCGGCGGATGGCCAGGCGTACGCCGTCGTGGTCGAGGACCTCGATGAAGTCGGGGTCGGTCCCCCGCTGGGCGCGGGCACCGAGTAAGGACGCGTAGAACTCCGCCAGGGCTTCCGGTTCGGCACAGTCCAGAACCAGGACACTTGTCTTCGAAACGGTCATGGAGCCCTTGTGCCCCGCTCCCCCGGACCGACACCCCGTGAGGCACCCCCCGGACGGCCCAGTGAACGGGGCGGCGGCAGCCGCGTGCCGCACATCATGGAGGACCGGAGGACGGAGAGGAGCACCCTGTGGGCGAGGGCATGGAGCGCGCGGGCGGCGGGCCGCGGGCGTACATCGGCTCGTACACCTCGGGCGGCGGGCGGGGCATCACGGTCGCGGACGTGGACCCGGCGACCGGGGCGCTGACCGCGCTCGCGGACGTCGACACCGTCGTGAACCCCTCCTGGCTGGCCCTCGCGCCGGACACGGGGGTGCTGTACGCCGTGAGCGAGACGGAACCGGGCAGGGCCGCGGCCTTCCGGCCCACCGCCGGAGGTCTCGCCCCGCTCGGAGCGGCGGTCGAGGTGGGGGGCGTCAACCCCACCCATCTCAGTGTGGCCGGGCGCCGGCTGCTGACCGCCAACTACGTCTCCGGGAGCGTGAGCAGCCTGCCGCTGGCCACCGACGGCGGCCTCGCCGGGCCTCCCGCCGTGCTCACGCACCGGGGCTCGGGCCCCGACGCCGACCGGCAGGAAGGGCCGCACGCCCACCAGGTGCTCCCCGACCCGAGCGGCCGGTGGGTGCTCACCGTGGACCTGGGCACCGACTCGGTACGCGTCTGCGCGCTCGACACCGGCACCGGGGAGCTGCGGGTGCGTGCCGAGACGGTGCTGCGCGCCGGGTCGGGGCCGCGGCACCTCGCGTTCCACCCGGACGGCGAGGTGGTGTACGTCCTCCACGAGCTGGAACCGCTGCTCACCGTCTGCCAGTGGGATCCGGCGTCCGGGCGCCTGGAGCCGCTCGCGGAGGTCGACGTCGACCCCGATCCCGGTCCGAACGGCGTACGGGCGCACCCGTCGGTCGTCTCGGTCTCCTCCGACGGGCGGTTCGTACGGGCCGCGGTGCGCGGCAGGAACACGATCGTCACCCTCTCCCTCGCCGACGGTGCCGAGAAGCCGCGGCTCACGGGGGTCGTGGAGTGCGGGGGCGTCTGGCCGCGCGCTCTGGTGCCCGACCCGTCCGGGCGCAGGCTGTACGTCGCCAACGAGTGGTCCGGCGACGTCACCTGGTTCGACGTCGACCCGCTGAGCGGGCAACCGCGCCGCGCGGGCGCGCTGGAGGTACCGGCCGCCGCCTGCGTGGTCTTCGCCTGACGTTCGCCGGGGTTCGGCGGATCAGGGCGTCTTCGGCGAGGGTCCGTACCAGTCGAGGCACATCACCAGGGCGTCGTCGTCCAGGGGGGTCTCCCCGTGGTGTGCCGCGAGGTCCCGGAGCATGGCGGCCGGCACCTGGCTCGGGGGCAGCAGGCGGGTGGCGCTGAGCGAACGCGCCAGGGCCCGCTCTCCGTAGTGCTCGCTCGCGGAGGACGGCACGCCGTACACCCCGTCGCTGGCGAAGAGCAGCCGGTCACCGGGCTCCACGCTGAAGGGCTGCGTGACGTAGGGGGTGTCCTCGAACATCCCCAGCGGCAGCTGAGCCTCGAAGCGCAGCGGCTCCACCACGCCCGCGCGCATCCGCCAGGCCCGCGGTGACCCCGCGTCGACCACCTCCACCTCGCCGGTGGCGAGAACGAAGCGCAGCAGGAGCACCGAGACGTAGGTGCGCCCGTGGTACTGCGCGTAGACCGCCTGATCGGCCAGGGCGGCCTGGTCGGCGAGACCGAGCCCGGCCCGCCGGGCGTTGCGCAGGGCGTTGACCGCCAGATTGGTCAGGAGCGCGGCGTCGATGCCCTGCCCCATGCCGTTGGTGACGGTGAGGATCAGGTCGTCGGCGGAGATGGACCAGTCGTAGTTGTCGCCGAAGATGGCGTACGCGGGCTCCAGGTGGGCGCCCAGGGAGAACTCCGTGCGGGAGCAGGCCCGCCCGGGGAGGAGCTGCCACTGCATCTCCGCGGCCAGGGTGAGGCGGGCCGCGCGGCGGGCGAGGACGTAGAGGTCCGTGTCCCGTTCGGCGACCAGGATCTCGTGGCCGAGCGCCTCGCAGATGTGCCGCATCTCCGGGAGGACGGTGTCGAGAGGGCAGTCGCCGGGAAGCCGGACGGAGAGCACCCCCATCCGGTCGCCCCGGATGGTCACGGGCAGGTGCACGTCCACCGCGCCGGTGGCGCCGCCCTCGACGACCACCGGTTCCTGGGATCCGAATGCCCGTCCCTGGGGGCTGTCGTGGATGCCCACCGGCTCGGTCCTGCGGGGGGCTCGCTCGACCGCCTGGAGCGATCGGACCGCGTAGTCGGCGAGCCGGAGCTCCACCCGCTCGGCTCCGTACTCCGTGGCGAGGGCGGTCGTCACGATCTCCAGGAGGGTGTGGGGTGCGCCGGCCCTCAGTGCCCTGTCGACGGCGATGAGTCTGTCCACGTCGTGCCGCCTTTTCCCCAGCTCGGAAAGGGAACCGGTCCTCACTCAGTGTAAGGCGGCTGGGCGGGGGTGCCCATGCGGGCGAGTAGATCACGCCCGTACGGGCAGGCGGACCATTCGCATGAAACGGACAGACGGGAGGTCGAGGATGGTGCCGGGGCCACTCAAGGACGACTGGGACCCCATGCGCGGCGGCGAGGTCGGCGAGGGTCTGCGCACGCGCTTTGACGGAGACCTGAGAAACGTCACGGACGCACGGCTGGCGGCGGGCCAGTTCCTCGACACCCTCGCGTACGCCGATCCGCCGACGGAGCCCGACAGCCGGGACGACATCGTGCTGGTGGTCACGGAGCTGGCGGCCAACGCCGTTCAGTACGCTCCGGGGCCGTTCACGCTGCGGGTGCGGCGCACCTTCGACGGGGTCCACGTCATGGTGGGCGACACCAACCCCGAGCCGCCGAAGCCGGTCCCCTGCCGGCCCGATCGGGCGCCCGGCGGTCTGGGCTGGCACATCGTCCAGGCGCTCGGCCGGGTCGACGTCGTACGGGACCGGACGGGGAAGGAGATCCACGTCTTCCTGCCGTGGTAGGCGGCAGGGAGGGGTGGCGGCCGGTTACCGGCGGCCGTGCCAGTCCAGGCAGAGGACCATGGCGTCGTCCTCCGCGGCGACGGGGCCGCGGTGCCCGGCGAGCTCGTGCAGCACCGCGCGGGGCACCTGGGACGGCGGAAGGAGGCGGGTCGCGGTCATCGCGCGGGCGAGCGCCTTGTCGCTGTAGCGCTCCCCGGCCGGCGAGGCGGCGTCGTAGACGCCGTCGCTGACGAAGAAGAGCCGGTCGCCCGGCAGGACGCTGAAGGGCTGCGCCCGGTAGAGGGTGTCCTCGAACATGCCGAGCGGCAGCTGCGCCTCCAGGTCGATCGGTTCGGGCTTGCCGTTCCGCAGCCGCCACATCTTCGGCGATCCGGCGTCCACGATCTCGGCGTCTCCGGTCGCGAGGTGGAAACGCAGGAGGAGGACGGAGAGGTGCGCGGCCCCGTGGTAGTGACCGTAGATGGCCTGATCGGCGAGGCACGCCTGGTCGGCGAGGCCCAGCCCGGCCCGCCGGGCGTTGCGCAGCGCGTTGATGGCGAGATTCGTCAGGAGCGCGGCCTCGATGCCCTCGCCCATGCCGTTGGTGACGGTGAGGGTGAGGTGGTCGGCGGAGGTGGACCAGTCGAAGTTGTCACCGTGGATGGCGTAGGCGGGCTCCAGCTGGGCGCCGATCTCGTACTCCGGGCGCGAGCAGGAGCGGCCGGGCAGCAGCTGCCACTGCATCTCGGCGGCGAGGGTGAGGCGGCTGGCGCGGCGGGCCTGGAGGTACAGGTCGGTGTCGCGTTCGGCCACCACGATCTCGTGTCCGAGGATCTCGGCGATCTCCTGGAGTTCCCGCTCGGTAGGGGGCGTGTAGCCGTCGGCGGGCAAGCGGACGGTGAGGACGCCGATACGGTCTCCGCGCACACTGACGGGGAAATGGGCGATCACACGGGTGCCCCGTGGCTGCTTTTCGACATACGGTTGCTGGGAGCCGAAGGCCCGTCCCGGCGCGCTGCTGTGTACCGGCACGGGCTCGACGGCGTCCGCGAGGGGCTGGACCGGTTGCAGTATGGTCATCGCGTAATCGGCCACGAGAAGGTCGACGGAGACGGCCGTGTAGTGGGCGATGAGCGCGTCACGCACTGCTTCGAGAAGGGCGTGGGGCGGCGCCCCGCGCAGCGCGCGCTCCACAGCCGAGAATCTGTCCACCGTTCGGGTACCACCTGTTCGAGAGAATTGCGTAATAAGGAGTGGATGGCCTCTTATGTCGCGGAGACTGACAAGGCCGTTGCGAAGTGTCACAGTTGAGGGCATGCATTCCGAGACTTCTCCAGGCGCTGACCGGGATGCTGCCGCACACGCCGCCCGCGAGGTCATCGAGCTGCTCGAGGTGCTGTGGAACAAGGGCCGGGACATGACCTCACCCGCCCCGGTCTCCTCCTCGCAGCTGCGGGTGCTGTACATCCTCGACCGCGACCAGCCCATCAACCTGCGCACCCTCGGCGACGTCCTGGGCTCCGCACCCTCCTCCGTCAGCCGGATGTGCGACCGCCTCGACGCCCTCGGCTTCATCGAGCGCTCCCCCAGCGCCGCCAGCCGCCGCGAACTCGAACTCCGCCTCTCCGGACGCGGCGAGAACTACCTCAAAGACCTCCGCGCCCGCCGCGAAGCAGCCCTGATCCACGTCATCTCCGCCATGCCGGCCGCCCAGCGCACGGCCCTCGCCACCGGTCTGAGCGGCTTCCGCCTCGCCGTCGAGGACACCCAGGAATCCGAGGACGCCCGGGGGGCCCACAAGGCCGGCGACGCGGAGGAGACCGCCTGACCGCCGAAGGCGCACGGCATGCCGTCCGCTTCACCGTCACCTGCCTTGTTCTCGAGCGTGCGCGCCACGGGCGGGGCACGCGGAGGGACTCGCACGAGGAAAGAGTGTTTCCTTTGGGTCACAGTTGTCAAACGGCAACTGTTTTCTGGCGATAGCCACGGGGCATGCTTCCCCTTCGGGCTACATTTGCCATGCGGCAACCGTCACGAAGGCGGCAGTACCGTCGCCACGGAACGGGATCGACCGGCACCGGGGTGATCTGCCTCAGGAAGGGGCTGCGCATGGATCCACACGACGACGACGCCGGCGGCCGGGCCGCCGCCACACACCCTCTGCGCAGCGAGGACGACCTGCTCGCCCTGCGCCACGCGGTGCGCTCCGCGACCGTACGGGCCGGCTTCGAGCTGGTGGACCAGACGCGCATCGTCACCGCCGCCAGCGAGCTCGCACGCAACGCGTACGTCCACGGCGGAGGCGGCGCCTGCGAGGTGAGAGTCGTCCAGCGGTCGGGACGCCGGGGGCTGCGGGTGTCGGTGACCGATCACGGACCGGGCATCACCGACCTGGACACCTCCTTCGTCGACGGGTACTCCACCGGCGCCGGCCCGGGGCACGGCCTAGGGGGCGCACGGCGCCTGATGGACGAGTTCCACGTCCACACCGAACCAGGGCAGGGCACGACCGTCGTCGCCGTGCGCTGGACGTCGCCCTCATGACGCCGCGGCGGCCTCGGACCCGTCAGTCACTCAGATCGCGGCCGAAGTCGTCGGCGCACTCCTGCCGGGCCGACTCCGTCTGCGCCTTGTCCACGCACGCCTGGAAGTCCCGCCCGCTGTCCGAGTTGAGAAGGGACACGCCCACCGCGATCAGCACAGCCGTGCCCACCACCGTGAGCGCGCCCAGCACGAGACCCGTGATCGCCATGCCCTTTCCGGCGGCACGCCCCCGGCGGGCGCGCCGCACCGCGATGACGCCGAGCACGATGGCCGCGATGGCCAGCGGGATGCCCACGAACCACAGCCAGAACAGGAGCAGGGACAGGACACCGGTCACCAGCGCCGCGATCGCCATCCCCTGACCGGGTCGCTCGCCACCCGGCCTGTCGGCGTGATGGCCGGACTCGTACGCCGTGTTCGGATACTCCGCCTGCGGTCGGTGCGCGTCGGACATGACAAGCTCCTTTTGCCGTCGAAGGTCTGCTGCTGATAGGGGAGTTGCCGTGCACCGCGTGTGCCCCGCATCGGGCCGCGCACGCACCCGGGGGCGCGCGTCTTGGGGGCCGATTGCCCTCGTCGTGACGCGCGGGTTAGGCTGCGAGCATTTGCCGTACGGCAATGGTTAAGCATTAAAGCAAATGTTGTGGGGGCCGCTCCCGCCGGGAGCGTGCGTCTGTTCGGTCTTTTCGTCGTGGCATCTGAGGAACGAGGTTGGTCATGGCTGAGACGGTGGTCGAAGGGGCGCGCGCCGTGCCCCGGTCCCGGCCGGCTCGCGGGGGCGGCAAGGTCGGCGAGGCGGAGCTGCGGCAGTTGCTGGCCGGCCTGACGGCGGTCCGCGACGGGGACTTCGGCACCCGGCTGCCCGTGGAGGCGGAGGGGCTGGTCGGCGAGATCGCCACCGTCTTCAACGGCATGGTCGACCAGCTGTCGCTGTTCACCTCCGAGGTGACCCGGGTGGCCCGGGAGGTCGGCACCGAGGGGACCCTGGGCGGCCAGGCCGTGGTGCCCGGCGTGTCGGGCACCTGGGCCGATCTCACCGACTCGGTGAACGCCATGGCCGGCAACCTGACCACCCAGGTGAGGGACATCGCCCAGGTGGCCACCGCGGTGGCCAAGGGCGACCTCTCGCAGAAGATCGACGTGGACGCCCGGGGCGAGATCCTGGAGCTGAAGGACACCGTCAACACGATGGTCGACCAGCTCTCCGCCTTCGCCGACGAGGTCACCCGCGTCGCCCGCGAGGTCGGCAGCGAAGGCCAGCTGGGCGGCCAGGCCCAGGTGCCGGGCGTCGGCGGCGTGTGGCGCGACCTGACCGACTCGGTGAACTTCATGGCGGGCAACCTGACCGACCAGGTCCGCAACATCGCCCACGTGGCCACGGCCGTGGCCAAGGGCGACCTCTCCCAGAAGATCACCGTCCAGGCCCGGGGCGAGATCCTGGAGCTGAAGAACACCATCAACACGATGGTCGACCAGCTCTCCGCCTTCGCCGACGAGGTCACCCGCGTCGCCCGCGAGGTCGGCACCGAGGGGCGGCTCGGCGGCCAGGCCGACGTGAAGGGCGTCTCGGGCACCTGGAAGGACCTCACCGAGTCCGTCAACGTGATGGCCGACAACCTCACCGCCCAGGTGCGTTCCATCGCCGAGGTCACCACCGCGGTCGCCCAGGGAGACCTCTCGCAGAAGATCCGGGTCGACGCCCGGGGCGAGATCCTGGCGCTGAAGGAGACCATCAACACGATGGTCGACCAGCTCTCCGCCTTCGCCGACGAGGTCACCCGCGTCGCCCGCGAGGTCGGCACCGAGGGGAACCTCGGCGGTCAGGCGACCGTCCGGGGAGTCTCCGGCACCTGGAAGGACCTCACCGACAACGTCAACGTGATGGCCTCCAACCTGACGGGGCAGGTGCGTTCCATCGCCCAGGTAGCCACCGCGGTGGCCAAGGGCGACCTCTCGCAGAAGATCACCGTCGAGGCGAAGGGCGAGGTCGCCGCCCTCGCCGGCGTGATCAACACCATGGTCGACACGCTCTCCGCGTTCGCCGACGAGGTCACCCGCGTCGCCCGCGAGGTGGGCACCGAGGGCATCCTCGGCGGCCAGGCCAGGGTCCCCAACGTGGCCGGCACCTGGAAGGACCTCACCGACAACGTCAACTCCATGGCGAACAACCTGACCAACCAGGTCCGCAACATCGCCCTGGTCACCACGGCCGTCGCCAACGGAGACCTCTCCAAGAAGATCGACGTCGACGCCCGCGGCGAGATCCTGGAGCTCAAGACGACCATCAACACGATGGTCGACCAGCTGTCCTCGTTCGCGGCCGAAGTGACGCGCGTGGCGCGTGAGGTGGGCAGTGAGGGACGGCTGGGCGGCCAGGCCGAGGTCGAGGGCGTGTCCGGCACCTGGAAGCGGCTGACGGAGAACGTCAACGAGCTGGCCGGCAACCTGACGCGGCAGGTGCGGGCCATCGCCGAGGTCGCCAGCGCGGTGGCCGAGGGCGACCTGACCCGGTCCATCACGGTCGACGCCTCCGGTGAGGTCGCCGAACTGAAGGACAACATCAACACCATGGTGGAGTCGCTGCGCGAGACGACTCTGGCCAACCAGGAACAGGACTGGCTCAAGTCCAACCTCGCCCGCATCTCCGGCCTCATGCAGGGCCACCGGGACCTGGCCGTGGTCGCGGAGCTGGTGATGGACGAGCTGACACCGCTGGTGTCGGCCCAGTACGGCGCCTTCTACCTGGCCGAGGAGGCTGCGGAGGGGACCGAGCTGAGGCTGGTCGGCTCCTACGGCCGCCCGGTCGACTTCGCCGGGCACGCGCGCTTCAAGCTCGGCGAGTCGCTGGTCGGGCAGGCCGCCCGCAGCAAGCGGACGATCGCCGTCGAGCAGCTGCCCGGCGACTACGTCAGCATCTCCTCCGGCCTGGGGCAGTCCGTCCCGGTCAGCCTGGTCGTGCTGCCGATCGTCGTCGAGGACCAGGTGCTCGGCGTCATCGAGCTGGCGTCGTTCACGCCCTTCACGGCCGTGCACCGGGACTTCCTCGAGCAGCTGATGGAGATGCTCGGTGTCAACGTCAACACCATCGTCGCCAACGCCCGCACCGACGAACTGCTGGACGAGTCCCAGCGGCTGACCGCCGAACTGCAGGCGCGCTCGACCGAGCTCCAGGTGCAGCAGGAGGAGCTCCAGCGGTCCAACGCGGAGCTGGAGGAGAAGGCCGCGCTGCTGGCCGCGCAGAACCGCGACATCGAGACCAAGAACCTGGAGATCGAACAGGCCCGGCAGGAACTGGAGGCCCGGGCCCAGCAGCTCTCGCTCGCCTCCAAGTACAAGTCGGAGTTCCTGGCCAACATGAGCCACGAGCTGCGCACCCCGCTGAACAGCCTGCTCATCCTCGCCCAGCTGCTGGCCCAGAACCCCACCCGCAACCTGACCCCCAAGCAGGTCGAGTACGCGGGCATCATCCACTCGGCCGGCTCGGACCTGCTCCAGCTCATCAACGACATCCTGGACCTGTCCAAGGTCGAGGCCGGCAAGATGGACATCAACCCCGAAGTGGTGGCGCTGCGGCAGCTCCTCGACTACGTCGAGGCCACCTTCCGCCCCATGACCGCGCAGAAGCACCTCGACTTCACCATCAGCACCGCTCCGGGCGTGGCGACCGACCTGCTGACCGACGACTCGCGGCTGCGCCAGGTGCTGCGCAACCTGCTGTCCAACGCGGTCAAGTTCACGGAGCGCGGCAGCGTCGAACTGCGCATCGAGATGGCCGCGGAGAACGAGCTTCCGGCCTCCGTGCAGCGCGGTGTGCCGGTGATGGCCTTCCACGTCAAGGACACCGGCATCGGCATCGCCGAGCAGCACCTGGAGACGATCTTCGGCGCCTTCCAGCAGGCGGACGGCACCACCAGCCGCAAGTACGGCGGCACCGGTCTGGGGCTGTCCATCAGCCGGGAGATCGCCCATCTGCTGGGCGGCGCGCTGACCGCCGAGAGCGTGCAGGGCCAGGGCAGTACGTTCACCCTGTACCTGCCGATCGCGCGGTCCGAGTGGAACGCCACCGGCGTCGCCCCGGAAGCGGCGCTGCCCGCCGCGCAGCCGGCCGCCGATCGCGCAGCCGGCGGCATGACCGCCCGCCGGACCGCGGTACCGCGCCAGAAGCGCCGGCTGCTGGTCGTCGAGGAGCGCAGCAGAGGTCTGCTCTCCCTGGTCGCCGAGAGCGCGGTGGCCGACCTGTCCGGCAGCGGCGAACTCTCCAAGCACACGGCGAACATCGAGGTCATCACCGCCGTGGGCGCCCAGGAAGCGGCCGAGAGCCTGGCCGCCGGGCCCTTCCACTGCGTCGTCCTGGAGCTCGACATGCCCAAGGGCGCGGCGCTGCAGTTCCTGGACGCCATGGACGGCGACGCCGCCGCGATGACGGTGCCGGTCCTGGCACACAACAGCCGCCGTCTGGAGCGGGCCCAGGAGGAGGAGCTCCAGGCCCGTTCCCACGCACGGCCGCTGGAGCTCATCTCCAGCCTCGACGAGCTGCGGGAGCGGATCGCGCTGCACCTGTCGGCGGAGGAACCGGGGCATGTGCTGCCCCTGGTGCGTACGGAGGAGCTGTTCCAGCAGCCCTCCCAGCCCGTCGACAGCACGCTGGCCGGCCGCACCGTGCTGGTGGTGGACGACGATGCCCGCAATCTGTACGCCATCAGCGGCATCCTGGAGATGCACGGCATCGAGGTGCTGCACGCCGAGAACGGCCGCAAGGGGATCGAGACGCTGCGCGAGCATCCGGAGATCGACCTGATCCTGATGGATGTCATGATGCCCGAGATGGACGGGTACACCGCGACGTCCGCCATCAGACAGGATCCCGCCCACGCCCACCTGCCCATCATCGCCGTGACGGCGAAGGCCATGCCCGGAGACCGGGAGAAGAGCCTGGCCGCCGGTGCGAGCGACCACGTCACCAAGCCGGTCGACGCCAACGACCTCATCGCCTGCATCGGGCGCTGGATCCCTGCGTAAGGAAGCACAGTGAGCACTCCTGAGCATCGTGGAACCGCGGTGGCCACCGAGGGCGGGACCGCGGACGAGGTGGAGCCGGCTGCCTCCGTGCACCGGTCCACGGGGGTGGGCAGGCTGGCCGCGACGGTCGAACGGCTGCGCAGCGAGATCCGCGCCGCGCAGGCCGCGGCCGACGGCCGTGCCCTGATCGAGCTGGCCAAGGGCGTGCTGGTCGAGCGGCTCAGGTGCAGTCCGACGGTGGCGGCCCAGCAGCTGGCCGCGCTGGCGGAAGAGGCGGGCGTCTCCCAGCTGGAGCTGGCGGCGGACATCGTCAACCAGGCGGCCCGGGACCATGTCACCGACATCGCCACCGAGTTCGTCCGGCGTACCCACAGCGAGACGGAATCCGCCGGGAACCAGGACGTCTCCGTCGGCGTGCGGCTGCGTACGGCGGAAAGCGCCGCACTGGCCGCGGGAGACACCCAGGCGGTCGCGGAGTCCCTGCTGGAGCACGCTCTGACGCCACTGGGCGCCAGCGCCGTGGCGGTGTGGACGGCGGGCTCCGACGCCTCCCTGACCCTGGCCGGCCATGCCGGGTTCCCGGCGGACGAGGCCGTGCGCTGGCGGTACGTACCACCGGGTGTGTCCACGCTGGCCCGCCAGGCGCTGAGCCGGCGGCAGGCGGTCCGGGTCTCGTCCCTGCGCGCGGCCGGTCCGCCGTCCATCGGGTGGGCCCACCACCCGGACGGCGGGCGCGTCGCCGTCCCGGCGGGAACCGGCGGCCGCATCCACGGGATCCTGGAGATCTGCTGGCCCGACCCGCTGCCTTCGCACCCGCCGCAGATCGAGCGGCAGATCGAGGCCCTGGCGGAGCTCTGCGCCCACACCCTGGAGGGGCGCCCGGGAACCGCGGTCGTGCCTTCCGCGGACGCCTGGATCAGCACGCCCGACCTGTCCGAGCTGGCGAATCTGGCGGAGGGCCTGCACGACCCGGCGCTGGTGCTGACGCCCTTCCTCGGACCGGAGGGCGAGCTCGTCGACTTCCGCATCCATCACGTCAACAGCCGTTTCGTCGACCCGGCCGGGCGCCCCCGCAACGCCGTCAGCGGCGCGCTGCTGCTGGAGGCGTACCCCATGGCGGTCGGCGGCAGCGAGTTGTTCGAGAGCATCGAACGCGTCTACGCCACCGGTGAGCCGTTCCGTGCCCGGCGCATGACCCTGACGGCCCTGGTCGATCAGGTGCCTCTCGCCGCCGTGGCCGACATCAGCGTCAGCCGCCACGGCAGCAGCGTGCTGCTGATCTGGCGGGTCGAGGACGAGACGGCACGCCTGGCGAGCCTCCTCCAGCACGCCCAGCGCCTCGGCCGGATCGGCGGCTTCGAGGAGAACGTCGCCACCGGCGAGATCATGTGGAACGATCAGCTGTTCGACCTCTACGGGCGTCCCCGCACCATGCGGCCCGTGCCCCTGGAGGAGTTGGCCGCCCACGCCCACCCGGACGACGCCGTGGCCATCGGCCAGTTCCTGCGCTCCGTGCTGCGCCACCGGCGGCCGGCGTCGGCGGACTTCCGCCTGCTCCGCCCGGACCGGGTCACCCGGCACATCCGCGTGATCGCCGAGCCGGTCGTCGACGCCGACCAGAGGCTGCTGGCGGTGCGCGGCGCCTATCAGGACATCTCCGCGCAGCACTGGACCGAGGTCGCCCTGGCGGCCACCCGCGACCAGCTCGCCCACACCGAGCAGCAGGCCGCCGAACGCAACCGCCTGACGCTGCAGTTGCAGCACGCCATCATGCCGCCCGCGCAGGCACCGCTGGACAGCCCGGGGCTGCAGATCGCGGTCCGCTACCGGCCGGCGGAGTCGGAGTCCATGGTCGGAGGAGACTGGTACGACGCGGTCGTCCTGCCCTCCAAGCAGGTCATGCTGTGCGTGGGCGACGTGGCCGGGCACGGCATAGAGGCCGCCACCAGCATGGTGGTGCTCCGCAACGCCATGCGGGGTCTGGCGGTCACCGGCGCCGGTCCGGGGCAGCTGCTGTCCTGGCTGAACATCGTGGCCCACCACCTCACCGAGCACGTCACCGCCACGGCCGTGTGCGGACTGTACGACCCGCACAAGGGCACCCTGCGCTGGGCCCGCGCGGGCCACCTCCCACCGGTGCTGATCCGCGGGCAGAAGGCCACCACGCTGCGCACGGTCAGCGGGATACTCCTCGGCGCGCTGTCGGAGGCGTCGTACGAGGAGGAGGAGCTGCGGATGTCCCCCGGCGACACCCTGCTGATGTACACCGACGGGCTGGTCGAGCGCCGGGACGAGTCGGTCCAGGACTCCCTCGCCAAGCTGCTGAGCAACGCCCGTATACCGACCACCTCGCTCGAGCAGCGTCTCGACGGTCTGCTCACGCACAGCAAGTCGGACACGGACGACGACACGTGCCTCATCGGCATCCAGGTGGTGTGACGCCGGACGGGGTTGCCGGTGACTGACAACGCCGTTGTGAGGTGTCACAGTTGGGGGCATGCGTTCCGAGACTTCCCCAGGCGCCGACCGGGATGCTGGCGCGTACGCCGTACACGCCGCCCGTGCCGCTCACGCCGCCCGCGGGGTCATCGAGCTGCTCGAGGTGCTGTGGAACAAGGGCCGGGACATGACCTCACCCGCCCCGGTCTCCTCCTCGCAGCTGCGGGTGCTGTACATCCTGGAGCGCGACCAGCCCATCAACCTGCGCACCCTCGGCGACGTCCTGGGCTCCGCACCCTCCTCCGTCAGCCGGATGTGCGACCGCCTCGACGCCCTCGG
>NZ_JBEXNO010000068.1:0-24774 GCF_040611175.1 Streptomyces sp. NPDC003036 | reverse complement strand
GCAGCTCGCCAAGCTGGAGCTGGTGGACTACAAGGTCCGCCTGTAACGGGGCTTCCCCGGCCGTGGGTGGCTGATGGTCAGCCGATCACCGCTCCTCTCTCCCGGGCTCCGAGGAGCCACTGTTCGACGGCGGACAGGGTCATCAAGAACGCCGTGTCCTTCTCCCGGGCCAGTGCGGACCGGTCGATCAACCCGCACTCGACCGACAACAGCGGGGCGCGGGCGTCCAGAGCGGTCGCCTCACGGGCCAGCGCGGCGGTGTAGTACGCCTTGCGGCGCGGCAGCACGGGCAGCACCCGGCGGGGCATGAGCGAGAGCACCAGCCACTTGCACCGCCAGTAGGCCGTCGGGGCGTCCGGCCGGTAGCGCGCCGCCAGCGGCACCGCGAACGCGGCCGACAAGAACCCCTCGGTCAAAAACGGCGACGCCTCCGGTACCGGGCCTGCCTGACCGATCACCTCGTGCGGCCAGAACGCGTCGAACGCATCCGCGTGGGCCCATGACCGTCCCTCGGCCGCGTGGCTGGCGATCCGCTGCTCCACCCACGCCCGGCCCCACTCGGCGGCGTAGCTGCGGTACGGCTCGGCCAGCGCGGGGCTGGGTGTGGGCGCGGTCCACTCAGGCCAGTTCACCGCCCAGTACGCACGCGCGCTCGCACCCGCTGGCGCGAGACGGGCCAGGACCGCAGCCGCCTCCCCGGCGGTGCCCGGACCGGAGCCGCCCACGTCCCGCAGATACCGCCACGCCGCCCGCGCGCCGTACCGCCGGGCGATCTCGCCCGTCGCGTACCGGGGAACGCCCAGCAGCTCGTCCGAGCCCACCCCGGACAAGAGCACGTCCACGCCGAGGCGGTGCGCTGTCTCGGACAGCGCGGCGTTGACCTCGGGCAGGGAGTCCAGCCTCGGCCCCACCGGGGACCACACCGGCTGGGCGCGGTGCCGCTCGGGATCGATAACCACCAGTCGGACCCGGTCTTCGAGTCCAAGATCCGACAGCAGACGCCTGACGACCGGGACACAACTACGGCCCTGGTCGTCCCGCTGTTCGCCGGTGAACGCGATCACCCGGCGGTCTCCCGCGATCTCGCACACGTGCAGGAGCGTGGCCAGGGAATCCAGCCCGCCCGACAGGGCGACGCCGATGGTGTCGGCGTGCTCGGTCAGCGACCGGACCGACTCCGCGAACGCGGCGCGCAGCCCCCCGGGATGCGGCACGGGCGTGAAGGGGCGCACAGGGAGCCGTTCGACTCCGCGCCACAGGCTGACCGGGTAGAACTCCCCCGTCAGCGCGGGCGGGGCCAACAGCAGCCCCACCGCATACAGATCGACCCCCGGGACGGGGCCGGACAGGTCCAGCGGGTTCACCGCTGTCCGTCCGTCCCCGCCCCGAAAGCCCCTCACCAGGGGTGAAATCACCGCTGGCGCAGCGCCGTCAGGTGACGAACGGCGGCACGGACGGCAGCCACCACGCTACGGCGCGGCTCGTCGTACAGAGCCCCCTTCGAACCCCGCGCGTACTGACCGTCACCCGGGTGCGACTTCGTGGACATGAGACCAACTCCTTTGTGTTGTGTTTCCGGCTTTGCTGGCCGACTGCCACCGCCGACCAACAAGACAACTATATCCCCTACCAATCACGAGCGCAAGGGGAAACCGGGCTGACGGAACAACAAATCTCCGCAGCTCACAGCCGGTTTCACGGCCGCTGGGTGGGGGCATGGCGCGGCCGGTGCCGTACGCACCGTGCGGCGCGCAGAGCCGCACGGCAAGGGGGCGGCAGCTCGCCGCGCCGGGAACGAGCCGCGCAGCGGCCGTACCCGAGGACGCCAGGCAGCGAAGCAGCCCCGCGTCCGCGCGCGGCGAGAGGGCACAGGGGCAGCGAAGCGCCCCAAGCCCGACTGCCAGCCCCCGCAGCGCCGGACCCCCGGCCAGCGAAGCGCCCCCGGGGGCCCGGCGGGCCCAGGGGGCCGGACCAAGCGAAGCGCCCGGCCCCCTGGGCGGGAGCGGGGAAGCGAAGCGCCCCCGCCCCCGCCCCCACGGCACCGACCACGCCACGCCCCCACCCAGCAGGCCTCAAAACCCCACCCCCACGCCGCGCACACCCAGCGGCACGCCACACACCGCACCCCCACACCGCGCCCACACCCAGGCAGCCGCACCACCCTGCACCCCCAGGCCACGGCCCACACGGAAAGAGAGCACGGGCCCGGCCGTTGGCCGGTGATGGGGCTGCTCCCTGCCGGGAGCAGCACGGGAGGCAGGGTCCGGGCCCTGTCGGGCCCGAGCGATCACGTGCCGGACCGGGGCCGCTGACCCCGGAGCAAGCCGCGGGTGCCGTGCGCCCCACCGGCCGCCGCACACCGGCTGCTCACCAAACCGGCACGGTGGGCACCGGCCGGCCGCGGCAGCACGGCACAACGGCCACCGCGGGCTGTCAAGGCACGTGGCCGCCAACGAAGGCGGCGCGGTCCAGGGAAGGAAGAACCCGGGGTTGGCCGCTGACCGACGGCGGGGACTGCTCCCTGCCAGGAGCAGCACAGGCAGCAGGTCCGGGCCCAGCCGCGCCCGGCAATCACACTCGGGCCCCGGGCCGCTGGCCCCGCAGCGAGCGGGCGCGCCACCGGTCCCACCACCGGGCAGCGGGCGACGGGTGCTCCGCGCGGCAGGCCGACCCCCAGCGCCGCCAACCACGCGCGCGACGCCCTCCGGGGCACCGGCCAGGCACAGCCGGCGGCTGCCACACCGCTGAGGCCCCAGGCCCCGGCCGGCGGACGGGGCCCGACGGCAGGCGGCAGGCGGCAGGGCGGCAGGGCGGAACGCGGCAGGGCGGAACGCGGCAGGGCGGAACGCGGCGGAAGCTGCGACGCCTCCAGCTCGACCCGGACAGGGCGTTCCCCGCACAGGGCGGCGCCCATACAGCGGCGCGACCGCACGGCGGCCGCGCGAAGCGGCAAGCCCCCGGCGCAGCACCAGCACGCGGTACAGCGGAGGCCCGGAAGGGACCGGCCCACCGGCCGACGGGACGTACGACAGGCGGCGGACATACAGCGGGGCGGCGAGGACCGGCCCGAACGCACGACGACCGCCCGACGAGCGTCGCAGCGCGGCGAACAGGTTCAGGTCAACAGCGGGCGTCAGGCAACAACGCCCCGGCGGACGGCGGCGCAGCCCGGCGCCGAACCAGGCACGCAGGGGCCCGGCGGACGGCGCGAGCCGGACGTACGAAAGGCGACAGCGCACGACCTCGTACGGAGGCGCGGCAGCGCGACTCCACCGCAGCCGGCGGCCACCCGGCGCGCCGGCGTGAGGCGCGGGCGGCGGAACGGGTACGACATGGAGCGGCAGGCGGCGGTCGCGGACAGCCGGCCGCCGCGCGGTGGCGAGCCCCCGGCACAGGCCGTGGAGGCGGCAACGGCGCGACGGACGGCGGCGACGGGCGCACAACTGCGACCCGGCACGGCGGTGGCGCGGCCCGACGGCGGCGGGTGGCCAGACGCACTGAGTCGGATGCGGCGTCTCGGGGCCGGCCGGGCCACCTACCGGCCGACGCCGCCCGCCGCCCTCAGCCCGGCTCGGCCGCCGTACGGGCCGCGGACCGCGCACCTCCCTTTACCGGGTCTGCCACCAGTGCAGAAGGAGCAGGAACACCCCGCTGCTGACCGCCTTGACGGTCATACGGGTCGCCTCGTCGGCGGCGGTGCGCATCAACGCGCGGGCGCGCCGCCGCGCCCTACGAGGCAGTTTCCCCCGGCCAGCCCCGAGAGGTGGGCCAGGAAGGTGGCGGCAGTCAGGGCTCTGACAGAGGGAGCACGTACCCTCGGGGTGGTCGGCGTTGATCGTGGGCCTCCTTTGGAATGCGATCGGACCGAGCGAAGGCGGCCTCCTGTTGCGAGCAGGGGGCCGCCGCCGGTTTCCCGGCAAGGCCCGCTAGGCCGTGGCCACCATTGTGCGGCGCGCCGCTGACAGACAGTGCGGCCCAACCCCCGCCCGCCGCAGGACAGATGCCCCGGAAAGCCGGGCACTCTACGGCACGGCACTGACACCAAAAAACCCAGGTCAGAACTCCAAGGCCCCACGCAGACTCACCCGCCCACCCCATCAGCGACGTGCCCCTCATCACACGCCTGTGCCTGCTCACCGGCGTGTCGCCCTCCCCCCATCCGCCCAGGTCACCCACCGATCCCGAACGGCGACCCAACATCCTGCCGGAGAGGTGGCCCAACATCCTGACGCACACCATGAACCCCGCGACCTGCTTAAACGCGGCAGGCCTCTTACCAGCGGTTTCGCCGAGCGGCGCGCAAGCGATGTACATCCCCCGGCGGTGCTCGGGCGAATGGCGTGACCAACAACTCGAACTGCCGAACTTGCCGCCCACGTGCAGCTTGATCCGCTCCACGAAGAACACGTCGAAGATGGTGAGGGGTACGGCGACTGTGCCCCGGCCCTTCCACACGAGGGCCCGAAGGTTATGCGGCAGGACTCGAACTTCACCACGGGATGCACGTCGAACGTGGCTGATCTTGTTGTGGGAGCAGCTTGAGCTCGGTGGACAAACCCAGGCACCAGCGCTGGGCGGGCGAAAAACAGGAACCCGACCTCGTAGACCATGTGCGGCACGACCGGTACTCCTCACACTGCCCTCAAGATGCCGGTCTGCGACGACCACCTCGCTGTCAATTTGCTTGGCGAGCGACCGTCCGGAGGCCTCCAGCGAGGCGTCTGCATCCCCGCTGGCACGAGGAGCAGCCGACGGCACAGCGGCAGCGAACCGGGCCGGCGGCCGTACGACGATCCCAGCGGCGGCCTGGCGACCCCAGCACGGGTGAAGCAGCGGAGCGCGTTGGAGACGGCGACCCCACGACGGGCAGCCAGGGGCCCGGCCGGAGGGAACCTGGCCAGCGAACACACGGCGGAGGCGGCGACGCGCGACCCCGGCGAAGGCGAAACAGAGCAGCGACCACACGACGGGCACAGCCCGGCCGTACGGCGGGCACGGCCAGCGACAGCACGCGCGAGCGCGGCCAGCACGCGGACACCGCCCGGCCGGGGCGGAGCAGCAGCTCGCGGAACGGCGGACGGCAAGCCAGGGCGGCACCAGGGCCGGAGGGCAGCTCCTGGCCGACCTCGCCGGCGGCCGGCGGCGGACACAACGCCCCGGCACGGCCGGCAGACGCGAGACGGCGAAGCACGGCGAACAGCGGGCACGGCGTCCAGCACGCGGAGACGGCAGCGCCCCAGCACTCGCCGCGGCGGACAGCACACCCGGCGCGGCGGAGGCGAGCTGCCGCCCCAGCACGAGCAGCAGGCGGCAGCAGCACCAGCGCTAGCGTGTCGTCGGCCCGGCTCCGGCGGAGCGGCGGCCAGGCGACCCCGGCCACGCGGCCGCGGCCAGCGCGCGGAGGCCGTACGGCAGGCAACGGGCAGCAGAGCGGCGGGGCGCACGGCGGACGCCCGGGGACCCCGGCCACGCGGCGGCCGGGAACGGCGAAGGCCGTACGGGCAGCGGCCGGCGCGCGGAGGCCGCACGGCGGACGCGTGGCGGCCTGGCCTCGATACCGAGCGGCGACACCAGCGCTAGCGTGTCGTCGGCCCGGCCGATGACGACCATCAGCCGCGGCACACCGTCGAGGGCGCCGCCGAGGGCGTTGCGGCGCTCC
This sequence comes from Streptomyces sp. NPDC003036, assembly GCF_040611175.1. NCBI lineage: Bacteria > Bacillati > Actinomycetota > Actinomycetes > Kitasatosporales > Streptomycetaceae > Streptomyces > Streptomyces sp. NPDC003036. The sequence continues at coordinate 19,115 of NZ_JBEXNO010000068.1, read as the reverse complement.
AGCTCAAAGCCGAGACACGCGTACGGCGACCGGCCCGAGCACCCGGGCGGCTCCCATCGCACCAGCCACTGGACGAAGAAGACGCCCTGATCACGCGACGTCAGCAGTCGCGGACAGGTTCAAGGAACTCGAGCCGATTGCCCAGCTTGTCGAACGCGTAGAAGCGATCGTGGCCAGGAAAGTTGTCATCCCAGATGACGCTCACTCCTTTGTCTTCCAACCGCTTGGCGAGCGCCTGGAGCGAGGTCACAAGGATGCCCGGATGCGCCTTCCTGTTCGGACGGAAGCCCTCTTCAACCCCCAAGTGGACCTCCAGGCCACCACCTCGGAACCAGCACCCACCGCGAGCCGCCAGCACTGGCGGCTTCTCAAGCTCTGTCATACCGAGAACGTCTCCCCAGAACTCGCGGCAGAGTTCCTCAGCGCCTGGAGGCATCGCAAGCTGCACGTGATGCAGGCCAGCCAAGGCGTATCCGAGCGTTCCCTGAGCCACATCTGCTCCTCTACCAAAGAATCTCGACATCAAGATAATGAGTGCTGAGCATTCCTGGCAAGGCGCGGACTCGGCAGAGGGCGCGCCTTGCCAGTTGAGAAGACGACGTTCAAAAACACCCACTTAGGTCCCGGGCTGGACTTCGGACACCGGTGGGTGCGAACGACACAATGCGGGAGAGCGGGGTTAGCCCCGCAACCCCGGACCGGAGCCAACCAGCGACCGCGCCCGACACGATCCTGACGCACAACAAGGCCCCAACTATCACCGGTTTTGGATAGTCAGGGCCAGATGTTCACTCAGCGTACCTAGCGCCAACTGGCTGTCCCGAGCGGCGCACGGCCAGGCGGCGGCCCGCCCGGCCAGACCCGAGGCCCGTGAGCAAGACCTGGCCGGAGCTTGCCAGCGGCCGGACGGCCGGCGAGGCGACCGTACGACGGCCGGGCGGCCGGCGGGCAGCGGAGGAGGCGGAGCACGGCGCGACAGCAGCACGAGCGGGCGCGCGGCCAGCACGCGGACACCCCCCGGGGGCGGGACGGCGGGCCGGTGGCGGACAGCGGGCACGGCACCAGCACGGCCCGGCGGCCGGCCGAGCGGCAGCCGGGCCGGCAGGCCGGTGGCGAACGGCGGCGGAGCGGCCAGACGCGGCAGCGCGGCACCGGCGCGCGCGGCGGCGCGATCGGGGCCGCAGCAAAGCCGGGACGGCGGCGCGACGGCTCGCCGACCACACGGTAATCTCAAAGGCACCGGATGCCACCAGAAGCGGCGTACGACGAGGCGCAGCAGAGCGGGGGCGGCCCTCGCCCGCCGGCCCGCGCGCCGCGGACGGACAGGCGAGGACCCGGCCGAAGGAACGGCCAACGGCCGCACGGAGCAACGGAGGCGGCGCAGCAGCCCCCACCATTCGCAGCGGCGGGGTATGGGCGCGCGCACCAGCGGGCGGCTGGGCGGGCAGCGGAGGACGGGCAGCGGAGAGGGCGGAGCGCGGCGAGACAGCAGCAAGAGCAGGCGCGGCCAGCACACGGAGACCGCCCGGCGGGGGCGGCACGGCGGGCCGGTGGCGGACAGCAGGCACGGCACCAACCCGGCCCGGCGGCCGGCCGAGCGGCAGCCGAGCGGCAGGCCGGTGGCGAACGGCGGGCGACGAGTCCGTTCGTCAGGCACGGCGGAGCGGACTAGGCGCGCGGTACAACGACCGGCCCGAGCGTGCTGCCCAGCGGCGGCGCAGCCGACGCCAGGACCTACCGGAGCCCTGTAACCCAGGGCCCCGGCGACAGCCGGGCACCTTCAGGGCCCGCATCGGAACGCGGCAGCCCGGCTCCAGGCAGCTGCGGGCCGGGCTGCGGCCGCCGTACGGAGCGGTGGCGGCAGCGCGGCGCAGGTACGGCGCGCGCGGCAGCGCGGCTACGGGCACGGCGGCGAGCGCACCCGGCAGCGTACGGCGCAGCCCGGCAGCCCGGCAGCCCGGCGGAGGCGGTGGGTACGCCCTCCGGGCGCGCGGAGCGGCAGGGCGGCCCAGGGGCGCGCGGTACGGCAGAGCACGACAGCCTTTTCCCTCACAAACGGAGCCGGAACAGCCTTCCGGCTGCTCCGGCACTAGGGCGGCTTAGGGTCAGGCGTTGGCCGTAGACCGGGTGAGGGACTGGCGGCGCACGCACCGCAGCGTGACAACGTGCACGTCGTCCGCGTATGGGTCCGTCAGCTGATACCGAACATCATCGCTGCCCACGTAGTCGGCGCGGGCGCAGTAGAAGCAGTCACAGGGCTTGGCGAGGTACAGGCCGTGCCGGTCGGTGATGCTTCCGTGGTAGACGACCAGGTCACCGGGCTCGATGAGGTCGAGGGTGCGGAGCAGGGTGTCGGACATCTGCGTTCCTCCCAGGAAGGCTGTGTGTTCTCGGCGCGGCGGGGGTGCCACTCCCCCGCCGCAAGGGGGGCCGGAGCAGCCTTCCGGCTGCTCCGGCAGTCGGCTTAGAGCTCCTCTGCGAGGCTGGTCAGCAGCGCCAGGAGCTTGTCCTTGGTGAGCGGCACCGTCTCGCCCTCGGCGTCTGCGCCGCCGGTCAGCAGGACGGGACCGTGGTAGTCCTGGTAGGTGAAGCCGAAGCGGAACGCCAGCACCGTCGCGAGCTTGTTGACCGGGTGGTTGTAGAGCCCTTCGTCGTCCAGCCACATGTCGAGCTGGCTGGTGAGCGCCACGACGTCCACCCTCTCGCAGCGGATCACGGAGCGCATGACGGTCAGTCGGGACTCGCTGTCGGCGGGCAGGTTGACGGGGACGATGTCCGCGTCGGGGGTGATGAGCAGGGCGTCGGGCGTGCGGGTCATGGGTGACTCCGTTCTCGCAGAGGTGTGTTCTCGGTGTTGGCCGACCGCCACCGCCGACCAACAAGACAACTATATCTCATACTCATCACTGGCGTCTATTGCGAACGTCCTTTCACCGGCGGGAAACCGATTTGCCGATGCGGGCCGGGCAGGGGCGCAGCCGGTGTTGGCTGCGCCCCGGGGTTGGGTCAGTCCTGGACGAGTCGCAGTGCGCGGGCCCGGGCGGTGGTGTCGAGCGCGGGGGTGCACCACTGGATGCTGTCGAGGACGATCAGGTCGGTGACGTCGTCGAAGCCGTTGGGGTCGCTGGCGAGCATGCGGACGTAGTAGGAGAACGCGAGCGCGTCGAGCTCCTTGGCCGGGCCGGTCTTGGGGAGCGGCGGGTTGGTGCGCAGGGCCGCGATGTACGCGAGGGCGAGGAGGCCGAAGATGTCGGATTCGATGATCTCTTCGATCTTCCAGCCGGTGCGCTGCGTGAGGGGCACCATGCGGGCCAGGAGGTAGCCCATGGCGTCTTCCATTTCGGCCTCGGTGTAGGGCATTGCCGGCTCGGGGGCCGAGGCCGGGGAGGCGGAGAGGTGACGGCGAGCGTTCTCGTTCGGCATGGTTCTCCTCGGTTCGTGGTGCGCGCTTTCGGCTGCCGATCGACTGCCACCGCCGATCCGCATAGTTCAATTATGCATTCTCTGAGTATTGATTTCAAGGGTTCTGGATCAATTCGCTGGCCCGTTTCCCGAGGTCGGGGCGGGTTTCTGACCCTGGGGGCGGGGCGCTGTGCGGGCCGTGTCGCCGCCCCGTGGCGCGCAGCGCCGTGGGGCGAGGGGGACGGCAGCGCGAAGCGAGGGAGCGGGGCGCACAGCCTCCCGTCGACCGGCTGCCGGGCCCCCGGTGCGTGCGAGCGCGCAGCGCTCGGTCCGGGCCGCAGCGCAGCGGAGCGCCTGGCACGCAGCGAGGTGGGGCGCGGGGAACGCAGTGGACCGCGCCCCACCGGGCGGCACGGACGGCGCAGCGCCCCGCCCCCAGGGAGAGAGCAGGGTGCTGCACCCCCACGGGTGCTGCCGGCCGACCGCTGCGCCCGGGCTCCCGCGGGCGGCAGCGCGGGGGCCGGCGGCTTCGGCGAGGCTCCGGCCGGCCAACCCGTTTGCCGGGCGGAGCCGACGTGGGCCGGAGAGGTACGGGGCGCAGCCGGATGGCTGCGCCCCGTGGGATCAGTTCTCGTTGTCCCCCCTGCGGCACCGCTCGTAGGCGAGGGCGGCTGCCGTGTCGGGGTCGGGGGCGTCGAACTCCTCTGCCCAGCGGGTGAAGTCGGCTTCGCTGGTGGAGAGCAGCTCGATCTGGTCGGCGACCGGGCCGGACAGGACGGCGGCGATGAGCAGCTCGGTGCAGTCGACGTCCAGGGTCAGGCCGATGACGGTGAACGTCTGGGCGGCTGCTGCGGTCATGCGATCAGCTCGAATGTCGCGCTCTCGATGACCTGGGCGCTCAGGTCCCCTTCGAAGGCCGCGACGACGTAGGCGCCGTTGTCGCCGCCCCACAGGGGTTCGGGGGTCTCGCCGTCCTCACCCTCGGCGCGGTGCGGGAAGTGCTCAAGGACGGCCTCGGCCGCATTCTGCTTCGCCTCGTCCAGGCTTTCTCCCTCGGCGACGACGGCGAAAGTCGAGGCGAGATCCCAGCAGTCGTACCAGTCGCCGACGAACGTGTATTTCATGGATTTCCCTTTCTCTGTTATCCGGAGGGCCGGACCCCGGAATTCATGTCCGGGGTCCGTGGTGACCTGGTGTCAGCGGCGCCGCGCGCCCGGTACTCGGGCATTGATGCGCAACAGGTAGAGATCGAGCAGCCTCAGGGCCTGGTCCTCGGTGAGCCCGTGGACGGTGTCGGTCCTGGGGTCCGTGGCGCCGGTGAAGACGACGTCACCGAAGTGCACGCCGGGATGCGACTGGTAGGCCAGCAGCAGTTCCGAGGCGTGCGCGTTGCGCGGGCGGCCCAGCGGAATGGCGCATTCGTCCGCCCACATGGTCAGCTCGCCGGTGACGCTGATCGGCAGAACGGCATCGCTGCACAGTGCGCGCTGCGGGGTGGTGATGGTGTTCCAGTACAGCAGGCGGAACGTGCCGGTGGGCGACACCCAGAGCGCGAAGGTCTCAACGGCCGTTGCGGTCGCGGGCATAGCTGTCCCCTTGTTCGGAGTGTGGGTTTCGGTGTTGGCCGACTGCCACCGCCGACCAACAAGACAACTATACCATTCGCGAGTCACATTCGGGGTATCGACACCGATCTCCTCTCGGCGTTTTCCGAGGTCAGCTGCCATTTGGGGGATGGCCGGCCCGCCGCCGCCGCGTACCGCCCAGCGCATCGACGAGCGGTCGCCAGGGGGTCAGGGCGGCTGGCCCGGCAGACAGGTGCGCCCCGGCGCGGCGCGGTGCCGTACTGGGGCGCAGGAGGGGCGGTCAGGCAGCGAGGACGACGTGCGGGGCTCCGTCGCCGGAGGGGTCGCGATAGTCGGGGTCCAGGTCGACGGCGGCCGCCTGGGTGTCGCCGTGGACGGTGAAGCTTTCCGGTGCGTGTGTTCGGTGGGCGGCTACCACTGCTACCGCGGTGGTCGCAGGGCCGGGGGCAGGCAGGCCGCCCCCGGCTGGGCCCTACCGGGCGAGACGGGCCCTGCGGAGCCACTAGGCCCAGCGACCCGCCCGGTACCGCACGGCCGCGGACCCCGGGAACTCCCCCAGCCCCTTGTAGAGCTTGATGACGGTGCGCTCGTAGGGCACCTAAGGCGCTCCACGACGGTTCAGATGGGTACCTCGTCCCAGCCGCTCACCGACCGACCTCAGATGCTGCTCGCCGTCGCCGATCCAAGCAGGCACTCGCAGCAGGCCGCCAAGGCGCGCTCGAGGTCCAGACGCACGTCCCCAGGCTCACCGCTGCGAGTGCGTCACGTAGTCGGCCGGGGGCGGTCTGCCCGCCCCCGGCTACCGGGCCCTAACGGGCCCGACGGTTGAAATGGTCGGCAAGCTGCCGCGCACCAACGGTGGTGAGCCCCACCCACGTCTGGCCAGTGCGGGTGTCGACGACGTACGCACCGATGCGGGCGGAGCGGACCTGGAAGCGAAAGGTGACGGCCATGGAGTGCTCCTTAGGTTCGAGGGGAACATGTCAGCGGGACGCCCCGACCGACAAGACAACTATACCTCGCATTCATCACGATTGCCAGTGGGCTGCCATCCGATCAGCGCCAGGAGCCTCAGGTTCGCCGTACTGTCGGCGCTCAGCCCGTAGGGGAGGACGGCGGGGCATTTGAGGTGGAACGTGGCAGGTGTCGCCGGAGCGGGGCGGGCATGGGCGAGCTGGGACGCAGGGACGTGGACGGATATGCGAGTGACTCCGGGAGGTTCGGGGAGCGGCGGCGCGGGAGGTGTGCGCCGCCGCTCCCCAGTGCTGAAGGGGGCGGGCCGAGGCGGTGCGCCCGCCCGGTGAGGGGCGGACCACGCGGCCTACGCGGCCAGGACCAGCGGCTTCAGGTCCGGGTAATCGCGGTCCATCTCCAGGGCGATCAGCTCCGCCTCGGTCTCCGCAGCATGGGTGAAGCGGGTTTCGCCGGTCGGGGCGTCCAGCACGAAGCGCATCCGGTGGATCGTGTACGAGACGATTCGCCCGGGGTGGAAGGTGCGCATCTCGCCGCGCATCCGGCACATGGCCCGGACGATGATACGGCCCTTGTTGGCGGTGCGGATGTCGTGGATCTCGATGGTGCGCACCGACTCTTCGCCGTCGCTGTCGATGTAGGTGATGGTCACGGCCCGCTTGCCGTCCATCGCGCGGATCAGGTCGACCAGGGTGCGGGTGGAGGTCTGGCGGGCGGTGCGCTTCATCGTGTTGAACATCGGGCTCTCCCAGCGACGTGGTGTGTCTTCGGTGTTGGCCGACTGCCACCGTCGGCCAACAAGACAACTATATCCTCTACACATCACAAAGGGAAGCGCACCCTTCGCCTCGATCTCCCCCGGAAGCCTCCCCCACCTCGGCGGCCACCTCCGGGGGTCGCAATGCCGACACGGCCACCCCGTTGACCTCGTGATGTATAGCAGATATAGTTATGTCAGTCGCCAGGTAGTGGCAGCCAGGCGGCGGCCGAGAAACACGCACCTCAAACAAGTCAACAGCGGACAGGAGCCCCCGAGAAGGCCCGTACTTTCCACGACCGCCCCGCGCACCTCCAGTACGAGGAGCGGCCCTGGCTGACCCCCTTCCTTATGGACGGCAGCCGGACATGGCTTCAGCGGGCGGCGCACAAGCGGGACCGCGCGGCGCTCAAGCGGGCGCTGCGCACCGGCAGCGAGCCGCCCCGCCCCCAGCGCCGCCGCATCGACTGGGACGCACACTGAGTCGGCCCCAATGAAACAGCCCCGCCCCGGCGGGGCCGTTTCGCGTTCCGCCAGCAGCACGGGGTGAGCGGCAACCAGATACGCAGGAGCCCCGCCGACGGGGGAGGCGGCGAGGCGGATTCAGTGTGGCAGGAGAGCGCTGCGAGCGTGCCCGTTTCGCCGCTTGGCTCACTGCTCGCCGAGCGGTGGCCCGGCGGACGAGCAGAACCAGGGGGAGGCAGTCAGGGCCGCGGGCGAGCGGCACCGGCGTGATGCGGGAGCTGGGGAAGCGGAGGAGGGACGAGAGAAGCAACGAGAGAGCGAGCAGGCCGCGCCGGCCCGTCAGAACAACAAGCCTCTTCCTCCGGCTATCGCGGAGAAAGAGGTGTCGGCGTACAAAAAGGGCTTGCCCAGGTGGCCTGACCAGGCGAAACGCTCAAGATCACGAAAGGGGGGTTCACACCTCCGGTAGTACCTCCGGTGCAACTTTGGGTCCACCTGTGCAGACAACTGTGCAGACAACTGTGGGTGCAACCTCTTCGAGGGCGCCGCCGGCAGGCTTGCCCTGACTTCACGAACCGCCCGAGCCGTCGAACTGGCGCAGGAAGTCGGCCAGCTGGCGGCGCTGGCGCTGCTCTTCGGCGAGCTGCCGGGCGAGCTGGGAGCGGTCGATGTGGGCTTCCACCGCTTCGAGGACCAGGCGCTGGAGCTCGGCCGGTTCGAGGGCCTCAACTTCCCACTGGACCGGCTGGTCAACGTCGAAGCCGTACCGCTGCGCGAAGGCCGGCCACCGCGGGTCGTCCCGTTTGCCCTCGGCAGCGGGAAGTCCGTAGGCCTGCATCTGGTCGTAGGTGAGGAGGACGCGCTCGACCCGGGACCAGCAACCGGTACGTGCGGTCCAGTCGCGTTCGATGTCCTCGCCGGAGCAGTCGAAGTCTCCGACGTAGAGCAGCACGGCGGGGCGCGGGTCGCGGGCGGTGCGGGCCCGCACGACGTCCACGTACGACTGGGAGCCGAAGCCGCGTACGACCAGGACGGGGATGCCGAGGTCGGCCAGCCACTCGGTGAACATGCGGCGCAGCGTGTCCTTCTCGGCTGCGACGTACAGCGCGGTCCTCTGGCCGGCGGTGCGGTCTAGGGCGAACCATCCGGGGACGTCGACGAGGAACGCCGAGGCGTCGGTCCAGGCCGGAGGGACGTGGACTTCGCGCAGGGTGTCGATCAGGTCGGGGAAGTGGCCGTCGCGGCGGGCTTGGGCCAGTTGGGAGGACAGACGCCGGTAGGTGGGCGCCGTGTTGGGAATGAGTCCTTCGGCGACGAGCCGGTAGTGCACCTGGCGCAGCGTGCAGCCCAGTTCCCCGTACGCGGTCACGATTGCCCGGGCGCGGTCGACGATGGCGGACCAGTGGAGACGTCCCATACCGGTACATGTACCCGATGGCGTTGCTGCTGGTCAGGGTGCTGGGCAAGCCTCGAGGACGTGGCGCTGGGCAAGCCTCGGGTATAGGTGGGCAAGCCCTGGCCGGAGTGCCCCGCACGATGCGCGTTCGATTATTGTTCGAGTGCGGTGAGGGTGGAGGTGTCGCCATGGACGAGCAGCACGGCCAGGCCGTCGGGGCCGGTTCACCGATCCTCCATCTGCGCTGCCCGATGGACGTGGATCCCGGTCTGTACCGGCTGCTGCTCGGCCTGGTAGGAGACGTGACCCCAGTGGTGCAGGCTCTGCCGCCGTCCGCTGCTGTGGCGGACGTCTCCGGCAGCGTGCGGTTCTTCGATCGCGATCCGGCGGAGCTGGCTCGGATGATCCGAGCACGGGCACTGGCGCTGTACGGATTGCCCGTGGCGATCGGTGTGGGACCCAACTGGACGATCGCGGCGATGGCGTCCCGGGAGCCGGGGCGGGGCGGAGTGCGTGCGGTCGGCTCTGGCCCAGAGGCGGTGGCGGCGTTCCTTCACCCGCGGCCGGTTGGTGATCTCCACGGCATCGGGCGCGCCCAGGAGCGAACGCTGACGACGTACGGCGTGCACACGATCGGGCTGCTGGCGAATCTGCCGGAGGCGACGGTGCAGCGGGTGCTCGGTGGGAAGGCCGGCCGGCTGCTGCGCGAGCGGGCCCGCGGTATCGACCGCCGCCGAGTGGTGCCGGCCGAGCTGCCGCACAGCGCGGCCGCGCAGCGCCGCTTCCCGACCGACACTCTGGCGCCGGAGCTGGTGCGCTCCGCGCTGCTGTCGCTGGCGGTCGAGCTCGGCGAGCGGCTGCGAACTCGCCGGCAAGCGGCGAAGGCCGTGACCATGACGGTGACCTTCGCCGACCGCACCCAGATCCACCGCAGCCGCCAGCTGCCCGGCGGGCCGTCTGCGCACACCGGCGATCTGCGCGATGTGGCGTACGGGATGTACCGGTCCCTGGGGCTGCAGCGGGCCCGCGTGCGGGCACTCGCCCTGCGCTGCGAGCAGCTGGTGGACGCGGCCGCGGCCTGCGAGCAGCTCTCTTTCGACGCCGACCGGGAGCACCGGCTGCGCGCCGAGCAGGCCATCGACGCGCTCAACGCCCGCTTCGGTTCCGGCACGGTGGGGCCGGCTGCGAGCTACCCGCGGGCCGGCTGAACCTCTCTCCGGGGTTAAGCCTTGGGGCGCTTGGATCCCTGGCAGCCGTCGGCGAGCTGCTCTAGCAGTTCGGCCGGCTCAGGCCGGATGCTGCTGCCGAGGTAGCGGATTCCTTCGCCTTCCGGAGCGGTTCCGGTGTCCTTGCCGATCGGGTGGCGACGGCTGGTCGCGGTGCGCCACCCGTACCGCTCGTCCCACACCAGCGCTGGTGAGTCCTGGTCGGCGGTGAGTGGGACGGCGGCCACCAGGTGCTCGTCGGCGAGTTGGCGCACCTGGACCTCGACCGGCTCGGCGACGCCGGCCTCGGCCAGGGCGTCGGCCACCTGCTGCAGGTACGGACGTGCACGGCGGGTCCGCAGCTCGGCCTCGGCGACCGTCGCGGCACCGCGGTGGGTGACGGTGGGGTAGCCGAGGCGCTCGGCGGCCTCGAGCGGAGTGAGATCGGGCTCGCCCTCGACCAAATCGGCGATGCGCCGGCCGCGGACCTGCGCGAGTCCGGCCTGGGCGGTGGGGAACTTCGCGATGCCCAGGGTGTCGGCGACCTTGGCGAGCGTGATCGCCGGGTTGTCATCGAGCAGCTCGGCGATCCGCTGCAGAATCTGATCGCGCGGGATCATGTCGCCGCTGCCGGTGCGGCGGCCGCCGCCGGCGCCGCGGCCGGGACGGGAGGCCTTGAACTCGCGCACGACGCGGCGCGGCCAGTGCTCTGTGCCGTTTTTCTTCGGAACCAGGACAACGTGCTCGGTCAGTTTCGGGTCGCTCTTGTACTTGTTCCAGCTGGCCGGTGACACACCCAGTTCGGCCGCGGCCTCATGGCGGTCCAGCAGGTCCTCGTCGTCATCAACGTCCGGCAGGGCGGGGACGGGCTCGCCGGCCCAAAAGGCCTTCGTCTGCTCGCTGTCCCACAGCTTGGCCCGTGCATCGGGCGAGCTGATCGGGGCGGGGTGCCCCTCCTGCTCGTACGGCTTGGTATTGCGGAAGGTGCCCAGCGACTTGCCGACAGCGGCAGCCAGCTCGGCCATCGTCTGCGCGTACTTCAGGCGTCCGGCACGAATCATCTTCTTCGTATCTCCATCAGGGGACGGGCGGGGCACCGGTGTCAGCGCCCCGCCCGGAGCGGGCGATTCAGGTGGTCGAGGGGTCCGGCAGGCAGTTCGGCAGGCACGGCTCGCCGGGCTCGGCCCCGCATCCGTCGCAGCTGCGGGCGGCGGCGTCGATGAACGGCTGGAGGAAGGCGAGGGCGCCGGCGGCGTGGGTGAGCGGAACCAGGGCGGCGGCGGTGATGACGTACAGGGCATGCGGGGCGCGGCCGGTGGCCCGGACGCGGATACCGGCGGTGTCGCCCGGGCCCGAGGCGAGGTCCGGCAGGACGAGGCCGTCGGGGTGCCACTGCACGATGACATCGGCGTCGGCCAGGTCGCGGGCGAGCCCGGCGAGCTCGGCGGACGCGGCCGCGGCGCTGGCCGGCCAGACCAGCTGCGCGCTGTCGCAGGCGGCGAGCTCGGCGGCGTCGACGACGGCGGGGGCTCCGATCTCCTGGACGTGGTGGTCGGCATCTCGCCGGGCGAGATAGACGGGCATGACCTGCTCCTTGCGTGAGGTGTGTGTTCGATGCCGGCGTGCTGCCACGACACACCAGCGAGACAACAATAACCCCTTTGCGTCATCACCGGCAAGGAAGGACGTACCGAATGTGGTGACGGGCCGATACACTCACTAACGAGACCGCCTCTCGGGTTCTCCCGCGGAGTGTGTGTTTTCGGTTGGCCGGCGCCCTTGCCACCCGCTTCGGCGGATTGGGCGCCGGCCGTTTGCATGCCGGCCCTTGGGTCCGCCGGAAATCTCCGGGCAGGCGGAGTCCCCGCCGCGCAACCGTTCCGCCCGCACCGGCATGGCTGCGCTGCGCACCGTCCGCTGGACGGCGCTCCGCTCTCACTGCTCTGGCGGCGTGACCGCTGGGGAAACCGTCACCCCGCTGCCAGCACTGAACCGTGCGGAGCTCCCGGGCCAGGATGAGGCAGGCGTACATGGCTGGCCGCGGTGCGGTCCTGATTCCCGCGCCCGCCATCGGACAGAACAGCTCTGACGGTGTCACGCTTGCTGGAACCTGATCATCAACCAGGTGCAGGCGCGGGGGTTTCAGCGGTGGCCGGGGCTTCGGCTTCTACGGGGCGGGGCTGATGGTGCCGTTCTTGTCCAGGGGTGTACGGCCAGCGCATCAGCAAGTAAATCCGTGTGGGCGCCCTCAGCCCGGAAACACGCTGCCGGGCAGCCACTGACAAGCACCACGAACAGCGAGTGGGGACTGCCACCTTTGGGTCCATTACCGCTTGACGCGACTGCGTACGGCCAGGACGGCTAGACCGAGAAGAACAGGCTCGGTGAGACGGGATGTCATTTCGGCATATGTGCCGGCGGTGGTCAGGTCCTGGCCGGAGGAGCGGAAGATCACTGAGTTGATCACCACCCGTAAAGCCTTCTCGAATCGCTCGGTGGTGACACGCTTGGACCATGCACCTGTGGGATTGACCGGGGCGGGGGTGTCGGTGACCAAGGTGAGCGTGTGCCCAGCCTGTACCTGGCGCCCGGTGACAGTTGGCTTCGGGGCCTCGGTGGGCAGGCCCCACAGCATCATGATTGCCACGGTGGCAGTCATCGCCGAAGCCAGCCATGTCAGCGCGCGAGACGCGCGCAGCCCGTATCCAGAGACCGCCCAGTACGCGGCAAGCAGGGCACGTTCGGCGAAGGGGGTGCCGGTGCGGTCGTGGCGGCGCATCTCACACTCGCCGTAGTAGAAGTCCGCCGCCCCGGGCTCGTTCTTGCTGTCCTCCAAAGCTTTGCGCAACTGCCGGTATACCGCAGCGATGGTCTCCGGGCCCGGGATACCCCTGGGGCCCGGGTGGTGTCGACTGGCCTCCCACCCGCCCGTGGCAGCTGGCTGTCCCGGGGCAGGCTGGCTGGCCGTAGCAGCGCGCCAGTGGTGCTCCTCGGCAAGGGTGCGCCGCCGAGACCACCGCAGCGGCACCACCCCGCGGCGGTGCCACCCCGTTGGCGGTCTGGCGAAGGTGATGCGGCCATCCAAGCGGAGCTGATCCAGGTGCACTGTTCCGGCGAACAGGCAGCCGGACAGGTCCACGTCCATCAGCGCCAGGTGCGCTGCGTCTACTCCGGTGAGTATCGTCACTCGTACGCCTGGGTCCCGGCCTGCCAGCACTTCCTCGGACAAAGGATTGTCCCGCAAGTCCGTGAAGGGAGCCAGGGCAGGCGCCAGGGTGACCGGATACTCCAACACTGCCTGAGTCAATTGCACCTCGGCATAGCGCACCCATAGCGTAGCCGTGGACTCCCACCGCGTGCGCCGCAGAGTCAGCGTCCGTGCGGCAATGTCTATCGATACCGGCGCACCGAACACCGCACTATCCAGAGTTACCCAGCCGCCGCAAATGATCGGTCCCAGATGCGAAGCTGATTCGAACCGAGCTTGGTCGAACGCAGCCGTGGCGGAAAATACCGTTCCGGCGAACAAGGTGGTGTCCACGAAGGTCGCTTGGATGAATGTGGCGTTGGCAGAGAAGGTCGTCTCTTGAAACCAGACCACACCGGTGAAGGTGGCCTTGTCGAACCGGGCGTCGCCGGTGAAGTTCGCCTTGTCGAACCAGGCAGTGGCAGAGAACGTGGCTCCGTCAAACCAGGCGTCGCCGGTGAATTTTACCGCGTCGAAATAGGCAGTATCGGAGAAGGTCACCTCGGTGAATCTGACGGTGGCAGAGAATACCGCCTGGCTGAACTGGGCGCGCCCGAAACGACACTGTCCGGTCGTGGGGTCACGCAAGGCATCGAGTAGTCGGCGCAGCAGTTCCTCAGTGAAGGATGTGCCGCTGTGGTCGACATCGGCACCTGCCGCCAGGGACGCAAAGTAGGCGGTGCGGTCGGCCTCGTCTAGGTGAAAAAGGCACGAGGTGTAGTCGAGAACCCGAACGCCGCGGCAGCCTACCGGAGCCTCTGAAGTGGCGCCGTGACCGCAGTGCGGCCAGCTTGGCGGTCTGATGGCAGCTCGCTCAGGATTCACTGTCATGTCCATAGGACGACAAAGCGCACCCGGGTAGTTGCCTCCCTCGGCGGAGCACGACACCGTAATCACCCTCCGGCAACAACGGCTCCCGCACCACCCACTTCTCGTTGATGAGACCTCCCCGACCCATGAACCGTGATCATCACAGCCCAAGATCCACTCGTTACACGACCTAGGTGGGTGCCACATCACGAAGCACCCGAGAAGACACTCGCACGGCGCGCACGCCTACGCCATAGGCCCTACCCCGGCCCGTCGCTTTACAGCTTGGCGACCTTCAGACCGCTCATGACCCCACGGTAGGTCCGCGCAGGGGGAGGGTGAAAGAACCCCGACTTGGTCGGGCTCCCTCAGTGGGGTGCCGCACGTGCTGGGAGCGCGACTATGCCTCCTCCTCGGGCTCGTCGATCCGCATGGCACGGAGGGTCTCGAGGAGCTGGCCGTCGCTGAAGGCCTTGCCAAGCGCCTCCTCGAAGGGCGTGAGGTCGGGTGCCGACGCCGCGGCGAGGCGTACCAGGCCGGCCTGGATTTCCTTGTCTCCAAAGAGCTTCCGCATTGCCGCGGCCACGATCGGGGGGTCTGCGGCCTGGTTCTCCTCCCGCGGCAACCCGGGGACGTCCTCCGGCGCGATGGGCCCCGGACGCCTGAAGTCCAGGACCGTCAGGGACCTGTCCGCCGTCGTACTCAACAGAACTCGAGTCTCCCAGGCGTACGCCAAACGATCGCTCGGCAAGGCTCGGGTTGGTTTGCCCTCGGTGAGCAACCACCGCACCCAAGCGGTGAACCAGTGGTGACCACCAACCTCGCGGCCGCTCACCTCCAGCACCTTGCTCAGCGCCACATTGGTAGGCCGCCAAGGGGAGACCACATCTGCCCATAGCCCGTCCTTATCTCGAGGATCTATGAGGCTGGTGATGCGCGCGCCCCAGACCGCCCCGTAGCGGCTGGCGGCTGCCCGGGCCGCTTGGAGGATCGCCGCGCGGGACTCCCCAGTGTCGAGGAGCCCTTGAATGTCCTCGGCCCCGGCCTCCAGCTCCGTGGCGAACTTCGTCAGAATGCCGTCAAGCGATGTGAACAGGAAGAACCGGTCCTCCATGCCGCGAATGTCCTGGTCCATCGGCGCCGGGAACGAGGTGCCGTCCCCGAAGTCCGTAGGGTTGTTGCTGATGAAGTACACGGTCTCCTGCTCATGGGCCCGCGCGTACTCGACCGCCGTCAACCAGATTGCGGCGTCCCGGGCACCGATCTTGTCTTTACCGCTGGTCTTGCAGGGGGCAATCAAGTTCGCCTCCCGGAACATGGCCTGCTGGTAAGCGGCTGGGGACGTCTCGATGACCTCCGCGATGGACGAGTACCGCTCCCGCCAGTGCTCACGCACGTGCTCAGCTGGCCACCTCCACGGGTCGGCGACGTGCGCCCAGGGCGTGGCCTTCCGCAGGGCCTCCACGGCCATTATGGCCGCGTTGTGTTTCTCCTGGTAAGCCAGGGCTTGCTGTGCCGCTATCTCCTCCACGGCAATCCATGGCGCAGCCACACGCTCAACCCCCGTCGCTCGGATGGCGCGGAGCACGTCCGCAGCAGGACCCCGCAGAGAGGTCCCCTTGAGGATGTTCGCGTCAAGAATGATCAAATCGGGGCACTCCAGTCTTCCCTCGGCTCCGAGTCGTACGGGCTCAGCCTCTCGCGTTCTGAGCAAACGGGGAGCGGAATTTCGGTACCGGCGGCAGGGGTTCCCGGCCAGCGACCACTGTCCCGAACACGGCTCCTGCCAGCTCTCCTGACAGCCGGACAGCGCCCTGCGGTTTCCGCCCCACTGCGGGTGATGAAGCTGCCGCGAGTGAAGTGCCCCCGGTGTGATCGCGAGGTCGCCGCCGGTCCGGTCGCCGGACGCCTCAGCAGGAGCCGGGTGTGGCGGCACGATCCGCCGAGCATGCGGGCCCGGTACGACGCCCTCGTCTCGTGCGGCGGGTCGCTGGAGATCGTGGACCTGCCGTACGGGCAGATGGAGATCCCTGTGGACGAGCTCGCAGCGCCAAGCGTCGACGAGCCCCAGGAACCCGCCCTGTTCTGACCCGGGCGGAGAAACCTCGTGCAGCGAAGTACGCCCCCTGCCACAGTGATCAGATGGCAACGCTGCTCCCCGACCCGGACAAGACGGACCGGATCCTCATCACCTTGGCGGCCGAGGCGTACAAGCACGCCCGACAGCATCTGCTCGCCGCTCGCGCCGTCCTCGACGTCAGCGTCTGGCCGGTCGCCTTCTCCAACGCCGCCCTGGCCCTTGAAGAGGCCGGGAAGGGCATCCTGTGCAACTCGATCCTCGTCTGGCCCGATGAGCAGCGACAGGCCGTTCAGGACGCGTTCCGCGCGGCCATGAATAGCCACGAGGCCAAGGCGTTCTGCGCCTTCTTCGTCCTCCGTGTGGTGGGCGACGAAGTCCCAGAAAGCGTGGAGAAGCTGCTCAAGCAGTCCCTCAGAGACGCTCGGCGCACCAACAAGAACAAGATGCGCGGCTTCTACACGGACTCCAACTCGACCGGGCAGATCCTCAAGCCCAGCGACATCACCGAGGAGCAGGCGCGGCAGATGGTCCGCGTCGTCGAGGCCGTGATCGCGTTCTCGACCGAAGCGGAGGAGGCCATGGAGGATCCTGACGCCTACCTGGTTATGCTCCGCCGCGTGCGCGGCAAGGAGTCATACGCCTCCACGTGGGAGTACATGGGCGACGACCCCTCTTCTGAGGAGAGCGAGAAGGTCATCGCCGCCATGCGAGCGCTCGCGCGCGATGACGCGCCGCTTGAAGAGGCCGCGCGGGGGACCGTCTTGGAGACGTTCATCGACCAGATGATGGCCGACTTCGAAGGACCTGTCGCTCTCGAATCGAAGGCAACCGTGATCGCCGGCGAACTCGCCGTGCCGCCTCCCGCTGCTGCGCCCGACGAGCAGGTAACCACGCCCCGGCCTGAGGAAGTGAACGTGATCGAGATCACGTGAGGTCCGTACTGTAAAGAGCACCACTTCCCCGGCGAAGGGTTGAACGGAGCCCAGAGGGCTCCCCCAACCCCAGCGAGGTCAACATGGGGAAGAAGCAGCCGCAGCACGCCCGGGGCAACAACGCCTGGGTGGACGCCCTCAAGCGCGCCGTACGGTCGATCCGCCCGGCACTGGAAACGGCCGTGGTCGGCGCCGCCGGAGAGGCGACGAAGGCCCTGGTCGGGGCGCTGACCCAGTAACGCCGCCCTCGGCGGGAAGGGCCCCGGCAACCCCGGGGTCCTTCCGCATGCTCCGGTCACCGCGGTGTGGCCGCCCAGCCACCCAGGAGCCCGGCCGCGCGGCGTACTCCAACCTTCGTTGGCAGTAGTGATGCCCGCGGCTCGGGCTACGGGCCCGATGCCGGAGGGATCGGGTCCGTCATCCACACGAGTCCGCACAATTCGATCGAGGTGAGCGCGACGGGCAGCGTGGGCCGCAGAGGCTGGGGGCGTTCATCGGCCGAGCATCACCAACGTCTGCGTGTGAGTAGGCGCCTTGCGAGACCGGTGCCGCTAGGGGCTGTCTCCCCGATCATGGGGCAACTTGATCAGAGGTGACCTGGTCGTGTGACGAATAACGGGAGGACACCGAGCGGGGAGGTCGCACACAATGCGGCAATGGTTGATCAGGTTCGAAGTGCTCCGCGCCCCGACTTTCTCAGCAAGCCCACGCTGAGGGGGGAGCGGGTGCTGCTCCGGCCGGTCACGGTGGATGATGTGCCCGCGCTGCTGCCGATGTTCCGGGACACCGAGGCGTCACGGCTGACTGGCAGCCATGACGACGGCGAGCCCGATGAGGCGCGGATACGCACCTGGTACGACACGCGCGGGTACCAGGATGACCGGCTGGATCTTGCCGTGGTCGAGCAGGCGACGGGGAACGTTATCGGCGAGGCGGTGCTCAACGAGTGGGACCCGGGCAACGAAAGCTGCAGCTTCCGTATCTGCCTCGTGCCCGGCACCTACGGGCACGGTCTAGGGACGGAGGCGACCCGGCTGATCGTCGGATACGGCTTCGAGGAACTGGGTCTGCACCGCATCTCGCTGGAGGTCTACGCGTTCAATCCGCGGGCTCGCCGCGTCTACGAGAAGGTGGGCTTCGTCGCCGAGGGAGTACTGCGCGATGCGTTGCTGTGGGATGGCAAGCGGGTGGACGCGGCGGTGATGTCGATTCTGGCGCCGGAATGGTCCCAGCACCGTGGGCGGCCGGAAGCATCCGTTCACATGTCGGTCTGACCGTGCCGATTGTGTCGCATCGCTCGTTGTTCCGTTCATGATGAGCCGGGGGGATCTGACAGACTCTGAGTGGGCCGTGCTGGAGCCGCTGCTGCCGGTGAGCAACAACCGACGCGGCCGGTGGCGGGACCATCGCCAGGTGATCAACGGGATCATTCACCGGCTCGGCACCGGGGTGCAGTGGCGCGAGCTTCCCGAACGCTTCGGTCCGTGGAAGACCATCCACAAGCGGCACCTGCTGTGGTCGGCCGACGGCACCTGGGAGAGGCTCCTCCAGCACGTCCAGGCCGCTGCCGATGCCCGGGGCGACATCGACTGGCACGTCAACGTCGACTCCACCTGCGTGCGGGCGCACCAGCACGCCGCCGGCGCACCCACGAAACCGCCGCCTTCGCCATCAGATGTCTCAAAGGGGGCGACACGAAGATCACTTCACCTGCGCACGCACATAGCCCTGCGGCTCCTGCTGGAGGTGGCGGTGCGTCAGGCGAGGCCCTCGGTCGTTCCCGCGGTGGACTGACCACCAAAATCCACCTTGCCGCGGAGGGCCGCTGCCGCCCGTTGTCCTTGCTCATCGCGCCGGGGCAGCGGGCGGACTGCACCCAGTTCCAACCGGTTATGGACAAGATCCGCGTTTCCCGCGCGGGGCTCGGGCGCCCCCGCCGCACCCCGGACAGCGTCTCCGCCGACAAGGCGTACAGCAATGGCGCGATCCGCGCCTACCTCCGCAGGCGCGGTATCCGACACGTGATTCCGGAGAAGAGGGACCATAAGGCCGCCCGCCTGCGTCGGGGTTCACGCGGCGGACGCCCTCCGGGCTTCGACAAGGCACGGTACAAAAACCGCAATACTGTAGAGCGGGCCATCGGAAAGCTCAAGCAGTTCAGGTCTGTCGCCACCCGCTATGACTGTGAGGATGTTCGGGTGCCGCTCCGGGCGGTGGTCTGACTCGCGCTACGACTGGCCTTGGTGCCTTGCGTTTGATCTGT